>JBKDPV010000022.1:0-16133 GCA_046342315.1 Cyanobacteriota bacterium
GGCTGGAGACGATGAAGTGGCCTGCGGCCGTAGCGCTGGGCGCGGGGGTGCAGAACTCCCAGCGCTTGAGATCGAGGATCTTGCGGTTGCCGTTGCTGATGGGCATCTCAGCTCACCTCAGCTCACGGTGATGTTGCGCCGCAGCCCATCGGCCGAAAGGTGCATCAGGGCGGGGATCTGATCGTTGGCGCTGTAGCCACCCACCTGGCTCTGGTTGGTGAGGGTGGTGAGGGTCCAGGTGCCGGATTGGGTGGCGGCAACGGTCGCTGGGGCGGCGTCCAGGCTCACCCGCATCCGCCCGGCCGCATCGGGTGTGAGCAGGCCGATGGTGCGGGTCAGGGCAGCAACCGCGAGCCGCAGCGACTGGAGGGTGGACTCCAGGGCGAGCTCGTCAAAGGCATTGCGCAGTGCCATCAGTTCACCCCGTCCTCGATGTAGAGGGTGAGGGCCCCGCCGCTGGTGTCCCACCACTGGTAGCGGGAGGCGCCGGCCAGCTGTTCGGCGCTGGGCGGGCTGGCCTGGATGAACAGGGGATCAGCGGCGGGGGCTGTGACCCATTCGCTGTCGTGGTCCGCGGCGCTGCGTTTGCGCAGGAGCTGACCGGTGCTGCCCCCGGCCGGCACGCCTGCGCCCTGGGGTCCCGGCGGACCGATCTGGCCTGGGGGGCCGAGCAGGGAGGCCAGTTGGGTCCAGAACAGGGCCACGGCAGCGAGAAGCGGCGATCACTGACTCTTGCCATGGCCCGCGCCAGAGGCGCCGCCAGGACCGTCATCAGCCAGCAGCTCCCCCAGCCGGCGGGCAAGCAGCAGCAGCTCCTCCTGGCGCTGCCGCTCCGGTTCAGCGGCCTCGGCAGCGGAGGGCGATCGCTCTGCTCGCTTGTCGTAGATGCTGAGCAGCAGGGCACGCTGGCGGCTGCGGGTGCCGCACCCCACCGGGCACAGCAGCGCTGCCGTGGCCTTGCTGCTGGGGGAAGCCGCAGGGTCTGGGGTGAGGGGGAGGGCCTCCGGCTGCTCGCTGGCGCAAAGCCCGAGAGCGAGATGGCCCAGGGCGCCGGCCATCTCCACCCCCAGCAGCAGCTCCTGGTCCGCGGCGAGTCCCTGCTGGTTGAGCCGCCCCGCAGCCACCAGCACGGTGGCGCCACTGCCGCCATCCCACTGCAGCAGCGCCAGGGTGTGGAGGCCATCGCCGGTGGTCTCGATCGCCGTGCGCAGCAACGCCTGCACCTGGCCCTGATGGGCAGCCACCTGCTCCTGCAGGGTCTGGGGCGGGGTGGTGCTGAACCGTTTGGCAAGATCCGGCTGCAGGGTGATCAGCAGCCAGGCGGTGTAGAGCACCAGGCCGAGCAGCACGATGCGCGACAGGCGGTAGAGCAGCTGCCAGGGATTGCGGGCATCGAGCACATCGCCCACCGCCTTCTGCAGGGCATCGCTGGTGGCGCGGGTGAAGACCTCCACCCGCTCGGCCAGGCCTTTGTTGAGCTCGGGCACAGATCGATCAGGCGGAGAGTTCGTAGACCTGGCCGGTGAGCCGGTCGAGGTAGAAGTCGCCCACCGCCGGTGGCGGCTGCAGGGGGGCCGCCGCCCCGGTCGGTGGGGCGCCATCGCCGGAGTACCAGCGGGTGGCGCGACTGCCGACGCCCGATTCCTGCACCACCGCCAGCGCCGGCTCGCCGCTGCTGGGATCGGGCAGAAAGCCCAGGCCGCCGTTGGGGTGGAGGCGCAGGCGCCAGACCACGGCATGGCGACCGTCGTAGGGCTCACCGGTGATGCCGCCGCTGGGGATCAGGGGCTGGATGGTGCTGCTGCTGGTGCCGCCACCGCCATCGCGGTTGTTCAGCAGCTGTTGGGGCGGCACGGGGCAGCCCACCAGGGCGACGGGAAGGGTGGCGATCAGCATTCCCAGCTGCACCTGCACGCTCACATCAGCCCGGTGGGCGTAGACGTGCCGCAGCCGCGGTGCGGTGCGGGAGGTGGCGGGCCAGGGCAGCAGATCGCTGCTGCCGTCCCCCCAGGTCACGGAGATCGGCGCGGTGATGCTCTGGCGCGGGTTGATCAGAAGCTCGATCGCCACTGAAGCGATCGGTTCATTCCAGCGGCGATCGGCCGGCAGCCAGAACAGCTCCAGGTCGTTCGCCGGCACCGGCCCCTTGCGGTAGCCGAGTTCTTCCCAGCGGCCGAACTCCATCGGCAGCACCCACTGTTCGGTGCCGGGACAGCCGAGTGGGGGGAGCAGCCGCACCCGTGCCCCGCCCACCGTGGAGGGTTGTTCGGGCAGCGGGTAGGGCATGGCTGGGGATCAGATCAACGGGTCAGAGAAGAGGTCATCGGGCAAGGCAGTGAGCACTGGGGCCTCCGCAGTGGTGTCGGGATTGGGCACCTCGATGGCTGCAGCCGGAGGCTCGCTGTGCTGTGCCGGTTCGCTGCTGGGCTCAGGAGCAACGGCATCGCTGCCGTCGTTGATCGTGCTGGCGCCGGTGTCAGCAGGTGCCTCGGGCTGAGCCTCGTCTTTGCGGCGCCTGCCGCGCCGGCCGCGGGTTGATGCAGGTTTTGCATCGTCCTGCTCAATCAGCCCAGAAGCGGTCGCGGCGATGGGAGTCGGCGACTCGACTGCGGCGATCCCATCCGAGGGCGTAACGGCAGTGGCCTCGGCCCTGGCATCCGCCCTGGCATCCGTTCCGGCTACCCGCCAGCCGAGGCCCAGCCAGCCCGGCAGATGCACCGGCCAGACGTAGCGCTCCTGGCTGCCCTGCTGAATACGCAGCATCCCGGCGGGAAGGGGCCCCTGGGCGATGAGCCCCTGGCTCTGGTGCCCGGTCATGGGTGGCTGGCTCATGGTCAGGCCGGCAGCGTGGCGGTCAGGCCGACGACCATTCCCTGAGGCGTGGAGGGAGTGACGACGGCCTTGGCGAAGCAGAGCGCCGGCAGGTCGGCGTTGTCTGCATCAGCGGCATCGAGAAGGATGTCGTGGCCTGAGATGTAGGCCTCCACCCGGCCGCCCTCGGCAGGCACGGCAACAGTGGCCACCGGCACGAAGGTGCCGCGGGTGCCATCGCGCAGCTCGGGCGCCAGGTGCAACACCACCGTCACCGCAGCGGTGTGGCCGGGGTGGGAGACAAGCAGCGAGAAGCGGGAGGCGGCATCGAGCTTGGTGTTGAGCTTGACCACCTCGCCACTGGTGAACACCTTCTCGGTGTCGCGGGTGGCGGAGCGGTTGGTCCAGCCCACCAGCACCGTGGCGGCATCGAGGAGGGCGTTGGCCTTGAGCGGAGTCATCGGTCGTTCTCCAGAACGGAAGGAGCAGAAACAGCAGTGGTCGAGGTCGGAGCAGGGCCAGCCGACGCAGCCCCAGCCCAGTCACAAAGGGGCCCTGGCCCCTCAGGTAATGGGGGCGATGCTGTGCAGCCGGCCAGCAGCGCGGGGGTGCATCACGCCAAAGCCCACGTACCAGTCGATCCGGGTGCGGAACACCGGTGCATCAGGCACCTCTCCGAGGTCCCGCACCGAGATGCCGTAGCGGCCCTGGAACGGACCCTGCAGGCCGGTCACCGCCTGATCCCCAAAGGTGCAGCAGTAAATCGAGCTGGTGCCGCCCGCCTCGCCATAACCCAGCACTTCCAGGCCCTGGGCATCGCGGTCAACGGTGAGGATCTGGCACTCCTGATAGTGATGCACCATCACCCCCAGGTTGTTGGTGCTCACGTTGTAAACGCCCTGGCCGACGGTCTGGCGGGCGAGGGCATTGAGCTGGCGGCGCATCGCTTTGCTCATCACCAGGTACTTCCTGCCGCCGTAAGAGTTCACCGAATCGATCAGCTCATCGAGCTTGTCGAAATCGAGTGCTCCACCACCGTTGTTCAGCGCCATCTCGCTGCCAGGGGCGAGGCGTTTGGCCAGGCCGTCAAAGCCCCGGCCCTGGCTGGCGGTGGCATCGCCATTGATCAGGGCGGCCTCAAGCGTCAGCCGCATCGAGCGGACTTTCATCTCGGTCTGCGCAGCTCGGGCCTCAGGGCCCTGGAGGTCCACGATCGAGCGGTCCACATCCACATCCCCCCCGAACAGATGCACGGCTTCCGACTGGGGGTCGACGACGCCGTAGCTCTGCTTGTAGCCCTCGTTCACTGCCCGGAAGCCCACCGAGGGGAGCTCCTTCTCGACGGAGTAGAAGAGGCCGCCGCCGGCGATGTTCATGAACGGCAGCCAGCTGAGCAGTTCGCCCTCAGCGAAGGTCTTGATCACCGCCAGATGCTCCAGGCGGGTCTCGTACTTGGCTGCCTCGATCAGGGTGAGGCCCATCGGTGCTGCACTCCCGGGGTCCGGCCCCAGATCACGTCACCGCCTATTGCCATGGGGAGTGAGCAGCGCGGCGGCGATACAGCCACCAGCTCCTGAACGGGCTCCGCTCCGGCCCTCCTCATGGTCGGGGGGCGCGTCAAGGGTGATACGAGCCCGCCGGTGTGGACGTTGGCTGCGCTGCGCTCCGCATCTCAGTCGTGGACGGGCCCTTGACCCGCCCCCCGCCGGCTGAGGGGTCCTACGCGGAGCCCTCCCATGGCCCCTCTGTCCCGCAAAGCTCAGCTGCAGCAGTTCTCCTGGCAGGTGCTGGAAGATCTGGCTTTCTGCAGCGAGCGCTGGCCACGGCTGGCTGAGCTGGCGGCCCAGGTGCTGTTCGAGCAGCAAGCAGCCGCCCCGGCCGTGCCGGTCGATCCAGAGTTGGAGGCACTGCTGCCCTTCTGAGAGCCAGGGCCAGCAGCCGGCGGGGCTCCCCAGGGCCCTGCCTTTCTGCTGGTCGCGACCTCCGGCCAGACAGCCCAGGAAGCCCAGCGGAATCGGCAGGCCACCGATCCACCGGAAGCCGACCCAACGACCGAGCTGGCGGGGGTTCAGCACGAGCGGGGGCCGGAGGCCTCACGGTCGGCGAGGGGAAGAAGGGGAGCCCGCTGCCCCGGCCGTCTCGCCCCGGACCTGATCCAGCTCCTGCAAACCTATGGATGGGGGTTTCCATCAAGTTCTGCCGGGTCGATACAGCCGAGGCCTGACGCGGGTGTCCCTCGCCTCCTTCGTGATGGCCTCCTTCTCTCCCCGCTGCGAGATCCGCCAGCTGGCAGTGTTCGTCTATCCCGGCGGGATCAAGTCGCCCGATGCCGAGCGCCATGTGGTCTTCTATGGCCGCCGTGGCCGCCCCGTGAAGACGCCCCGCTTCATTCCTGCCCAGCTGGCCCATCAGCTCGCCCGCAAGCTGCAGGCCAAGCGGCTCGGCACCGTGGCGGTGCTTTGAGCCGCCAGGGGCTCCGGCCCCTTGCCCCGGTGGGCCCGCGGGCCCCCGGGGCTTTTCGCTGCCCGACGGGCGAGCAACAACCGGACCCCGGCCACCGGCCACACAATGCCCGCAGCAGACCTCGCCGCCATGAGCCAGCAGAGCCACCAGCCCTCGTTGTTGAACCGCATCGCCCGGGTGTTGCTGTGCCTGGTGTTCATCCATGCCGTGATCGGCAAGCTGACGGGCTTTGCCGGTGTGGCCGGCGCCATTGCCGCCAAGGGACTGCCACTGGCGCCGGTGCTGCTGGTGGCGGCGATGGCCCTGATGGCGGTGGGTTCAGCCCTGGTGATCAGCGGCCGTAAAGCACGACTCGGAGCGGTGCTGTTGCTGGTGTTCCTGGTGCCCACCACCCTGCTGTTCCACGGCGATGTGGCCGACAAGATGGAGCGGATTCAGCTGTTCAAGAACCTGGCGATCATGGGCGGCCTGCTGCTGGTGGCCGATCAGGACAGCAGGGACTGAGACGAGGGATTTCCCAGAACCTGAAAAATTTCCGAGGCACCCTGCGCCGCTCCTTGAAACAGGGGGAATACCCCCCGAGTCTGCGTTCTTCTATGAGGAGCTACGGGGCTCTCCAAGGAGTTGCAGGGAGCTGATTTTGAAACGCGAAATACGAGGAGAATTTTCGATTTTTTTCGTGTTGCTTTCTCCCCTTTTGATGTGTTGATCGTTTGGCCGGCGGTGTTTTCCAGGCTCCGGGCAGTTGCGGGGTTGATCGACTCGCGTGTCAGCGGCGGCGCGGTGGATTGGTTGAGCGCTGAGCTGCTTGCTCCGCCGCATCCATCCGTCTGGCGACAGCCGTGGCCCAGCGGCGGCCGGGGTCACCGCCCCAGCCATCCCAGGCCTGACGGCCCTTGCCGTAGCTCTCCCAGCTGGAGCCCTGCTTGTCGACCTCGTGGCGAGCGAAGTAGCTCAACATCCGATCAATCGTCTGCGGTGAGAGCTCCTGGCGATGGAGCAGCTGCCGGGCTCGCGCCAGCCCCACCGGCGTCATGCCCCGGTTGGAGGGCGGCTGCTGGGCCCGGCGCTCCAGGGCACGACGGGCGGCAGCCGCCACCGGCTCCGGCGGCCGGAAGGAGAGTTCGGCGTAGAAGCTGCGGGGCCGCCGTGCCATCAGCTGGTCTCAGCGTCGAGCCCCGCGGCCGTTGACCGCGAAGGACGCCCGGTAGAGCTCAGAGGCCGACATCGCCTGGGGGTTGATCGGCTCGCCGTTGCTGCCGATCCCAGACACCGTCAGCCCACCGGCGGCCTGCATCCCGGCTGGGCCGCGCTGCTGGAACAGGAAGCCGTAGACGGGATGCACGCGCATCTGATCGAGGAACTCGGTGGTGGTCATCGGCCGGCCGTCATCGCCCAGCAGAGGTTTGCCCTGGGAGTCGAGCGGTTCGAGCACGTCCTTGCCATCGCCGCCGGTGCTGAGGCGGAAGCAGGTGCCCAGCTGCCCCTTGAAGATGTCGAAGAACGTGCCCCTGGCATCCCCACCAGTGCGGCCCTCGGCCTGGGAGAAGGCACGCTCCAGCAGGCGGTCCTTTCGCAGCTGCAGGATCTGCTGCTTGGCCTCATCGCGCTCAGCGGCGACGGCCGCCACCTTCTGGGCGGAGGCCTCCTCCATCTGGCGTTCACGCAGCTCCATCTGCTGCTCGAGGATCTGCTTCTGGCGTTCGGCCTCCTGCAAGCGGGCGTACTCCTCGGGGTTGATCTCCGAAAAGCGGTTCAGCTGCTGCCGCAGGGTGCGGATCTCTTTTTCGAGCTGGTTGCTCTTGCGCCGCTCAGCCCGCAGGGGCTCGGTGAGGCGGCTGTCGTCCAGCGGGGAGGCAGCGGCCTCGGAAGCAGCAGTGCTGGAGCTGTCGCCGCCGCCGCTGGCAGCAGTGCCGCCCTGGCCGCCAGCAGCGTTGGAGTCACCCGAGGGACCACCGGCTGGCGTGGCCTCACCAGGCAGGCCGGTGGCGGCGTAATTGTCGTCAGCACCCTGGCCGCTGGAAGCGGCGGTACTGGAGGTGGAGGAAGCAGTGGCAGTGGCCATGACCCATCGCGGCTGTCGTGGAGTGAGCACCCCATCCGGGCTGTGCTCATCGCCTATTGCCAGGGATGCCGGCGCAGGGCCCCAGAGTGGAGCCCATGCAGACACCGCCCCGGCCCACACCGCGCGAGAGCACCGAGGCGATGGTCCGCAACATCGGCCGGGAGCTGGCCAAGATTGAGCAGGGCATGAGGCGGTGCCGGGGCGATCTTGTCGCCGAGCCGAAGCTGACGGGCACCTGGATGGCCCACCTGCTGATCAGCAGCAAGGAGCTGCTGCACAACCTTCTGATCGACACGGCTAAGCGGCCGCAGCGCTTGTAGGGCTCAGCCCCGCGAGAGCTCCAGCTGCCGGGCCAGCCACAGCTCCACGTCCTCGTAGGTGTAGCGAACGAGGTTGCCCAGCTTCACGAAGGGAGGCCCATAGCCGCTGGAGTTCCAGCTGTAGATGGTCGAGAGCGACACCCCCAGGTAGGTGGCCAGGGTTTCCGGTGTGTAGAAGCCAGCCGGCAGGCTGGTCGTGCTGGTGTCGGCGTTGGCGGCGGCGCGGCGCTTGGGCAGGAACAGCCAGCTCCCCAGCGGCAACTGGTCCGATGGGCGGGCAGTGATGGTGGGGTTGAGGCTGCGCAGGGTGGTCACGGTGGTGCCGTGGCGCTCGGCCAGCACGTTGAGGCTGTCGCCGGTGCCCACCACCGCCACCCGGTTGGGCTTGAGCGCGGCCTGGACCCGCTCGCCCAGTAGGGGTTGGGTCAGCGAACCGATGCCGCCGGCGCCGTAGAGGCCGCCGAACTCGGTGACCGAGAAAGCGGCGAACTGCCCGCGGCTTGGGGTGGGCAACCGGCCGGGCGTGCGCAGCTCCGAGAGCGGCCCGAGCCAGACGGCACCGAAACAGGGCGCCAGCAGGGCAGGGGTGCTGCTGGAAACAGGCCTGATACCGGAGGTGCTCCAGCTGATGGTTGCCGCCAGCCAGTCCCAGTGCCCTGAGGGCGTCACAGGCAGCACCGCCCCGCGGGTGAGGTAGCCCTCGTAGGTGAAGTCGCCGGTATCGACGCCGGGTGAGTTCTCCTTGCTGGAGATCCCGCGCAGACGCTTGATGAACCCCTCGAACAAAAAGCGCCCGGTGCGCTCGGAATCGAGCACGCCGGGGATGGCGTTGGAGAACAGCAGGATGCGGGCGTTGGCGTAGGGCTGCAGCGCCGAAGGAGGCAAAGCCCCCGCCCCTGGGGTGCTGGTCACGGCTCAGCCCCGCTCCAATGCCACGGTGAAGCCACTGCCTTGGCCGCTGAGCTGCGGATCGCGGCTCCAGCCCGCCAGGGTGGGAAGCATCAGCAGCAGCGCCTGGGCATGGCCGGCCCGCTGGCGCCGCAGGGCGGCCTCGATTGAGAGACCCTCGCCGTAGCGGGAGATCGTCTCCTCCCGCAGCAGCTCGGTGTCGTACTCGATCACGTCCGCTTTCCTGACCGGCAGGGTGCCGTCCTCAGGCAGGGCGTCGGCGGGAACGGCCTTTCGACGGGTCTCGATCGGCGCCTGCAGCTGCTCGGGAGCAAGCCCCGCCAGCTGGGTGTCGATGGCGCTGATGGCATCGCGTTCCCGCCGGGCGGTGGGGATGGCGTCGGGGTAGAGCTGCTCGAGATCCGCCATGGCGTCGTTGATGGCGCGGATTGCCGGCAGCCGGGCCGGAATCGAGAGGGCAACGCGGATGGCTTCCAGATCCGTAGCCCGCCAGACGTTGGTCGAGGCGATCGGGGTCTGGCTCATTCGGCAACGGCAGCTGCTTCCTGTTGCCGCCACAGGCCAGGGTCCAGGAATCGCTGCCAGACTTCCCTCAGGAGGCCAAGCCATGAACGAGATCCTGTTTGTCGTGGAGGAGGCCGATGACGGCTCCTACCGGGCCAGTGCAGTGGGGGCTGCGATCCACACCGAGGCAGACAGCCTGGAGGAGCTGCACCAGGAGATCCGCGATGCCGTGCACTGCCACTTCGAGGAGGGAGAAGCCCCACCCCTGATCCGGCTGCATCACGTCCGCCAGGAATTGCTGGCCCTGTGAAGATCCCCCGCGACCTCAACGGTGCGGACCTGGCGAAGCGACTGGCGGTCTACGGGTACAGCATCACCCGGCAGAGCGGCAGCCACATGCGCCTCAGCCGTCAAACAGCCGATGGGCAACAGCACCTCACCATCCCGGCCCACAAGCCCATGCGGGTTGGCACTCTGAGGCAGATCCTCAAGGACGTGGCCAGCCAGAGCGGAGTGAGCCTGGAGGAGGTTGTTCAGGCCATCGGGGGCTGAGCAGCTGCCGGTTCGTGAGCGCCTTGAGCCTGGCTCTCCTCCCCAGCCCTGGTGGCCGGGCTGTCATCGAGCGTCGGGCTGCTGATGGCGTTGGCCGTCGCCAGCGCCAGCTGGTGGCGCAGCTCCTCCCGGCTGATCACCCCCTTGTCGAAGAGCTCGATCCACTCCTTCACCTGGGGCTGGGGCTGGATCGGTGGGGTGAGTGGGCTCACCGTCACCTGCAGGCCGGCGCCCGGGGTGAGGGTTTCGCCGGTCAGCGCGCACCAGTGCTGCAGGAGGGTGGAGAAGAGCGAGGCCTTCTGGATCGCCATCGCCTGCAGCAGCGCATAGCTCTGGGAGGCGGTGAGGCTGATCTCCATCTCGGTGCGGGCGGCACCGCGGTTCTGCGAGGGGATCAGGGCATCGCGCCGCATGGTGTCGTCAAGGATCTGCAGCCAGGCCCGGTGCTCGGCCAGGGACCGGGCACGGATCTCCACGAACTCAAAGGATGCGTCCGAGGGAAGGTCCATGCAGGTGTTGGGGCCCAGCACCACCGGACCGGCCTGGCTGTTGCCCATGGCATCCACCATCCCCTTCCTGACGCCGACAGGGAGAGCAGTCCTGGAGAGGAGCTCCTCGTATTCGCTCTTGCAGCGGAAGTGGTTGAGGTACTGATGCGCCAGGCCCAGGTGGGGCAACTCCCCCTCCCCGAAGGCCGAGCCATCGGAGGTGTACCAGCAGGCTGGCAGCCGATGGATCCCCTCGTATGTGGTGGCGACAGGTTCATCGCAACGCCAGCCGCTGGTTGCTTGAGGGTCAGCGCAGACCGGATGGTGGGCCAGCTGCAGGCCCGTTACGGCCCCGCCCCTGGCGGTCCAACCCTTGGCGGTGTCGCCGGTGGTGAGCAGCTGCAGGCTGCGGTAGTGCCAGCGGTCCGGGGCATCTGCATCGCCCAGGAGGGTGTTGATCTGCTCCGCCACGGCCGCCTCTGGGCCAGCGGGCTCGCTGCTGGCGGGCCGATCCAGCGGCTCACGCCAGACGATCCGGCCCGGCAGGCCATAGGAGACAGGCAGCTCCCAGTTCAGGCAGTTGGCCCGGGGAACCAGCTGCAGACGCGGCAACGACAGCCGATCACCACGGCGCAGGGCCTCCTGGCGATCGCCCTCACTCGGCCAGCTGTGATCCGGGGGCAGCACCAGCACCAAGGCGGCGCCATCGCGGAGAACCAGCAGGTCGGCGGCCGCTAGGAAGACGCCCAGGTCTGTACCCCGGCCATCCACATCGGTGAGCACTGAGGTCAGGCTGGCCGGGAGGCTGACCCAGCTTCCCCGGCTGAGCATGCCGGCGTAAGTGCGCAGCGCATCACGGAAGAAGCCCGAGGGGCGAGCGGCGTCAAGGCGCTTGCGATAGGCGGTTGCCGGTTCCCGCTCACCTTTGGGGAGGTAGTGATCCTTGCGACTGCTGCCGTCAGGCGCGGCGAGCAGGGCCCAGCAGTCGGCGGTGATCTGAAGGGAGGGCTGAAGGGCGATCAGAGTGGAGTGCGTGGTCCAGGGAGCTGAGATCGCAGCAGTGTGAAGCGCGGCAACTCGAAGCACAGGTGCTGATTAGAGCTGCTTGCTCTTGCCTTCCGGATGTCCAGACCTGCAGCGATTGTGTGGGTGATTGAAGAGATGGTGCCGGAGCAATGAACACTCGCTAAGCCTGGTGTGGCTGACCGAAGCACCCATGCTTGCTCGAGCATTTCTGAATATGGCTCCGAATTCTCTCGAATGGTTCTCGGATTGAAGTCTGGTCGACTTCGTGATTTCCAAAAATTCGGGCCCTAAACCAGCTGGCAAGCAATCAGACAAATCAACCGAAAGCATTTCAAAGGAGACACGCATGGGAACAACGCGCATGTTGGCAATCTCCGTCAGTGCGCTCGCATGCGCTCTGACCATGGGCGGCGCGCAAGCACAAACGCCACCAAAGATGCAAATGACCACTGAAATCCCGGTTGGAATCGCAATACCGGGAGAGGTTGAAAGCCGTTTGGGGACATTGAAGTTCTTCGACGGCTTTCCTGATGATGCTTCCGTCAAAAAGCTATACGATAATCTGGACTTTCAGCGGGCAGTTCAGGCCTACCTGCTTGGACTGGCACCGGTGAGCCAGTATGCAAACCGCAAGGGAATTCTCGAAGTAGGACCGGCTAACACCACGGTGCCGATCTTTGAGACCATGATGAATGCCCGCTCGCTCTTCCTTACCCCAAATAACAACACTCCCTATACTTGGCTCTGGCTGGATCTCCGCGAGGGGCCGCTAGTCGTTGAGGTGCCGCCAAAAGTGCTCGGCCTGCTCAACGATATGTGGTATCACTTCGTCACTGATATCGGCATGGTGGGTCCGGATAAGGGTGCGGGCGGCAAGTACCTGATTCTTCCACCGGGTTATAAGGGTGAAGTTCCCAAGGGCTACTTCATTATTCGGTCTCAGACATACAGCAACTGGATAGCCTGGCGAACTTTCCTTGAAAATGGCGATCCGAAGCCAGGAGTGGAGCGGGTGAAACAACTTACAAGGATTTACCGTTTATCTCAGGCGGCCAAGCCACCGAAGTTGAGTTTCATCAACGTATCAGGGAGAGACTTTAACACCGTCGCGCCAGCAGATCATAGGTTCTGGGATTATCTCAACAAGGTGGTTCAGCAGGAGCCGACAGAGTCAGTCGACCCAACCACCCTTGGCTTGTGGGCATCGATCGGCATCCAGAAAGGAAAACCCTTTAATCCCGATGAAAGGATGAAGAGGATACTCGCCGAAGCGGCTTTGGTAGGTGATGCAACAGCACGCGCCATCATGTATCGCTGGCGTTCGCCTGAAGGTTATTACTATCCTGACTCGAAAAGCGCATGGCGCAAAGGTTTTATCGGCGGCTACAAGTTTGAGGAGAACGGGGCACGTCTTTTGGATGGCTATGCCGGGTTCTTCTTCTATGCAACCGGTGTAACGCCAGCTATGGATTCCAAGACCGTAGGAGAAGGTTCTCAATATATGGCGGCATTTGTCGACGCTCAAGGCAGGCCTCTCGACGGGGGAAAGAGCTACAGGCTTCGATTGCCTCCCAATATTCCAGTCGCCAACTTCTGGTCGGTAATTCTCTACGACAATCAGACCCGCTCGATGCTTCAGACCGACCAGCAGTGGCCGGCGGTCAGCAGCCAGACCCAAGGCCTACAAGTCAATGCGGATAGCTCAGTTGATATCTATTTCGGACCAAAGCCTCCGGACGGCAAAGAGAGCAACTGGGTGCAAACCATCCCAGGCAAGGGTTGGAATACGCTTCTGCGTCTCTATGGGCCGCTGCAACCATGGTTCGATAAGACGTGGCGTCCGGGAGAGATTGAATTGATCAGGTAGTTGAGTGGCGTCAACAGATGGCTGCCAGTCACAGTAGATATCAATCCTGTTCGACTGCCTCCATCGCAACCACCCGCTGACTGCAAGCCCCCACAATCTCCCGCCACCGCGCCGCACTGACCCCCAGCCGCTCGGGGACTTCAGCAGGCGCCGTCCCCAACCTCAGCAATTTCTGCCCTCTGGCATGAAGCTCCCTCCAAGAGGCTGGCACCTTGATCAGGAAGCCCTTGTCGCGGAGGTAGTGATACACCTCACCGTTGGCATAGGTTCGGGCATAGGGCCGGAACGATCCACGCTCCGGTGAGAAGCGGCGTGCTGCCTGGAGGATACCGAGCATGGCGATCTGCTCCAGGTCTTCCCGCGGGTGGCCGGTGCGGCGCGAGATGTTGGCCGCCACGGTCTGAGCGATGTCGCGGTGCTGGAGCGCCAGGGCGTTGGCAGCGGCATGGGGGTTGATCGCCCGGTGACGACGCGGGCGGCTGGGGTAGGCAAGCACCAGCTGCACCGCCTGCTGGGTGCAGGCCGGCCTGGGGGGCTTTGGCGGCCGCTGCCGCCGCGGCATGCAGTTCGCCACGACAGGCGCCCGGAACGGCAGGTGCAGCTGGCTGGCAACCGAACTGCCGCCATGGGGCCGCCCCCCTGCGGGGGGCTGATCGTGACGCGAGGCGATGCAGGCGATGACCCGTGCCATGGCTCAGCGGGAGAAGACCATCGGCACCGGCGCCGAGCTGTGCCCGCGGCCGCGCCAGAACTGGGCCTCGATCCACAGCACCCCTTGGCAGAAGGCATCCACCTGATCGTCGATGCCACCGCGGGGTGAGAAGGCCTGCAGCTCCTCGATTAGCGATTCGCTGCGGCGGTGGAAGCGCACTTGGCCGGCCTCCACCAACGGAGCCACTGCATGGGCCCGGGAAGCCTTGCTGCCCTTGGGAGGAATGGCGATCAGCCCGGGCACCTGGCGCCGGAGCAGCTGGCAGACCGCCGGGCCGTTGGCGGCGTCCTCGATCAGCACCGCATTGGGGCGCAGGCCCTGCCGCTCCAGTGAGGCCAGAGACGCCAGCAGGAACTTGATCACTCCCGGGAGGTCGAGCCGCTGGCGGTGGGCCCAGAGCGCCTCGATCTGCAGCTCCGCCCACGGATCCGGGGCATGCACTCCATCGCTGGCGTGCTGGCCAGGCCGATGGGCACCGGCGGCATTGGTGGCCAGGACCAGTCCCTGGCGCCGGGCATCAACGGCCGGGTGTCGCTGCGGCTCCAGCAGACCGAGCAGGGCAAAGCCGCAGGCGTCGTTGTCCTTGCCGTCCTTGAAGCTGAGGTCGCAGCTCAGCACCAGCGGCGCATAGCGGCGGGGTTGGCCGGGGGCGATCAGTAGCGGAGGCTGGATCCAGCCCTTGCGGAACAGCAGGCCCTCGGCTGGGCTGGGTCGCTGCTGGTAGAGGGCGTTCCACCAGAAGCTGCCAAGGCGAGTACGGATGCGTTGCAGCACCTCCAGCGGCACCCGCTCCGGGCACAGCGGTTCGCCCGGTTGGCGCCAGTCAGGGACCTTCGTGCAGGTGGGTGGAATCGGCATCGCGATGCTGATCGGCTCGGCGATGGCGGGCAGGTTGAGCACCGTCCAGTGCTCGGGGTTCTCCTGGCTCTCCTGCTCGAGCAGCCAGGCGGTCATGTCCTGATGGTCCCAGCGGGTCTGCACCACCACCTGTGCCGCCGGCAGCCACAGGCCATCGCTGCTCTGGCCGGGTTCAGCGCGGGTGAACCAGACGCTCTTGAGCCAGTCGATCAGCCGCTCGCGCTGCAGGGCCGA
Organism: Cyanobacteriota bacterium; assembly: GCA_046342315.1. Lineage (GTDB taxonomy): Bacteria > Cyanobacteriota > Cyanobacteriia > PCC-6307 > Cyanobiaceae > Cyanobium. The sequence goes on from JBKDPV010000022.1 coordinate 14,810, forward strand.
CTTGGCGTCTTCCGGACCCTTGTAGGGGTCATCGATGATGCCGAGGTTGTAGCCCTTACCGGTGAACGGCCCCCGCACACCAGCTGCGATGCAGCCGCCGCGCTGGGGCGTGAGCCAGTTGCCCACAGCAGCCGAATCCTTGGAGAGGGCGTGACCGGTGAGCCGGTAGTAGTGGCGGGCTTCCCTGGAGTGGGCGTACGCCAGCTCCCCGGAGTAGCTGGCGATGGCGCAGAACAGCTCGGGGTGGCGGCTCACCCAGTAGGCGGGGAACAGCCTGGACACCAGCTGGCTTTTCCCATGGCGGGGCGGACAGCAAACGATCAACCGGGTCAGCTGCCCATCAGCCACCTGCTGCAGCAGGTCGATCAGCAGCTCCGGCAGCCGGTGGAACTGAAACGAGGGGAAGGCGTTGTGGATGAAGTCGCGGAACAGCAGCGCCTGCCCTGTCGTTGCCGCCCGGTCGGGATCAGGAACACCCAAAAGGCCCCAGTCAGCCCAGAGGTCGGTGGCGGGATCCAGCAGCAGTCCTCCGTCGGTCGTGACGCTGGCTGTCGGCCGCAGGGTGGAGGCGATGCGGCCCATCAGCTTTTCGCCTCCGGCGGCTTGATCGGTGCCCGCAGCAGGCCGCCGATTTCAGCAATCACCCGGAAGGCGCCGACCGCCGCGTTGAACTGCTCGGCGTCCATCGCCCGCCTGGCGCAGTCATTGAGGGCAAAGATCTGCTCAGCCTGGTGGCGGCGCCGATCGGTGATTAGCTCCTCCACCATGCGCTGCCGAGCCAGCGCCAGATAACGGCTGATCGTTTTGATGTTGGTGATTCCCCAGTTCTGGGCTGCTTTTTCCCTGATCTGTGCCAACGGCAGCCGCTGGGCGATCCACAACTGCGCCTCAGCGATGCGCGTCTCCACCTCCATGTGGGTGGCCCGGGGCTTGTGGCTCTGGCTGCGGCGGCCCCGCGGCGGGTTGCCCTTCCCCACCGGCCTGCTGGGGTCTGCAGCCGGCCAGACGGGCTGGCCATCGTCGTCCTGCTGGGTCGGGGCAGCACGCAGCTCCTCCAGCGACTCAGTGCCCGCCTCTGAGCAAGCGCCCGCTGTCGGTGGCTGCTCGGGGCTCATGCTCCACCTCCACTACTGGGCGGCAGATCAGGGAGCGCCGTCCCCTGGGGGGACTGCCTCAGGATCAGCCGCACGTAGGCGGCCCACTGCTCGGGGGTGAGCACCACCCGCCAGGTGCCGCCGCGGAAGCGCACCAAGGTCGCCGCGAATCCCGCAGCGGCGTGCTCGGCCTGCAGGGCGGCCTCATCAGGCTTGAGACGGGCCGCGGC
>JBKDPV010000023.1:0-22055 GCA_046342315.1 Cyanobacteriota bacterium
GGGCGTAGGTGCCGGCCAGGATCGCCTTGGCGATCGGTGTTTCCAGCTCCCGCTGAATGGCACGCTTGAGCGGACGGGCCCCGTCGACCGGGTCGTAGCCCACGCCCGCCAGCCAGTCGAGGGCGGAGGGCTCGAGCTGGAGGCCCAGCTTCTTCTCCTCGAGGCGGTGGGCCAGCCGCTTCACCTGCATCTCCACGATCTGCCGCAGTTCCTCTGCCTGGAGTCTGTGGAAGATGATCGACTCATCGAGCCGGTTGAGGCACTCGGGCCGGACGAGGGCCCGCAGGGCCTCGTTCACCCGCTGCTCCATCTCCTGATGGCGCGCTGGATCTCCGGCCAGATCGAGGATCGAGGCGCTGCCGATGTTGCTGGTGAGGATCAGGATCGTGTTGGTGAAATCCACCGTGCGCCCCTGGCCATCGGTGACGCGCCCGTCATCGAGGATCTGCAGCATCACGTTGAACACATCGGGGTGGGCCTTCTCCACCTCGTCGAACAGGATCACCGCGTAGGGGCGCCGGCGCACGGCCTCGGTGAGCTGACCGCCCTCCTCGTAGCCCACGTAGCCCGGAGGGGCTCCGATCAGGCGGCTCACGGCGTGCTTCTCCATGTATTCGCTCATGTCGATGCGCACCATCGCCTCCTCGCTGTCGAACAGCTGCGAGGCCAGGGCCTTGGAGAGCTCCGTCTTGCCCACGCCGGTGGGGCCGAGGAAGAGGAAGCTGGCGATCGGCCGGTTCGGATCCGACAGGCCGGCGCGGGAGCGCTGGATGGCATCGGCCACCGCCCGCACCGCCTGCTGCTGGCCGATCACCCGCTGGTGCAGTTCGTCCTCGAGGTGGAGCAGCTTCTCCATCTCGCTCTGCACCAGCTTGGCCACGGGAATGCCCGTCCACTTGGCGATCACCTCGGCGATGTCGTCCTCGGTGACCTCCTCGCGCAGAAGCGTCTTGCCCTGATGGGCCCCGCTGAGCTCGGCCTCCTTCTCGGCCAGCTTGCGGTTGAGCTCGCCCAGGGTGCCGTACTCCAGTTCGGCGGCCTTGTTGAGGTCGTAGCTGCGCTTGGCCTGCTCGATCTGCAGCTGCACCTGCTCGATCTCCTCCTTGATGGCGCTGAGCTCATCGATGGCGCCCTTCTCCTTCTGCCACTGGGCATTGAGGGCGCTCTGCTGCTCGGCCAGCTCCGCCAGCTCCCGCTCCAGCCGCTCCAGCCGGTCGCGGCTGGCCGTGTCGGATTCGCGGCCGAGGGAGAGTTTCTCCATCTCCAGCTGCAGGATGCGGCGATCGAGTTCGTCGATCTCCTCCGGCTTGGAGGTGATCTCCATCTTCAGGCGGGCGGCCGATTCGTCCATCAGGTCGATCGCCTTGTCCGGCAGGAAGCGGTCGGCGATGTAGCGGCTGCTGAGCACCGCCGCCGCCACCAGGGCGTTGTCGGCGATGCGCACGCCGTGGTGCACCTCGTAGCGCTCCTTGAGGCCGCGCAGGATCGAGATCGTGTCCTCCACCGTGGGCTGGTCCACGAACACCTGCTGGAAGCGGCGCTCAAGGGCCGGGTCCTTCTCGATGTGCTGGCGGTGCTCATCGAGGGTGGTGGCGCCGATGCAGCGCAGCTCGCCGCGGGCCAGCATCGGCTTGAGCAGGTTGCTGGCATCCATGGCGCCGCCGGTGGCGCCGGCACCCACCACGGTGTGGATCTCGTCGATGAACAGCACGATCTGACCCTCGGAGGCCGTCACCTCCTTGAGCACGGCCTTGAGCCGCTCCACAAACTCGCCGCGGTACTTCGCCCCGGCGATCAGGGCGCCCATGTCCAGGGCGATCAACTGGCGGTTCTGCAGGGCCTGGGGGACGTCGCCGTTGACGATCCGCTGGGCCAGCCCCTCCACGATCGCGGTCTTGCCGACGCCGGGTTCGCCGATCAGCACCGGATTGTTCTTGGTGCGCCGCGAAAGAATCTGGATCGTGCGGCGAATCTCCTCGTCGCGGCCGATCACGGGATCGAGCTTGCCGTCGCGGGCGGCGGCGGTGAGGTCGCGGCCGTACTTCTCCAGGGATTCGTAGGTGCCCTCGGGGTTCTGGTCGGTCACCTTCTGGCTGCCGCGCACGGCCTGCACCGCCTCCTTCAGCTTGGCGGCGCTGGTGCCCACCTGGGAGAGCAGCTGGCGGCCGCAGCGGTCGTCGTCCGCCAGGGCGAGCAGCAGGTGTTCGATCGCGATGTAGCTGTCGTCGTACTCCTTCTTGATGGCGTCAGCCCGATCCAGCACGGTGTTGAGCGCCTTGCCGAGATAGACGCTGTCGGGCGGGGCGCCGAGGCTGGGCTGGCCCGCGATGAAGGCATCGACCCGCTGGGAGAGGGTGCCGACATCCACGCCGGCCTTCTCCAGAATCCGGCCCGCCAGCCCCTGCTGGGCCAGCAGAGCGGCGAGCAGGTGCTCGCTCTCCATCTGCTGCTGGCGCCTTTGCTGGGCCAGCTGCTGGGCGGCGACGACGGCGCCCCAGGCGTTCTCGGTGAACAGTTCGGCGGTGGGATGCATGAGCGGGACCTCCTCTCGGAAGCGCTGAGCGAGGGTGTTGATGGCACCGTATGGACCCCGGCGGGGAGGGGCCCAGCGGGGCGACCGAACCGGCAGGGTCGGTCCTCCCCCCTCAGGATGGGGACGCCGAACCGGATTGGCGAGGGAACCGGCCAAACCGCCGCAGACCGCAGCGGCTGCGGCCGCTTGTAAGCGTTGCTACCAAGGGGTCTCGCTGGAGTTCGTGATGCTCCCCCTGCCTTACCTTGCTCTCCGTCCGGCCGCTGGCTGGCGTCGTCCGCTTGCCAGTCTGCTGGCTGCGGTTTTGCTGGCGCCCCTGGTGCCGGTCCCCGCCAGTGCCCGCGGTGGCGGCGGTGGCGGCGGTGGTTTCGGCGGCAGGGGGGGCTTCGATGGAGGCGGTCACTACAACTTCGGCGGCGGTGCCTACCACTCCGGCAACGACGGCTGGCGTCAGGGTTACGACGGCTATCACCCCGCCTACGGCCCGGATGCGCGGCCGAGCTGGAACAACGACACGTTCAACCGCAACACGAACGTGAATGTGAACAACAACTTCTACAACCGCGATTACCACGGCTGGAACGGCACCTGGGCCAACGGCGGTTACTGGGGCAGCCGTCCCTGGAATGCCGGCTGGTACCGCTGGGCTCCTTCCTCCTGGGGCTGGTGGGGGGGCAGCGCCGCCGCCTGGGGTGTGGCGGGCCTGGCCACCGGTGTGGCGATCACCTCCCTGGTGAACCAGGCGGCCGATCGCCAGTCGACGGTCATTGTGGTGCCGCAGACCCCCTATCAGCTCAACTACGGCTCGGTGGAGTCGGTCGGAACGGCAGGGGTCAGCTTCAACTACAGCCTCGGCGGCGGCGAGAACCTGATCGGTGCGGCCAACTGCCAGGCCGGTCTGCTCAACGGTCAGGTCCCCGCCACCGCAGCTCAGGCCCAGCTGCTCAATGCGGTGTGTCAGGTGGCCTATGGGCCAGGCCTATAGAGCGTGGGGTCTGGAGGGAGATCGAAGGCGCCGCTTTTGGTGCACAGCTTTACCGGACAGCCATCGGGGCCGTAGATGGCATCGGCCGGCGATAGGCAGCCGCGCCGGTTCTTGCGGGCGACCTGGGAGGGTGCGATGCGCAGCGGCTGCAGGGCCGGCAGATCGGCGGGCACCACCAGTGGGCAGGGCTGGGGCGGCAATCGGTCGGTGCGGATGCTCTCTGGCTGGTTGGGCGACGCCCCCTGGGCCCGGGCCCCCGAACCGCCGAGGCCGCTCCATGCCAGCACCAGCCCGGAGAGAGCCAGAGCCCCGCAGCGGATCGGCGGCCAGCGGAACCGGATCGCCATGATGGGCGCGCGCAGATGGGCTCCAGTCTGGTGGCGGGATCGGCCGCTGCCCTCGACGTCCGCCCTGTGTTGTCCCCCTCAGCCCGTTGTCGATGTCCGACTTCTCCCCCGATCCCACCCTCACCCGGCGCCTGGCGGAGGAATCGCGCAACTTCGATGCCACCGCTGCTGACGCGGAACGCAATTGCTGGATGGTCGTGCATCGGCACGTGCACGGGGTGCTGCCCTCGGAGTACGACATCCGCGACGTGCCCGAACCCCTCTATCTGGCGGTGCTGTCGGAGCGGCGTGCCCTGGATGCGCTTCCCTGAGCGGGGGCTGCCATGAAAAAGGCCCCGGTTTCCCGGGGCCTCGGCGTGAATCAAGGAAGGATCAGGCCCAGCCCTTAGCGGCCATTTCCTCGACGTAGGCGGCCACGTCCTCGATGTCGGAGGCGCTCAGCTTGCCGCCGAAGGCGGGCATGGCGTTCTTGCCGTTGGTGACCTGGGTCTGGATGGCGGCCTCATGGCCGGCGGAGTAGTTGGCCAGATAAGCCTCGAGGGCATCCTGCTTGAGAGTGCGCTCGGCGTTCACGACGTTGCCGCCGCCCATGTGGCAAGCAGCGCAGTTCGCCGAGAAGATCTGGGCGCCGTGGGCGGAGTCTGCGGCGAAGCTCGGGGCGGCACCGAGCACCAGCGCCAGACAGAGAGCGAACAGGGAAAGAAGACGACGCATGGGAGGGTGCGTGAGGGGGTGCCGGAAGGCACAGTCGACGGCACCAAAATAGGGATCGGCCTGTGATCTACGGGAGCCCTCGGGCGGATTCGCAACAATTCACCTCTCCGCTGATCCGCTGTCGCTGACAGGTCTCAGCCCGGGGGCTGTGCCGGCGGCAGCGGACCGCGATGCGGCACGCCCGCGCCTTCGAGAACGGCCTCAAGGGTGGGGGCCACGCTCACCAGCCCGAAGCGCTCGGGCGGGCTGATCGGTTCGTGGACGAAGTGGCGCTGGCGGATCGAGAACCGATCCCAGGCATTCACCTCGATCCGCAGCAGCTTGATCAGCCCTTCGATCAGCCAGCCGCGCAGATCGACCCCGAAGGGGGGGCGCCAGCTGCGCCGCCAGCGGCACAGCCGGGCCACGGTGTCGTTCACGGTGATCATGGGCTGGCCCAGCACGAGCCGCCGCACTGCCCCCTGCCCCGGTTCCGGGTTGGGTTGGTGGGGTCGGGTGGCCAGATGAGCGCACACCGTGGCGATGTCCGCCGCATGGATGAAGTGGAAGCTGGCGTCGGCCCGCAGCCACTTCGCCAGCCAGAGCCAGCGCACCGCCTCGCCCAGCCCGGCGGTGAGATAGCTGGTGGGGTGGGGATCCCCCGGGGTGATGCGGCCGCCGAACACCAGGGTGGGGAAGACGGCCACGATCCGCTTCGCCAGGGGATGCTCCTCGAGCTGGCGCAGGCACTCGGCCTTGGTGCGGATGTACTCGGTGCCGTAGGCCTCCGCCTCCGGCAGCAGCTGCAGACGGCGATCGAGGATGCTTGCAGTGGAGAAGTAGATCACCTGCTCCAGCACGGCCGGATCGGTGAGCCGCAGCAGTTCCTTCACCGCCACCACGTTCACCTGATAGGCCCGTTCCGGATCGCCCCAAGCGGTGGCGGTGTGGATGATCCGATGGGCGCTGGCGATCGCACCGGCGTGGGGGCCGAGCTCGCGCAGATCGCCCACCAGCAGGGTGATGCGCGGATCGTCCACCGGCACCGTTTTCAACTTGCTTGGATCCCGCAGCAGCAGCAGCAGATGGGCATCGCTGGTGCGGTAGAGCCGTTCGGCGATCTCCTGGCCGACGCAGCCGCTGGCCCCGGTGATCAGGATGCGGGCCGGCCGGCTCAAACGGCCGCTCCCAGCAGTTCGTTCACCGCCTTGCCGGTTTCGAAGAACACCCGGGCGTTCTCCTCCGGCGTGCCGGGCAGGATGCCGTGGCCGAGGTTGAGGATGTGGCGGCGGCCGCGGGCCTTGCGCACCGTGTCGAAGATGCGCTCCCGGATGCCTTCGGGAGTGCCGAACAGCAGGCCGGGATCCACATTGCCCTGAACGCCCACGTGCTCGGGCAGGCGGGCGATGCCGTCGGCCATGTCCACCGTCCAGTCAAGGGAGATGATGTCAACGCCGGTGCGGCCCATCCGTTCGAGCACGCCGGCGCTGCCGGAGATGTAAAGGATCAGGGGGGTGTCGGGGTGGGTTGCCTTGACTTGATCGATCACCCGCTTCTGGTACGGAGCGGCGAACACGTCGTAGTCGATCGGGCTGAGCTGGCCGGCCCAGGAGTCGAACAGCTGCACCACCTGGGCGCCGGAGTCGATCTGGTAGCGCACGTAGGTGGCGATCGAATCGGCGAGATGGCCCAGCAGCTGGTGCAGCAGCGCCGGCTCCCGGAAGGCCATGGCCTTGATCACCGAGTAGGTCTTGGAGCTCTTGCCTTCCACCGCGTAGGCGGCCAGGGTCCAGGGGGCGCCGACGAACCCGAGCACGGCGGCCTGATTGCCGACGCTGCTGCGCAGCCGGGAGAGCACCTCACCCACGAACGGAAGCGCTTCGGCGGGATCCAGGGGCCGCAGGGCATCCACCTGGGCCTGGGTGCGGATGGCGGGCTCGATGATCGGTCCCTTGCTCTCGATGATGTCGAAGTCGATCCCCATGCCCGGCAGCGGCGTGAGGATGTCGGAGAACAGGATCACGCCGTCGGGCTGGAAGGCGTGGAAGGGCTGCATCGAGATCTCGTAGGAGAGATCGGGGTTCTCGGAGCGCTCACGGAAGCCCGGGTGGCGATCGCGCAGGTCGCGGTAGACCTTCATGTAGCGCCCGGCCTGGCGCATCATCCACACCGGCGGACGCTCCACCTGCTCACCTCGGGCGGCGCGCAGCAGCAGGGGGAGGGTGTCGGCCATGGAGTGAGGGGTGGGGCGATCCGGCAACTTAGCCGAGTCCATTTCGGCTTCTGACCTCCCGCTTCCTGCAGGAAGCCTGGGCTGGCTGATCGGTTGGGAGCCTGCCCGACCCGCGCCCTGCCGCTGGCTTCCCCCCACGCCACCGCCAGCCCCCTCAGCCAGCACAGGAGCTTTGGGCAGGACCTTCGGGTCGCCCGGGATTCCCTGGCATGTCGCGACGGTGGACCTGGCTGCGCGCGGGGGCGTTGGGGAGGACGGCGGCGATCGCAACACTCCGATGCATGGGAGTGATGAACGGACCCATGGCTCCGGCCTCAGGTTCTGGCGCTGCTTTCTCTGGCCGCTGCCGTCCGGCGGTCTGCCTGCAGGAAGGGGGACGTTCAGCGGGAACGGCTTGGCCCCAGTTGCCGAAGCAGCTCCCGGAACTCCGACTCCTGCCCGAGCACCCGCGCTTCCTCCAGGGCACTCGGCAGGAGCGCCTGCAACGCCTCCGTCAGCCCTTCCCCAGCACGGGCCAGCCGTCGGAACCGCAGCAGAGCGGAGTAGGGCCGCACCAGCAGGCAGACCAGCAGGGCCAGGCCGGATCCGAGCAGGTAGTCGAGCCAGCGGTGGGGGACGTACCAGTCGGTCAGGGCTCCATAGCCCACATAGGTGACACCGCTCGAGATCAGGGCCGTCCGCAAGTGCGGCTGCAACCCCAGCCCCACGATCAGGGCGGTGGTGCCAGCCATGACCGCGGCCACACTCAGGGCATGGATCGGAAAGGTGGCGAACACGAGCAAAGGCATCAGCACCCCCAGGCTCACGCCCACCATTCGATCCCTCACCCGCAGCAGGGTGGCCCCCAGGCTGTCGTTCAGCAGGAGCACCACCCCGAAGTACAGATACTTGGGGGTGACGGCGCCGACGCCCATCCCGATGCTCAGAGCCAGGGTGGACAGGATGAGCTTGCGCCAGAAGTAGGGATCGGCGAAGCGCTGGGTGAGGCTGCGCCCCCCTTCCGCCTCCTGCTGGCTTGCCGCAGAACTGCCGTGTCCCTCGCTGTCGGCACCCAGGCTGTCGGCTGGCAGCCGCAGCCCGGACTGCACCAGCGTGGCCGTCCCCATGCCCACGAGCACCGCCAGCAGCTGGTGCCAAGCCGACAGCCAGGTGGCATTGCTGCCGAGCAGCGGCAACACTGCCAGCACCGCCAGCAGGTTGCGCACCAGCATCAACCGATCCGGCAGTGCCTGGCCGAGGCACTGGGCGATCGCGGTCACGACGGCGAACTGCCACACCTCGGGGGCCTCCAGCAGCGGCTTGAGGAAGGTGCCCAGCCCCAGCCCCACCACCACCAGCACCGGCAGCAGCACCAGCAGGGGCCGGGGCCAGGGCTGGAAATCGGGCCGCATCAGCACCGCCGCCATCACGACGCCATAGGGTGCGGCCGAAGCCAGCCCAACGCTCTGACAGACGGCCCAGGTCAGCCCACAGGCTGCGCCCACCCCCAGCACCAGCCGCAGGTCACGCAGGCCGGAATCGTTCAAGGTCTCCGCGCCAGGCTCTGCAGCAGACCCACCACCAGGCTGATCAGCAGGAGGGAAAACCAGAACCACAGCCGCGGTGGCTCACTGCGGCTGCAGACCAGCAGCAGCACCAGGCTGAGCCAGGGCCAGGGTCGTCGCCAGGGGGCAAGGAGGCGCGTGGTCAGCGGCTCGGAACGACGGGGCTCGTCGGAGGAGGAGGTCATGGGCGGGCGCCGCTGATCCAGCGCCAGAAGGGTGCCACGTAGCTGAGCACCGAGCGCATCTCCACTTCCGCCTCCACCTCCGCAGGTGTGCGTTGCGGCAGAGGCTGGGCCGGACCGGACCCACGTGTCCAGGCCAGGCCCGAGGGGGTGGCGCCCTGCTCGAGCTCCACCACGGCCAGCACCAGCGGCGCCCCGGTGCGGCCAGGCAGCTGGGCCGTGAGATCGCCACCCTCGCCGTAGGAGCGGGAGCGTGCGCTCGCCATCAGGTTGGCGGCCTCCTCCTCGCTGCCCACCTGGGCACTCACGTCGGCCAGCTCGACGCTGGTCATCGAGAGGCGCACGATCCGACCCGGCACCAGGCCGTAGCGCTGCTCGGTACCGCCGAAGCTGTCGCGGCTGAGGAGCTGGGGATTGAGTCGCACCTCATCGCCCACCGCCAGCCGGCTGGCATCAGCCGCGGTGAACAGGGCCACGGCCTGGCGTTGCTTCAGCTCAGACGGCACCCCGAGGCTGCCGAGTTTCTGGCCCGGCGCAACGGGCTGTCCGGGTTGGACGGCCAGATCCAGAACCCTCCCCTGGGCTGGGCTGAAGACGCTCTGGCTGAGGGTGTCGCTGCGGAGCGTGGCGCGCTGGGCTTCGAGCTCTGCCCCCTGGGCCCTGAGACCGGCGCGCTGGGCCCGCAGTTCCGCCAGCTGGGCGTCGATCGCGGCAAGGTCCGCCTGATTGCGCAGCCACAGGTCCTGGGCACCGACCCAGAGGGGGCTGTATCGGGCGATCACCTTCTCCCGGCGCAGCTCCTCCAGAGCGGTGAGCTGGCTCCGCACCGGCCGGTTGCTGGTGGCGATCTGCACCCGGCGCGCCAGCAGGGCCTCTCGCTGCTCGTCGAGGGCCGCGCCCTGGTCCCCCAGAACCCGCTGCTGCTGCGCCACCGCCGCCAGGCGGGCGCTGGTGGCCTGTGGGGAGGTCATGGGCGCACTGCCGGCGGGGCCGGTGGCGTTCTGCCCCACCCGATCGAGGGTGAGCAGCCGTTGCCCCTGGCGTACCTGATCCCCCACCGACACCAGCACGGCCTGCACCTCTCCCGGGCCGCGGGCATAGAAACCGCGCCTGGATTCGGGTGGCGCCAGCAGAGCCATACCCCGCACCTGCACGGGCACCGCCGGGGTGGAGGCCCACGCAAGGGTCAGGAGGGCCATCAGCCCCATCGGCAAACAGGAGTAGAGCCGCCAGAACAGAGATGCCGCAGTGGAGCCCATGGCGGAGCCGAGCTGTGCGGATGCTACCGGTGACATCAGGACGGAGCAGCCACTGCTCCTTTGGCGCCCCGGCAGCCTCCCTTACAGTCGTGCCGTACGGGTCTGCCTGTGGTCCCCCCAGCGTCCCGCGGATTGTTCCCGTCTCTACGCTCCGCGGTCCCTTCCACCCCCTGGCTGTTCGCTGGTCTGCTGGCCGTGACGGCTCCTGTGTCCGTGAGCGCCGAACCTCTCACCCTCGAGCAGGTGCTGAGGATCGGCTTGCCCGGCTCCGTGAACCTGGAGGAGAGTCGCCGGCGTGTCGCCCGGGACGCGGCCCTCGTGGATCTGGCCGCCGCCTCCCGCCTGCCCCAGCTCGCTCTGATCGGCAGCGGCAGCTTCACCCAGGTGGGCACCTCGGTGGGTGTACTCACCAACCTTCCCACCCTGGGGGACATCAGCCTCGGCCTGCAGCAGAACGGCTATGCGCTGCTGCAGAACACCTTCGGCAACGTAGGCCTCGTGCTGGATGTGAATCTGTTGCCCCTGCGCCAGGGGGCCGAGGTGGGCGCCAGCCGGCAGGTGCTCGAAGCCAGCCGCGCCGAAGCCAGGGAGCGTGAGCGTCAGACCCGCTTCGATCTGGTGCGGGCCTATCGCCAGGTGCAGCTCCACCAGGCCCTGGTTCCCGTGTGGCAGGAAGCCCTGCAGGCCTCCGCCTCGCTGGAGAGGGATGTGGCAGCCATCGAGCGCCAGGGCCTGGCGGCCCGCATCGATATTCTGCGGGCCCGGGTGCTGCGGGCCCAGGACGGGCAGGGACTGGCCCAGGCCCAGGCTGACCTCGAGACCAGCCGCCAACAATTGGCGGCTTTGCTGGGTCTCCCACCGGAGGCGGCACCGATTGCCGTCGATCCGATCGTCGACTCCGCCCCCTGGCCCCTGCCGCTCAGGCAGACCCTGGATCGGGCCTGGCAGGATCGACCCCTGCTGGCCTCTCTGCAGGCGCAGCAACGGGCCCAGCGCCAGCAGGCCCGGGCGGCCCGGCTGGCGTTGCTGCCCTCCCTGAGCCTCGTTGTGGGGGGGGGGCTGAGCGGCAACCGTCTGGCGGTGCCTGTGCTCGATCAGGGCGGCTCCATCAACGGCGGCACGGCATCCGTTCCACTGCCGGCGCTGAACCAGAGCGCCACGGCCTCGGGTTCCTTCTACAACTGGGGCGCGGCCCTGCTGCTTCGCCAGCCCCTGTACGACGGCGGCCGGGCGGGTTCGGCCGCTGTGGTGGCCGATCGTCAGCGCTCGCTGTTGGAGGCCCAGGAGGACCAGGCCCGCCTTGGCATCCGGGAGGAGGTCAGCCGGGCCTGGAGCAGCATGGCCGCCACGGCGACCTCCGTCTCGGCGGCCCGGGAGGCAGTGGTGGCCGGGGAGCGGTCCCTGAGGGATGCGCGGTTGCGCTACCGGGCCCTGGTGGAACCGCTCACCGAAGTGCTGCTGGTGCAGCGGGACCTGCAGGTGGCCCGGGCCTCCCTGCTCGCGGCCCTCACCCGTCAGGCCCTCGACCGGGCTCTGCTGGAGCGGGAGACCGGTCTGGAGGAGGAGGGGCCCCGTCCCAAGGAGGCGCTGGCGGATCCTGCGCGCCGCTGAGCCGGCTGATCAGCATCCCCAGCACCACGGCGATGTAGAGGGGGCCGAGCACACTGAGGCTGAGGCTGGCCATGCGGGTGAGAGGGGTCATGGGCGTGATGTCGCCATAGCCCACCGTCGTCAGACTGACGAAGGCGAAGTAGTTCAGACGGCCAAAATCCAGGTCCCAGGAACTGGTGTCCTCGACCGGAGTTCCAATGGCGGGCATTGTCAGGATCCGCCCCGTGAGGTTGTCGCGGAAGCCACCGGGCTGCAGGGTGGCGAGCACGGTGAGACACAGCCCGCCGCTGATCCCCAGCAGCAGATAGCCCGCGGTGGCGCCGCTCAGGAGCCGCCCATCGATACGGCGCTCCCTTGCCAGCGCCCCCACCAGCCGCACCATGCTCCAGGCGATGAACAGGGTGTAGAGCGCCAACAGAGGAACGCCGCTGAGGCGCAGGCTGGAGGGGCTGAACAGCCAGATGATCTGGGCGATCGCGGTGGCCAACCCAAGCAGGCGGAACAGCACATCGGCAGGGGGAGATCCTCCGGCACCGGCCCGGGTGGCGGTGAGACCCTGGGGCCCGAGCCGCCAGGCAAGCAGGATGGTGAGGGCGATGAAGGCCACCCAGCTGAACCTCACCATCCGGCCCGGCAAGCTGAAGCCGAGGGACACCGCCAAGCACACCAGCAGGAGGTGGCGATAGAAACCGGGATGCAGACGCTGCCGTCGCCCGGGCTGACGCTGCTCCGGTGCCATGGCTGGATCAGCCCGCCGTGGCGTTATCGCCGCCGGGAATGGCTTCCTCGGCCGGGAGGGCCTGACAGCTGGACTCGTAGAGGCGGTACATCAGCGCGCTCAGGGTCGTCCCGCACCAGCAGGCAAGGTTGTCGGCCATGGGAACCATGGAAGAGGGAAGATCGCAGAGAAGCGGCCATTTCCGGCTTGAACCTAGCCGAAGGGATCCTGCCCACGTAGACGATTTCTCTTCATGCCGCCGGCAGGGTGGCACGCCCCTCAGTTCCCTTCCGGGCGATCGAGTTCGGCGGCAGGGTCAGTGAGCGTCCGCCAGGGCCGCCTCCACCGCGCCGCCTGGGGTCGCGACGGCAGAAGCTCGGCTGCCGTGCCCAGCGGCGTGAGCAGCGGACTTCTCCATGTGCCCGTGTCGGTGGTGCTGAGCAGCCCGCCGACGAAGCCGGCTCGCGTGTTGCTGGGACTCACCTTCGGTGCGATCGGTTCCTCCGGTTCGTGCTGTCGGGGCCGGGGCTATGGCGGGCCTGCACAGCGGAGGCGATCGAGGCGATCACCAGCAGCACCAGGATGGCGGCCAGGGCGGCCAGTTCCGGGGCCTCAGCAGCGCCTGGAAACGGGGTTTGAGGTTCTCAGATCGAAGTCACGAACGCCTCGCCCTCAGACGCGGGCCTCGAGGGCCCGGTCGTCGAGACGGCTGCGGGCCTCGTCCCGTCGGAATACGAGCACGCTCAAAGGGGGCAGGCAGAGATCGAGGGAATTCTCATAGCCGTGGATACTCCATTCATCAGTGAATTTGCCGCCGAGGTTACCCAGATTGCTGCCGCCGTAGCGGCTGCTATCAGTGTTGAAGGCCTCTTCGTAGAAGCCCGCAAGAGGTACACCAACCCGGTAGTGGGAATGGCTCTGGGGCGTGAAGTTCGCTACCACCACTACCCAGCGGCCGGTTGTGCTTTCGCGGCGCATGAAGCTGATCACCGAATGGCGATTGTCATTGCAGTCGATCCACTGGAAACCGTACTGGTCGAAATCATCGCCCCAGAGTGCCCGCTCGGAGCGATAGAAGGCGTTGAGGTCATCCACGAGTTGCAGCAGGCCCTGATGGGGCTCGTGCTGCAGAAGATCCCATTGCAGATCGCCCCAGACGTTCCATTCGGCACGCTGGCCGAATTCCATGCCCATGAAGATGGTCTTCTTGCCCGGGTGGGTCCACATGTAAGCCAGCAGGGCCCGTACGTTGGCGAATTTCTGCCAGTCGTCGCCTGGCATCTTGTGCAGCAGGTTGCTCTTTCCATGCACCACTTCATCGTGGCTGAGGGCCAGCATGAAGTTCTCGGTGTAGGCGTACCAGATCGAGAAGGTGACGTTGTTCTGGTGGAACTGGCGGAACCACGGATCGAGCTCGAAGTAGTCGAGCATGTCGTGCATCCAGCCCATGTTCCACTTCAGGTTGAAACCGAGTCCGCCGATGTCGGTGGGCTGGGTGACCATCGGCCAAGTGGTGGATTCTTCGGCGATCGACAGGGCACCAGGGAAGTGCTGGAACAGAACGTGGTTGGCCTGCTGCAGAAAGCGCACGGCTTCGGTGTTTTCCCGTCCGCCGTGCTCATTGGGAATCCATTCCCCATCGGGGCGCAGGTAATCGCGGTAGAGCATCGAGGCCACCGCATCCACGCGGATGCCGTCGATGTGGAACTCCTCGAACCAGTACACCAGGTTGGCCACGAGGAAGTTGCGCACCTCGTTGCGGCTGTAGTTGAAGATCAGGGTTCCCCATTCCTTGTGCTCGCCGATGCGGGGATCGGCGTGCTCGTACACGTGGGCACCGTCGAAGAAGGCCAGGCCGTGAGCGTCCTTGGGAAAGTGGCCCGGCACCCAGTCGAGGATCACGCCGATGCCCTCGGCGTGGCAGCGGTCCACGAAGGCGCGGAACTCATCGGGGGTGCCGTAGCGGCTGGTGGGTGCGTACCAGCCGGTGACCTGATAGCCCCAGGAGCCGTCGAAGGGGTGCTCTGAGATCGGCAGCAGCTCGATGTGGGTGAAGCCCCGCTGCTTCACGTAGGAGATGACCCGATCGGCCAGTTCGGGGTAGGTGAGCAGGCGGGCGCCGGGCTTGAGATCGGCCGCAGGTACCGGAGGCCGCACGCTGCCATCGCTCTCGTGGAAGGGCTCGTCCGCGGAGGCATGCATCCAGCTGCCCAGGTGCATCTCGTACACCGCGATCGGCCGGTCGAGCGGGTTGCTGCTGTCGCGCTCCTCCATCCAGGCCGAGTCGTTCCACTGGTAGCGGCCCCGTTCGGCAACCACCGAGGCGTGGTTGGGGCGCACTTCGTGCCGGAAGCCGTAGGGATCGCTCTTCGGATAGCAATGCCCCGCCTGGGTGTGGACCTCGTACTTGTACACATCGCCGGGTTTCAGGCCGGGGATGAACAGTTCCCAGCTGCCGCCGACCCGCGACTGCATCGGGTGATGGCGCCCATCCCAGCCGTTGAAATCGCCCAGCACCGACACGCTGCGGGCATTCGGGGCCCAGAGGCAGAACTGCACCCCGGCCACGCCGTCCTGTTCCCGAACATGAGCCCCCATCCGGTGCCAGATGTGGTGATGGTTGCCTTCGGCGAACAGATGGCGGTCGAGCTCGCCCATCCACTCGTCGCGGAAGGCGAAGGGATCATGTTGTTCGTGTTCGATCCCTCCGCGCTTCACCCGCACGCGGTAGGAGCGGCCCGGATCGGCCGCCACGCCAGTCTCGAAGATCCAGGGATGGTGCGGTGTGGCCATCGGCAGAGCCGGGGCGCCATCGGCGAGCAGCAGCTCCACCTGCTCCGCCTCAGGCATCCAGATGCGCACCACCCAGCCCCCTTCGGGCAGGGGTTGGGGCCCCAGTACCGCGAAGGGATGGTCATAGCGGCACTCGGCCAGCCGCACGGCATCGTCGACCATCCAATCGAGGCTGGGCAGAAGCATGGAAAAGGGGGGCTTGCGCCGGGAGCTTACGCCGGTTTACTAGCTTCGCTTCCTCAGCGGGTGGGCACCGGCTTCGGCCCGGCCGGTTCCGTGGGGAAATCGACGCCGATGATCGCGTTGCTGCGATCGAGGATCACATAGAGGTTGTCGGTGAGACGGGTGAATTCAACCGTGACCATCACGAGCTTCATCTCACCGCTCTGTTCCGAGGGCAGAACCTCCCGCACGCGCACGAAATTGCCGGTGCGGGTCTGGAGGTTGAGCCACTTGCGCTGCAGGCTTGCCGGCGGAATTTCACTCTGCAGATCGGGGCTCAGGAAGCTGTCCGCGGCTACGAAGCGGCCATCCACCACGGCCTGAACGAAGTCACGCGCCACCCGTTCTGCGGCCTGATCCGAAAGATCCAGGTGATAGCCCTCCAGCAGCCCGTCGGCGTTGATCACCATCAGAAGCTTGCGGGGCCCTGCACTGGTCTGCAGGGTGGCCTCCACGGTGCTGGCGTCGTAGGCGGGCACCACGGTCGTGATGCTCCAGCTCATCAGCTTCGCCTGGCGCTTCATGTTGGCGGCCACCAGCGCAGGGCTGGAGATGCGCTGCAGCGTGGGAGCGAACAAAGCGAAGCGAGCGTTGGCATCGCCATCCCGCAGGGTGCGCAGGATGCGCTCCGCCGCGGCCCGGGCGCGGGCCTCCACCACCGCCGAGCTCGTGCGGCTGGCCGGCATCCCCGGCACCGTCACCGCCGGCGTGGGCACGGCCGGAACCGCCACCGCCGCTCCCGCCATGCCGGCGGCCAGGGCCAGGCCCACCAGGCCGGTGCGCTGCAAGGCCAGGTGCTGGAACGGGTTGGGGGGGAGCATCGCGCAGGCGGTTCGGGCGGGCTCAGTCTGCCCCAGTCAGCGGGGTGAGCCAGAGGCGGCTGCCAGCGAGGTGCAGGTCGAGGCCGATCACCCGGTGCCGGGGGCCTGGGGCCTCCAGGGGCAGGCTGCCGTCGCCGGGGTTGACGGCGATCTGGGGCCAGGCGGCACCCGCCAGCGACAGGCGCAGCCGATCTCCGGCTTCCAGTCGCACGGCCAGGGGCTGGAGGTTGAGCCGCCGCAGGCCGGGAGAGCGGCAGCCTTCACCCCGGAAACGGGCCACGCCGGTGGCGATCTGTTGCACGGCGCCGCCCTGCCGTGGCAGATGGGAGAGGGCGGCGCAGAGGTCGAAGCCCTGCTGGTCGGCCGCGATCACCAGTTGCAGGTGGGGGATGCCCACCACATCCAGGGGCTGTTCCAGCGGCGCCGTGGTGAAGCAGGCCACATCCGCACGCGCATCCAGATCGGCTCGCTCCGCCGGCCCCGCATCCAGACCGAGATGCCCCCCCCGCCCAGGGGCCGGACGCCACGGATCGTGGATGATCCTCACGGTGCCCGCGCCATCGACAGGGGCCACCAGCCGTCCTTCGTCGCTGCGGATCGCAGCCAATCCAGCGCTGGCCAGCGACCAGCCCCTGGAAGCCAGCTCCGGCAGGTGGGGATCCTGGCGGTGGAGGGCCCAGCGGCCA
Organism: Cyanobacteriota bacterium; assembly: GCA_046342315.1. Taxonomy (GTDB): domain Bacteria; phylum Cyanobacteriota; class Cyanobacteriia; order PCC-6307; family Cyanobiaceae; genus Cyanobium. The sequence continues at coordinate 16,628 of JBKDPV010000023.1, forward strand.
TCCGGGAATTGCAAAGCGATCCCCCCCTCTCCAGGGTCCGATACCGATGACTGCCGTGCGCTCGCCTTGGCGGTCGCGGCCCTCGAAGGGCTGGCGCCGGCGGCGGGGAGGTTGCGGCGCAGGAAGGCCAGCTGGAGGTCATCGATGCCTCCTCGCCAGTCGAGATGGGTCCAGGCGCCGATCACCAACGATGGGCGTCCTCCGGCCCGCCGCGCCCGCCGCTGGAGATCGAGCACCCCCCGCAGGTGGGGATCGTGCCATCCACCCACCAGCAGCATCGGCCTCCTTAGCAGGGGCGCCGCCACCGGGTGGACCCTCCAGCCCTCGCCTCTGGCAGGGTCTTTGTGCAGCCACTGCCAGCCCATGCCGGCCGGGTCGAGGCGCTTCAGCAGGGCCGCGCCCTCGCGCAGGAAGGTTCCCTGCTCGAGCTGATGACGGATCTCCAACCAGCCGCTGTCATCACCCCGGCGGCGGCAACCTTCGGCGGCCAGCTGCAGCGCCCACCCCAGACCCAGCGCCCACCAATGGGCACCGCCCTCGCTGGCCCAGTGGCAACGCTCGTCGAGGCCGGCCATCGCCGGCACCAGGCAGTCGGGGAAGGGGTCCGGTCTGCCGTCATCCGCTGCGCCGTCGCTGCTGGTGTTGAGCAGTTGGGTGGCCCCCTGGTAGGAGAAGCCGTAGGTGGCCACCCGGCCGTCGCCGCCGGGGAGGCCCCGGGCCCAGCGCACCGCTGCGGCTCCATCGGCGGCCTCCTGGGCGAATCCGCCGAAACTGCCCTCCGAATCGCCGCGCCCGCGCACGTCCTGGATGGCCACCAGGAACCCCTGGCCCGCATACCAGGACGGATCGGCGTAGGTGAGGGTGGAGGCGATGGCTCGTCCGTAGGGCTGGCGCATCAGCAGAACGGGCCAGGGGCCCAAGCCTGCCGGGCCACCCGGATCGGGCTGCCAGATCCGGGTGGCCAGCCTCACCCCATCGGGGCAGGGCATCCACACGTCATGGCAGCGGGCCATGGGCCGGCTCAGCGCACGTCGGGGCAGTGAAGGCCGATCACGTAGGTGGTGAGAACCTCGGCATCCATCGGGCTCAGCCCCTGGCTTTCGGCCACCCGGGCGATCGAGGCCTTGGACGTGGCGGATTGGCCCTCGGCATTGAGAGCCTTGAACTGGCGGCAGAGCTGCTTCGCCAGCTCGGGGTTCTGTTTCACCGATTCGAGCAGTGCCGAGGCTCCGTTCGCCGGCGCCGGTCCGATCGGCACAGTGATGATGCCCCAGGCCACACCTGCGGCCAGGGCCAGGGGAAGGGAACGCAGGAGGGAGAAACGGGCCATGGCGGCCAGACAGGCTGAGTCCATTCCAGGGATCGGGCGGCGGTCGGGAGGTTCGGTCGGGGTCAGTTCCAGGAGCGACCGGATCCGCTGCGGGCACGCTGGATCCACTCCAGCAGGCGGGGCAGGGGCACCGGCGCAAGCGTGGACCCCGCCAGACTGCGCTGCAGACGGCCCAGCTGGCGATGGACCGCCTGGGGATCGCAGCTCGCCAGTCCCCGACGGTCGGCGATGCCGGCGTGCAGCAAGAGCGCGGCCTCCTCAGGGGCCAGGTCCAGGTCGCCCATCAGGCGGGCCTGACCGCGCAGCCGCACCAGCCGGGCTTCGCTGCAGCGGCCATCGGCGGCCAGCTCACGCAGCATCGGATCTGCCAATGCCGCCACCGCTTCCCAGCCGCGGATGCCACGGAGGTTGAGAACCCTCTCCTCGCTGCGGAAGTGTGGTGGTAGCCAGCCGGAGCGGGACAAGGGAGACAGGGTGAGGAAAGCGCGGGCTCAGGGTGTGGCCGCCACAGCGCCGGTGGCGAAGTCGCGACTCACTTCTCCGAGCACGACAGGCCTGGAGGCATCCCCTGTCGTCGATTCCAACCGGCGAAGCCGCACGTGCACCTGCCCGCCGGCGCTGCTGCGGCCGCTGCCCCGCAGATTGCGTGCCAGCTGCTCGAGGGTCGGGGCGATCGCTTCGGCGGCCAGTCCTTCCGGCGCTGCTGCCACCACCAGGTCTGCGCCATTGTCGTAGACAACCGGCACCGTCACCGCGCCCGGCACCGTCACCCTTGGGGTGTAGCTGATCGCGAACGCCAGACAGGAGAGGGCCAGAAGCGCCGTGAAGCTGGTGATGCCCACCAGCCGGAAGCGGATCCCCCAGCGGGCCAGGAAGCCGGCACCGGTGAGCAGGGCGAGCACGCCGCTGGCCGCCCCAAGCCACTCGCCGGCCACGAACAGGATCGGATCGGCGGCCATGGCCATGGGGGCTGGGGAACAGGGGACAAGCTCCTTATATTGCGGCCGACCCGGGCGGTGACGGTCCAGAGGGATGGGCTTGCTGCCTGAGTCATGGTCTCCCCGGAGGCGTTTTCTGGTTGGGGGAGGGCTGGTTGCCGGCGCCACGGGCCTGGCTGCCGGCACGGCCCTGGTGTTGGCGTCCGACCGGCTGCTGCGGCTCGCCTACGAGCGCATGCGGCCTCAGATCGAGCGGCAGGTGGGACGGGTGATGGGCCATCCGCTGCGCCTCGGCCCCTATCGCGGCTTCGGTGCCGACGGGCTGGTGGTGGGACCCAGCCGTTTCCTTGTTGGTGAACGCGATGCCTCCACCGCCAGCGTGCAAGAGGTGCGGGCCACGATCGATCCCTTCAGCAGCTGGCGCCTGCGCACGTTGGTGCTCGATCTGAGCTTCCGCGGCGCCCAGGTGGACCTGCGGCGCAACGATCGGGGCTGGTGGTGGGAGCTGGGGTCTCTGCCGCCAGGGCCTGAACCTCCCCGGCTCGACCTCACCTTCCGCCTCCTGGAGCCCGGCCAGGTGCGGCTGCATGGTCTGGGCGCTGCGAGAGCACCGTTTCCGCTCTCGCTCAGCGGCGAGGCCCGCCTGCGGCCGCACGAGCGGGCGCTCGATGCCAGCGCCCTGGTGCGTCTACCCGCTCGGGAGGGTTCCGTCCGCATCGATGGTCGCGGCCGGTGGCGTGAACGCCGCTGGCGAGCCATGCTCACCCCACGGGGGCTGCCGGTGGCGGCCTTCCAATCCTTGCTGCCCCGTGGCGGTCCCTTTGGACCCCTCGCCCGCGGCCAGCTGGAGGGGCGTGCGGAGGGTCGCTTCGCACTCGATCTGGTGAGCGGTCGCCCCTCCTGCAGCGGCAGCCTGCGGGTCCGTGGAGTGCGCTGGCGTCCCCGCAGCGGTGCCACGCCCCTGGCGGTGGACAGCGTGCCCCTTCAGTGCCGGGGCCAGGAGCTGGCGGTTTCATCCGCCGACTGGCGCTACGGCCCCTGGCGGGGTGTGGCCCGGGGGCGGGTGGCCGCTGACCGGCGCCTGGCGGCCCGGCTCGAGGCTCTCCCTCCAACGGGTCATCCCCTCGGGAGCGCCCCTCTCGTCGCCCTGTTGCGGGGGGACTGGTCGGCGGAGGGCCTGCAGGTGCAGAGCCTCGAAGGCGGGCTGGGTGAATCCCGTCTGAAGCTGGTCGGCCGCCTGGGTTCCCGGGTCGACCTGCGCGGTGACTGGCGCTTCGATCCTCGCGATCTGCCCGCCACCGCCCGCCTGCCCTCCTGGCTGCAGCAGTCCCCCCTCAGCGGCACGATCCTGCTCAGCGGCACCCCGGCGGATCCGGAATTGGGGATGAGCACCAACGATGGCGCCCCCCTTCCCCTGCTGGGCGGACCCTGGCAGGCCGCTCTGCGCTGGCGCGACGGCCTGCTGGAGCTGGAGCGTCTGCAGGCACCCCGCTTCGCGGCGAGCGCCCGGCTGCCCCTGGCGTGGGTGGCTGGACGGGGGCTGGTGAACGGGGATCTCGAGGCTCGGCTCTCCCTCAGCCGCTTCCCGCTGGAGCGCCTGGGACCGGCTCTGGGCACCAGCCTGCAGGGAAGCCTCGACGCAGAGGGACGGCTGGCCGGACCCCTCAACGCCCTGCGCCCCGATCTGGCGCTGCAGGTGGATCAGCCCGCCGCCGGCCCTCTGCGCCTGCAGGAGACCTGGCAGGGTCGCTTCCTGGGCGATCCCCTGCTGGCGAGCGGTGGCGGTGGCCGCCTCAGCCTCAGCGCCCGGAGTCCCGCCCCTTCGGGCCGTCTCGAGGCCCGTTTCGATTCTCGCTGGCAGCCGGTGGCGGTGGCGCTGGAGCGCGAGGGTGGTGAGCTCCGGCTGAATGGTCGTCCGGCGGCCTATCGCTGGCAGGCCCGCCAGTTCCCTTTGCGGGGTCTGGAGCTGCTGCTGGGCAAGCCCCGCCGCTTCCGCCCCCTGGAGGGGCGCCTGGGGGGGCAGGGCACGATCAGCCTCCAGCCCCTGGCCTTCGCTGGCTGGGCGGAGGTCCGTGATCCCCTGCTGCTGGGCATCGCCGGTCGCCGGGTGGCCGCGAACGTGCGGTACCGCGATCGTGACTACAGCCTCAAGGGTGACGTCGAGACCCTGGCCGGGTCCCGGATCGATGCCGACCTTCGCGGCCGCTGGGACGGGCCGTTCCAGGCCCGCTTCCAGGGGCGCGGCCTGGACGGCAGCCTGTTCCGCCAGCTGCTCGGCTCCCTGCCCTCCTGGCGTGGGGACCCCCTGCCGCCGATGGGCCGGGCGCAGGACCTGGCGGGTCTGATGATCGACACCTTCGGCGGCACCCTTTCGGGCCAGCTTCAGGCGCTGGATGCGGCCAGGGTGCAGTTGGCCACCCACGATCGCAACTTGCGCGAAGCCGACCGGGGGCAGCGGCTGGCCCGCCTTCAGGCACGCTTCGACGCCGATCTCAAACTCACGGGCCCGGATTTCGGCCGCGTCCAGGCCGAGCTCAACGCCCGTGGCCATCTCTGGGAGCAGCAGGACGACCAGGATCAGGCGCTTTCCCTGGCACCCATCGAGATCCGGCTCGAGGGTCCCCTGGGGGCCGGGGCCGGCAGCTTCGCCATCTCCGGCCTGTCGCTGGCGCTGCTCACCCTGCTCACCCCCGTGCCCGAGAGCCTGCGCGGCAACCTGGTGGCCCAGGGACGCTACCGCCTGGGGGGCCGTCGTCCCGAGCTGGCGGTGGATCTGGCACTGGAGGACGCCAGCCTCGGCCGCAACCGTCTGGTGCTCGAACGCGGCCGGGTGGAGTTGCAGGGCGAGGCCCTGAACCTCGACCTGGCTCTGCGGGGGGGCGATGCCTTCAACAGCGTCGATCTTGCCGGCACCCTCCCCCTCGATCGACGCCGGGAGGAGGTGGAACTGCGCCTGGCCAGCCGCGGCGACGGCCTGCGCTTCCTCACCGATCTCACCGGCCAGGCGGTGGAGTGGCGCGAGGGCAGCGCCGACCTGCAGCTGCTGGTGCGCGGCAGCGTGGTGGATCCGATCGCCAACGGCTTCCTGCGCCTGCGGGGCGGAGAGTGCCGTTTCATCGGTCAGACCGTGCAGGGCATCGAGGCCACGGTGCTGTTCGAC
>JBKDPV010000024.1:0-42487 GCA_046342315.1 Cyanobacteriota bacterium
TTGCTCACCTTGGCGCTCACCACCACGGCACAGCGCCAGGGGCTGGAGGCATGGCCCCGCTCCTGGGGCGGCAGGAGCGGGGCCTCGGCCGGCCACACCCTCAGCACCATCGCGGTGCCATGGAGGCGTTGGGCCTTGCGATAGATCCTCTCGAACACCCGGTGGCCCCGGAGGCGGTGCCGCTGGGGCAGGGCCACGACGACGGCGCCGGGCTCAGACCGCCAGGCGGGCGCGACCGCGGCGACGGCGGGCGCGGATCACACGGCGGCCGGTATGGGTGCGCATGCGCACGCGGAAACCCGACACGCGCTTGCGCTTGCGGCTGGTTCCTTCCAAGGTGCGTTTGGTCATGGCAGCCTCCCGGCGTCTCGTTTCCTGTCAGCCGGCCACCCTATCAGCAGGGCCGGCCGCCGCCGGAGCCCCGCTCAGTTGGGCTCGATCTGGATCATCCAGCTGCCCAGATAGCCGGACACCGGGATGTCGCCCGGGGCCTGGGCCATGGCGTTGAGCTGGTACATCGTGGCGGTGAAGGGATTGAACAGGGTCATGTGCACCCCGATCGTTCCCTGGACCGAGACGGGTGTGTTGGGGAAGATGTCGATGGCGCGTCCGTTCGGGGCCACTTCCACGGTGGCGGGGATCACCTTCTCGCAGCGGGTGCGGCTGAGCATGCCGCCCTCGCTCATCTCGCACAGGCGGATGCGCTTCGGGTCGAGCTTCACGTCGAAGTTCTCCGGCAGGCTGATGCTGAGCTTGAGAATCGCCGTCTTGCGGTCCTTCGGCCTCAGCTTGAGGAAGTACTCCGAGCGCCGCAGCCGGGTGGTCTCGGTCATGAAGCAGGTGAGGTTGCGGAAGTCCTTGCTGCCCTCCCAGCGGTAGGACATCAGGGACTCGCAGGTGCCGCTGCCTGCCTGGGCCGGCTGCAGGCCAAGCAAGGAAGCGGTGGTTCGATCCAGGGGAAGCAGTACCGCGGCCGCACCGACGGCCAGGGAGGCACCGGCGAGGCCGGCGGCCGACCACAGGCGATCGGTTCGCAGGAAGGGGGCCATGGGATGCCGGAGCGGGAAAGGAAAATCCTCAGAACGCCGCCTCACCCCTCGGGCATGCAGTGGTCGGAAGGGGAGGTGGCTGAGGCGGGATGGGCTCTGTCCGGCCGCAGCCGTGAGGCTTCCCGCAGGTAGGGATGGTCGGGAATCCGCTCGGGTTCCAGCCAGGCATGGGCCAGCAGCCGGATGCAGCGCGGCAGATCCCCTGCCACCGCCATCTGCTGGCAGTCGAGCAGGGCCACGGCGTCCCAGCCCGGCCGCCGCCGGGCCACCGCGGCCGGGAAACAGGCGTCGAGGTCGGCGGTCACCGAGAAGGTGACCGACAGCAGCCGGGAGCCGTCGAGCCGGTTGCGAAGCATCAGGGCATCCACCAGCTCGGCCACCGCCGAGGCGATCGCCTCGGAGGTGTTGGCCTCGGCGGTGGTGGCGCCGCGCAGGGCCCGGAGCTGGAGGGAAGGCGTCATGGCGGGACTCAGGGGCGGTGCAGCCAGAGCGGCTGCCCGCTCCAGGCGAGTTCGAGGCTCAGCGCCTCGCCCACGGCCCGCAGGGCGCCGCGGCCGGGAATCAGACCGGCGAAGCGTTTCGGGGGCTTGCCGAAGGTGACCGGGCGACTCTTCTCCGGGTCCAGGCCCGCCAGTTCCGCCGCCAGTCGCCGGGCCGACTCCTCGTCGCCGAGAGCGTCGACCAGGCCCAGCTCCCGTGCCTGCTCACCCGTGAACACCCGGCCGTCGGCGAAGCTGCGCACGGCCTCCTCGCTCAGACCGCGGCCTTCCGCCACTGCGGCCACGAACTGGCCGTAGCTGGCGTCGATCAGACCCTGCAGCAGGCCTCGTTCGTCCTCGGTGAGGGCACGGTCCGGAGAGAGGATGTCCTTGTAAAGGCCGCTTTTCACGGTGTCGAAACGGATGCCGATCCGCTCCAGCAGCCGAGAGAGATCGTTGCCGCGGAGGATCACGCCGATCGAGCCTGTGATGGTGCCGGGATTGGCGACGATGCGCTCCGCGGCCACCCCCACGTAGACACCGCCGGAGGCGGAGATGTTGCCGAAGCTGGCCACCACCCGGCAGCCCTTCTGCCTCAGGCGCTGAATGGCGGCATGGATCTCCTGGCTGTCGCCCACGGTGCCGCCGGGGCTGTCGATGCGCAGCAGCAGGGCAGGGCATTCCCGCCTGCCGACGGCATCGAGAGCCTGGATCACCCGCTCGCGCGTGGGGCCGGCGATCGGCCCCTCGATCGCGATTCTTGCCAGGGTGCGACGGGTCTTGCGGCGCCAGGGCCAGGCCATCGGGTCGGTCGGTGTTGGGGGGATCTTAAAAAGAGGGCCGAAGACGGCCCGCCGGGCCCGGAGCCAGCCCATGCCCCAGCCCCTGCGCTGGCTGTCGATGCTGTTGCCCTTTGCCCTGTGGGGCACGGCGATGGCGGCGATGCGCCCCCTGCTCGATGGAGCCTCTGCGCCGCTGGTGGCGGCTCTGCGGATCCTGCCGGCGGGGCTGGCGCTGCTGGGGGTGGCGGCGCTGATGGGACGCCGCCTGGCGGTGGCCGAGGAGGATCGGCCCTGGCTGCTGTTGTTCGCGCTCGTGGACGCCACCCTGTTCCAGGGTCTGCTCGCCCGGGGCCTGTCCGAGACCGGCGCCGGCCTGGGCTCGGTGCTGATCGACTCCCAGCCCCTGCTGGTGGCCCTGCTGGCCCGGGTGCTGTTCGCGGAGGCCATCAACCCGGTGGGCTGGCTGGGACTGCTGATTGGGCTGGTCGGCATCCTCTGCCTGGGCCTGCCCCCGTCCCTGCTGCGCCACTGGTGGCTGCAGGGACCCCAGGTGCTGGGGGTGCGGGCCTGGAGCCATGGTGAACTGTGGATGCTTGGGGCCGCCGCCGCGATGGCAGTGGGAACGGTGCTCAGCCGCTACGCCTGCCGGCGCAGCGACCCCGTGGTGATCACGGGCTGGCATCTGCTGCTCGGTGGCGTCCCCCTGCTGACGCTCGCGGCGTTCGGCCCCGCCGGAGCGGGTGGCCTGCTTCCCCACTGGAGCCCGTTCGACTGGGGACTGATGGCCTATGCCTCCCTGTTCGGCAGTGCCCTGGCCTACGGCCTGTTCTTCTGGTTCGCCACCCGGGGAGATCTCACCGGCTTCTCCGCCCTCACCTTCCTCACCCCGGTGTTCGCCCTGATGACCGGGATGGTGCTGCTGGGCGAGCGGTTGCGGCCGCTGCAGTGGCTCGGTGCCGCCCTGGCGCTGGTGTCGGTGGTGTTGATCCACCGCCGGGAGGTCTTCTGGCGCCGGCCCGATCCGGCCCCGGAGCTCGCGACACCCCTGCCGCTGGAGAAGAACCGTGTGGGGGTGGGTTGATGGGCACTGCAAGCAAACCGGTGGCGCCACGCTCCAGGCGTCTGGCTCTGCTGGCCGTTCTGGCCCTCGGTCTGATGCTGTTCGTCTGGCGGCTCGGCAGCACCGGTCTGGTGGATGAGACGCCCCCTCTGTTCGCGGCCTCGGCGCGGGCCATGGCCGAAAGCGGCGATTGGTTGATCCCGCACGTCAATGGCCTGCCCCGTTACGACAAGCCGCCGCTGGTGTACTGGCTGATGGGTGCCCTGTATGCCCTGCCGGGCCAGGCCCACTGGAACCCGCTGGGCACCTGGGCGTCCTCCCTGCCGTCGGCCCTGGCCAGCGTGGCCCTGATGCTCCTGCTCTGCGACACGCTGTTGCGCCGCCCCCAGCCGGGGAGCCGTCCCCCGGCCGTGGTGGCCGTCACCGCTGCTCTGGCGTTCGCCCTCTCGCCCCTGGTGCTGCTCTGGGGTCGAATCGGTGTCAGCGACGCCGTGTTCAGTGCTCTGGTGGCCGCGAGTCTGCTGATGGCCTGGCGCACCTACGCGGCCGGGGTCGGTCCCTGGTGGCCGGCCTGGCCCGTTCTGGGCCTGGCGGTGCTCACCAAGGGGCCCGTGGCTGTGATTCTGTTCTTCCTCACCCTCCTGTCGTTCGGCTGGCTCCAGGCCGACCTCGCAGGACTGCGGCGACGGCTGCGCCCGCTCGCTGGATTGGCGCTCACCGCCCTGGTGGCCCTGCCCTGGTACGGCCTGGCCCTCCTGCGCGAAGGACGCCCCTACTGGGACAGCTTCTTCGGCTACCACAACCTCCAGCGCTTCACCGCCGTCGTCAATGACCACCTCCAGCCCTGGTGGTTCTTCGCTCCGGTGCTGGTGGTGGCCAGCCTGCCCGCCACCCCGCTGCTGCTGCTGGGTCTGACCCGGGCGATCGGTCCGCTGGTCCTCTCCTGGCGCCGCCCTGCCCAGCCAAGGCCCGCCGCCGCTTCGCTCGATCGCTTCGCTGCCTGCTGGCTGCTGGCGGTGCTGGCGTTCTTCACCCTCGCGGCCACCAAGCTGCCCAGCTACTGGCTGCCTGCCACCCCCGCGGCGGGGGTGCTGATCGCCCTGGCCTGCCGCACCCGCTCCGGCAGCGGTGATGACACCACACCGACCGATCCTGCGGGCCGCCTGGCCTGGCACCTCACCCTGCTGCTGGCGGCGCTGCTTGCCGGCGTCTTTGCCCTGGCTCCCCTGTGGGTTCCCCTGATCAACGACCCCGAGATGCCCACCCTGCCGGGCGAGCTTCTGGCCAGCGCTCTGCTTGTGCCCGCGGCACTCTGCCTGGCGGCCGCCGCACTGGCGGGCTGGTTCCTGCGCCGTCGTCCGGTGCCGATCGCTCTGCTGGCGCTGCAACTCCCCTTCGCCCTGTTCGTGCCTGCGGCACTGCTCCCCTGCTGGTCTTTGGGGGATCAGGTGCGGGGCCTGCCCGTGCGGCGGATGGCCGAGGCGGTCGGGACCCTTGCCAAACCGGGAGAGCCGCTGGCGATGGTGGGGATCCTCAAGCCCTCTCTCCACTACTACAGCCGTCGGTTGGTGATCTACGAAGGGCGCTGGGCCGGTGGGCTGATGAATCTGGCCGAACGACTGCGTCGGGAGCAGCGGGAGGGTCAGAGGCCTTCCGCCGCCGCCCTTCAGCCCACGGTGCTCCTGGTGATTGATGCCACCACCGCGACCGAGACGTACTGGCAGGGCCTGGCTCCGCAGGAACTGGCCCGGGAGGGCCTCTACCGCCTCTGGCGGGTCGATCGGCAGCGCCTCGAAGCCCGGGAGGCTTCCCTGCGGGCCGCCGGCGTTCGGCCGGACTGGCACCTTCCGGTTCCCGAGCGCTACTGAGAGGACGCTTCCTCCCGCGAGTCAGCGCCCAGCGCCTCGGCTTCCGGTGCCTGCAGGTGAAGGCGGAAGCAGCTCCCCTGGCCCAGCTGGCTCTCCACCGTGATGGTGCCGCCCATCGCTTCCACCAGAAGGTCCACGATCGAGAGGCCCAGGCCCGAACCGCGGGCCTGGGCGAGGGCGTTGGCGGCGCGATGGAACCGCTCGAAGATCCGCGGCAGATCCTCAGGCGGGATGCCGATGCCGCGGTCGCGCACGCTGATCACCACCCCGGGGCGGCCGGTTGGCCCCTGGCCCCGCAGGAGCTCCACCACGATCGGGGAGTGATCTGGGGTGTACTTGTCGGCGTTCTCGATCAGGTTCAGCACCACCTGCTGCAGACGGTCGGCCTCGGCGATCGCCTGTACCGGCTGCTCGCTGGAATCCTCCGGCAGCCGCAGCTCCAGGCGCCGGGCCAGCTGGCCGCGGGCCAGGTCGCAGGCCATCAGCAGGATCTCGTCCACCGCCACCGGGCCCGGCCGCAGCTCCAGCCGACCCCACTCACTGCGGGACAGGTCGAGCAGGTCGTTGAGCAGGCGCGTGATGCGGTGGGTTTCGGCCTCAGCGGTGGCGAGGGCCCGCAGCTGTTCGGGCTGGAGGCTGCCCCCTCGTCGCTGCAGACGGCGCAGATAGCCGCTGATGATCATCAGGGGGTTGCGCAGTTCGTGGCTCACCGCACTCACGAAGCTGCGCTGGTGGTCCCAGGTGTGTGCCAACCGGTCCAGCAGGCTGTTGTACGCATCCCCAAGCTCCTGCACCTCCCGCGGTGCCCCGGACAGCGCTAACCGACTGGTGGCCAGCGTGTCGGAGGTGATCGCCGCCGCCATCCGGTTGAGTTCCCTCAGCGGTCGGATGATCCGTCGGGTGAGCAGGGTGAGGGCCAGCAGGGTGAGGGCCAGGCAGCCGAGCCAGATCAGCAGCATGTCCATCAGCAGGCGCGTCAGCGCCCGCCGGTGTTCGCTCGCGTCCTCCGCCACCCAGAGATCGGTGCCATCGCTGCTGCGGTGATGACGCTGGACCAGATAGCGGTGGTTGCCGATGGTGCGGGCGGTCACCGGCCCCGGCCCGTTGCCTGTCCCGCCTGGCACGTGGAATAGCGCGGCTCCGTCCATCCCTCGCAGCGGCCGCGAGAGCAGCAGGCGCCCATCGGGCAGGCGGATCCAGAAGAACGGACCGCGGCGGGACTGCCGATCGAGGTCCTGGCGCAGCCGGCTGAGGTCCATCGGCTGGGGGTGGGCGGCCTCCGCGTCGAGGCGGGCCACCAGATGCCCAGCCGCGGCGTCCACCCGCTGGCGGTGGTCGCGGACCAGGTGCTGGCGGTTGAGCTGGATCGTGGCCAGCGCAGCGACCGCGAAGCCCACGGCGGCGGTGCCCAGCACCGCCAGACGCAGCTGCACCAGGAGGCTGTCGAACCGTGGGCCCCGCCCGATCGCCACTGCGACTCAGGCGGCCATCGGGGTCCGGATCAGCCTTTTGTACAGGCGCTCGAGAGCATCGATGTTGCTGGTGAGGGTGTAACGCTCCAGAACCCGTTCGCGCGCCCGTCGCCCGAGTTCGGCCGTGAGCACGGGTTGGTCGCGCAGCACCGGCAGCAGCGTTCGCAGCTGGGTGGTCACCCCCTGGGTGCGGATCACGATGCCCGCTCCCCCTTCCAGCACTTCGCCATCGGCGCCGGCGTCGGTGGCCACGCAGGCTGTACCGCTTGCCATCGCCTCCAGCAGGGCCAGGGACAGGCCTTCCACCAGCGAAGGCAGCAGGAAAACCTCTGCCAGCTGCAGCAGGGCGATGCGCCGCTGCTGGCTCGCCTCGTAGCCCCACCAGACCACGTCGTCCTCGATCCCGTTCTGCAGGGAGCTGAGCAGGGGCCCATCCCCTACCACCACCAGCACGCATCCCTCGGGCCGAACGAGCCGCCACGCCCGCAGCAGCGCCTCCACATTCTTCTCCGTCGACACCCTCCCCATGTAGAGGAACACGCGCCGTCCGGCGAACTGCCGACGCAGCGCCTCCAGTTCCGCCGCCGGTCCGGCCGGAGGCGGGCACCAGAGGGAGGGATCCACGCCATTGGGGATCACGGCCAGCCGTTCCCGACGAACCCCCAGCCGCTCCAGCAGCTCCGCCTGGAGATCGGAGAACACGATCACACGGTCGTAGCGGGCAAGCGACGGGGCGTAGAGCTGGTAGGTGAGCTGCTGGGTGCCGGCGGCCAGGTTGCGCAGGCCGGCATCAAAGGCCGGATGGAAGGTGGCCACCAGGGGCAGCCCCAGCTGTTGGCAGAGATCCGGCAGTCGGAAGTCGAGGGGGGAGAGGGTGAGGCTGGCATGCACCAGATCGGGCCGCAGCCGCTCCAGCGATTCGCGCAGCTCGCGCTGGGCCCCTGGCGAGGGGATGGTGTACACCTGCGACTTCACCAGGTAGGGAAGGGCCACCTCCCTGCCGTCGGCTGAGGAGTCGCCGCCGAGGTGGGGAGGGGTGTCCTCCTGTCGGCTGAGCGGTGCCGTCGGCGTGTCGAAATGGATGAAGCTGACGCGATGACCCCGTTCCCGCAGGGCCGCGGTAGTGCTCAGGCCGTAGGTGACATTGCCGCAGAACGGGGACTTTTTGCCCAGCCAGGCAACGTGAAGCACCGGGAGCGGTTGCATCCGACACCGAAAACTAGCAGCGCAGCCCGGGGGTCGCTGCTGCGGTCCCCCGCGCATCTGCCGCGTCAGGGGCGCCAGGGTTGCTCCACCAGGACGGCGGCAGCGGCGATGGAGGCCAGGGCCCAGAGCACCGGCAGCAAGCCGTAACGGCTCACCACCGCACCGGCCAGGGCGAGGGGCAGGCTGAGGGCGATGTTGATCAGGTTGTTCTGCAGTCCGAACACCTTGCCCCTCTGGTCTTCCGGGGTGTCCTCCTGGATCGTGGTCTGGGCAGGAATCGCCACCAGGGCGGAGCCGAAGCCCAGCAGGGCGCAGAAGGAGAGGGTGAGGGGCAGATTGCCCCGGATCTGGCCCAGCAGCACCAGGGAGCCGGCGATCAGCCCCAGCCCCACCGCCGCCAGCAGACGTCGGCGGAAACGATCCCCCAGCTGGGCCATCGCCAGCGCTCCCACCGCCAGCCCCACACCGCTCATCGCCAGGAGGGTGCCGAAGCCGGTGGGGCCGAGCTCTCCGATCGCAGCCGCCAGGCTGATCGCCAGCACATAGAGAGCGGCGAGGATGCTGTACAGCAGCACCAGCTGGAGCATGGCCCCCCGCACACTCGAGCGCTCCCGCAGCACCTGCAACCCCTCCCCCACCTCCTGCCACACCGACACGTTGCGGTTGGAGCGGGCGGGTTCGTCGATGGTGATCCCGGCGATCGCCAGCGCGGCCAGGCCGTAGCAGAGGGGCAGCAGCAGCACCTCGCCGTCGCGCAGACCGGTGGGTTCCAGCAGCATCCGCAGCAGCCGCAGGATCGGATCGCCGAGGGCGAAGCCCACGATCGTGGCGGCCATGCTGGTGGCCTGGTAGACCGAGTTGGCCGCCAGCAGCTGGTGGGAGGGCACCAGCAAGGGGATCGCCGCCTGTTCCGCCGGCGCGAAGAACTGGGTGAGCACCGATTCCAGGAAGGTCATCAGCACCAGGGCCCAGTAGCCCCAGCTGAGCCCCATCCAGCTGGGACCAGGGATCAGGCACAGCGGAATCAGCAGCACCATGAGTGCCCGCAGGCCGTTGGAGGCCACCATCACGGCACGTTTCGGCCAGCGGTCGGCCCAGACACCGGCGACCGTGCCCAGCAGCATCGCCGGAATGGTGTTGGCCACGTAGATCCCCGTGGCCAGCAGGGTGATCATCTGGGCCCGGTTCTCGAGGTCCATGCGCATCGCGGCGGCCGCCTCGGCCAGGGCCTCGTTGCTCTGGGGGGTGTCGCTCACCCAGTGCTGGGCGATCAGGAAGACCATCAGCACGATGTAGAACTTGTCGGCCAGCTGGGAGAAGATCTGGCCGATCCACAGGCGCCGGAAGCCCGGAAGGGCCAGCACCGCCCCCAGACCGCGTTCGCGCAGTCCGCTCCGCCCCCCGTTCTGACTCATCGTCCGCTCGTGCTCACCGGTTCGACACCGGTTCGCAGCAGTCTGAAGGCACGGGGTGTCCGGCCCAGGTGCTCGCCGCACCAGGCCTCCACCACCGCCAGCAGATGCAGCCACACGGATTGCGGTCCGAGCAGAGCGCCATCCCGGCGGCGGGGCGGCGCCGGGCGGGGCAGCCGCTGCAGCAGGGCCAGTTCCGAAGCGTTGAGCACCACCCTCGCTCCCGGCACCGCACCGATCGCCAGCCCCTCCCCCGGAAGCAGGCTGCAGCGCCAGTCCCAGTTTCCCAGGGGAGGTTCCAGGGGGGCGTCGGTGCGGCAGCAGTGGGCGAGGGGCAGGGCGAAGCCGCCGAGCGCCAGGAGGTGCACACTGCCCTGAACCGCCGTGGCCAGGGCTTCGACCCGATCGCAGCGTTCCCGCACCACCTCCTCCAAACGGCCGAACTGCAGCAACAGATCGGCCAGTATCCCCGGCGCCGGGTCGTCCGCCGGCACCAGCCGCAGCGCCAGCTCCGCCAGGGCCTGGGCCGCCGCCAGGGTCTCCAGCCGCTGGCCGAGTTCGCTGAAGCTGCGCAGCACGGCGAGCTGGCGCACCCGTCGCAGCCCTCCCCCGCCGCCCACCTGCAGCCGCAGATGGGTGAGCGGCTGGGCCGCCGCCAGGCTGCTGCGGGGTCTGCGGGCTCCGGGCACCGCCAGGCGCACCAGCCCCGCCTCCGCGCTCAGCAGGGTGAGCAGCCGGTCGCTCTCGCCCAGGGGACCGCAGGCGAGGGCCAGCCCCTCGAGCACCGACTCGGGCATGGTTTCGGTGGGCTCAGGGCAAGGGAGGGCGGCGAACAGCCTCCATCAGGGCGACGCCCCGGCTGGTGCCCAGCCGGCTGGCCCCTGCCTCCAGCAGGGCGAAAGCCTGCTCGAGATCGGCGATCCCGCCGGAGGCCTTGATCGCCGCCCGCCCCCGCGCCAGCTCCCGCAGGCGGGCTACCTCGGCCGGGGTGACCTTCGCTCCGAAGCCGCTGCCGGTCTTGAGGTAGTGGGCGCCGGCGTCGACGCTCACCTCCACCAGGAGCGCGAGGGCGGCCGGCTCAAGCCGGCCGCTTTCCACGATCACCTTCACCGGCAGACCCAGATCGGTGATGGCTGCCAGGTCGTCGAGCACGGCATTGCCGTCGCCATCGGCGAGGGCCCCGAAATCTGGCACCACGTCGAGTTCGTCGGCACCTGCGGCCGCGGCGGCCTCGGCCTCCGCCCGCTTGATCTCCGGCGGTACGGCCCCGAACGGGAACCCCACCACCGACACCAGCCGCACCGGACCGCCCAGCGGCAACCGCTCCCTCGCCACCGCCACCCAGCGGGAGGCCAGACAGACGGCGGCAAAGCCGAAGTGGCGGGCCTCCTCGCAGCAGGACTCGATCGCGGCCCGCCCCCGGTGCGGATCGAGCAGAGCGTGCTCGATCCGCGGTGCCAGATCGGGACGGTCGTCGGAGCGCCGCCCTTGATCAGGACTCACGAGGCTGGATCACCCCGAAGCCTCCGTGGTTGCGCCGGTAGACCACCTGGATCTGGTTGGTGTCGGCGTCGCGGAAGACGTAGAAGTCGTGGTCGATCACCTCCAGCTGATGCAGAGCGTCGTCGAGGCTCATCGGCGGCATCGCGAAGTACTTGCGGCGCACTCCGCGGCTGGGGGTGGCGGCTTCCTTGCCATCGGTGAGGCTGGTTCCAGGCAGCGGCAGGGTGGCTGCGCCTGCTTCCTCGTCGCGGGCCGAGCGGTGCACCGGTCCCTGCTGGCGCTCCAGCAGCCGATCCTTGTAGCGGGTGAGCTGGCGGCTGAGCTTGCTGGCCACCAGGTCGATGCTGGCGTACAGGTTGTCGCTGCGTTCCTGGGCCCGGATCACGGTGCCGTTGGCGAACATCGTGACTTCGGCGATCTGCTGGGGAACGCGGGGATTGCGGGCCACCGACAGGTGGACGTCCGCTTCCTTGACGATGCCTTCGAAGTGATTGATCGCGCGGGTGAGCTTGGTCTCGGTGTAGTCCCGGATGGCCGGGGTGACGTCGAGGTTGCGGCCGTGAATGAGCAGTTTCATCGGGTGCCGGTTGCCGGAGGGGTTGGGCCGGATCGCGTCCGGTCTCCGGGGTTCCGGTTGGATCCACGCTAGGAAGCCAGGATCATGCGCCCCACAGCCGACGCAATCCTTTTCGAAGTGGCGCATCCCGTGCCCTTCCTGCAGGCCTGGGGGTGGCAGCGCCAGTTGCAGGCCCGCCTGCTTGAGGATCCCTGTGGGCCGGAGGCGCTGCTGGTGCTGCAGCACCAGCCTTGCTACACCCTGGGCCGCGGCGGCGATGTCGCTCACCTGCGCTTCGATCCGGCCGATCCTCCCCTGCCGCTGCACCGCATCGACCGCGGCGGCGAGGTGACCCACCACCTGCCCGGCCAGCTGGTGCTTTACCCGGTGCTCAACCTTCAGCGCCACGGAGGCGACCTGCACCTCTACCTGCGCGGGCTGGAGCAGGTGGTGATCGATCTTCTCGCCGAGCTGGGCCTGGCGGCCGGCCGGCTGCCGGGGCTCACCGGCGTATGGCTGGAGGGCCGCAAGCTGGCCGCGATCGGGGTGGGCGCCCGGCGCTGGATCAGCCAGCACGGCCTGGCGCTCAACGTGGACTGTTCGCTGGAGGGCTTTGCGGCCATCACCCCCTGCGGGATCGCGGATCGGCCGGTGGGGCGACTGGTGGAGTGGCGGCCGGAGCTGACCGCCGAGACGCTTCAGCCCCGGCTGGTGGCGGCCTTTGCCCGGCAGTTCAGGCTGCGCCTGCGGCCGCCGACCCCGCCGGAAACGCTTCAGGGGTGGTAACCATTGGGCGCTGATCCGCACTCACCCCCATGTCCCTGGCCGCCGGAAGCCCCCGGTCCGAGGTCGCCTGGACCGCTGACGCGGAGGACACCAGGGCCCTGGCCCGGCGCAGCGACTGGAGTTCCCTCACCGGCCTCGAGCAGATCTGGCCGGTGCTGGCCGAACGCCATGGCGAGCGGCTCGCCCTCGATGCTCCCCACGCCCAGCCGGCCGAGCAGATCAGCTACGCGGAGCTGAACCGGCGCATCGCGCAGGCTGCCGCTGGCTTCGCTGCCCTCGCTGTCCGCCCCGGCGACGTGGTGGCGCTGTTCGCTGAGAATGGTCCCCGCTGGTTCGTGGCCGATCAGGGGCTGATGCGGGCCGGGGCCGCCGATGCGGTGCGGGGCAGCAGCGCGCCCGCGGAGGAACTGCGTTACATCCTCTCCGACTCCGGTGCTGTGGGCCTGGTGGTCGAGAGCGCCGACCTGCTGACCCAGCTGGCGCTGGAGCCCGGCCTTGCAGAAGGTCTGCGTTTCGTGGTGGTGCTCGAAGGGGAGGCCGGCCCCGGCCTGGCCGACGGTCGGGTGCCTTGCCGCAGCTGGGAGGAGCTGCTGGCGATGGGGCAGGCCGGGGCTCTGCCGCCCTCGCCGCCGGCGGACCCGCAGCGTCTGGCCACGATCCTCTACACCTCCGGCACCACCGGCCAGCCCAAGGGCGTTCCTCTCACCCATGCGAACCTGCTGCACCAGCTTCGCCATCTCGGCGTCGCGGTGGCGCCCCTGCCTGGAGACCGGGTGTTGAGCGTGCTGCCGATCTGGCATTCCTATGAGCGCAGCGCCGAGTACTTCCTGCTCTCCTGTGGCTGCACGCAGACCTATACCAATCTCCGCCACCTGCGCACCGACCTGCAGAAGGTGCGTCCCCAGTACCTCATCAGCGTGCCGCGTCTGTGGGAGGCGCTGCTGGCGGGTTTCGAGGACGCCATGGGCTCGATGCCGGCCGGCCGCCGCCGCCTGATCGAGGCGGCGCTGGCCAACAGCCGTGCCTATGGCCTGGGCCGCCGCATTGCGGCCGATCTCACCCTCGAACCGGAACCCGCCCTGAGGCGGGGCCTGGCGGGACTGAAGGCGGCCGTGCGCTGGCCCCTGCATCGCCTGGCCTCGGCACTGCTGTGGCCGAAGGTGCGCGGCCAGCTGGTGGGTGGCGAGCTGCGCACGGCCATCAGCGGCGGTGGCGCCCTGCCGCTGCACGTGGATGCCTTCTTCGAAGCGATCGGTATCGAACTGCTGGTGGGCTACGGCCTCACCGAGACCAGTCCGGTGCTCACCTGCCGGCGCCCCTGGGCGAACCGGCGGGGCAGCGCCGGCCGGCCCCTGCCGGGCACGGCTCTGCGCATCGTCGATCCTGAGAGCGGCCGGCCCGTCGCACCGGGTGCCCGGGGCGTGGTGCTGGCGAAGGGGCCCCAGGTGATGGGGGGCTACTTCGGCAAACCCGAGGCCACCGCCAAGGTGCTCGACGCCGAGGGCTGGTTCGATACCGGCGACCTTGGCCGGCTGCTGCCCGATGGCTCGCTGGTGCTCACCGGCAGGGCCAAGGACACGATTGTCCTCAGCAGCGGTGAGAACATCGAGCCGGGTCCTCTGGAAGAGGCCCTGGCCGCCAGTCCATTGGTGGAGCAGGTCATGCTGGTGGGCCAGGATCGCAAGCAGCTGGGCGCCCTGTTGGTGCCCCGGTCCGAGGCCCTGGAGGGCTTCGCTACCGCCACCGGCGCCGCCGTGCCTGATCGTGACCAACCGCAAACGGTGGATCCGGCTCTGCTGCGGGCTCTGACCCGTGAGTTCAACAGGCTGCTGGCGGAGCGGCCGGGCTCTCGCCCCGACGAGCGCCTGGGCGGCGTGGCGCTGGTGCCCCCCTTCACGATCGAAAACGGCCTGCTCACGCAGACCCTCAAGCAGCGCCGCGACCGGATCACGGAGCGGGATCGCGCTGCGATTGCTTCGATCTATGGAGGAGTTCGAGACAATCGTTGATTTTCTGTCAAAGGATCAAGATAATTTCCTTCTCTTCTGTGCCGATCCCAGGCAGAAGGGCAGAGCATGACAGCGGAACCTGCCGGTATCACGGATGCGTATCCCCAGCAACACCCTCGGATCCAGGCTGAGCACAGGCGTTGCTGCCCTGGTCGCGATGGTCGCGCTCGGCGCGCCGGCACGGGCGGTGGTCATCCAGGTGGATGGGGTCGACTGGACGATCAGCGCCACCGAGGTTCGTGCCGGAACCGGTGTCGACACGTTCCGATCCACCTACATCACATCCCAGCCCTGGAACGGGAGCGTGGCCACCGCGAGCAGATTCGCTGAGGCCCTCGGCGGACGGCTGTCTTTCCCGAACGAAAACAGCGCGGTCAGTCCGTTCTTCGCCTACGCCGCCCTCACCGATCCACAGGATCCCGGACTGGCCACCTATCGGGCTGCCGGCGCTCTGGCCAGCGGCGGGATTTATGACGCGTTCCAGCCCGCCTCCACCGACACCTATACCTACGCCACCGCCACCCGCGCCCATAACGGCGTGCCGGGCCCCCTGCCGCTGCTCGGAGGGATGGCAGCCTTCGGCTGGAGCCGTCGCATGCGACGTCGGGTCTCCCTCTCCCCCAGGCCCTGACGGCCCGGCGTGGGATCCGCGATCCAGCGCACCTCTCCTGCCGGCGTCTCGGCCGCCCGCTTTCTGCTCCGTGCCTCGCAGGCCACGGCCCTGTTGTTCGTGGTGTCGGTGGGATCGACGTTCCTGCCGGTGAGCCTGTTGGCTCCGGGCTGGCAGCACCAACAGATTGCCTCCCTGGTCAACAACGGGGTCATCGCCCTGCTGGCGCTCGTGCTGATCGCCATCGCCCATGCCCTCGATCCACGCCATCCCCGGCTGAAGCTGCTGCGGGCGCAGTACCGGCGCTGGGCCGCGGCCGCCGCCGTCGGCTACCTGCTGCTGGTGCCGCTGGCGATCGCCTCCCTCGCCGGCCAGATCGAGATCGAACAGCGCCAGGTGCTGGGCCAGCGGGAGCAGGTGAACCGGCGCTACGACGCCATGCGCGAGCTGATCACCCAGGCTCCCTCGGCCCAGGCCCTCCAGCAGGGACTGGCCCGGCTCGAGGGGCCGGTGCTGGGATCCGCCGACCTGGCGGAACCTCTGCCCTCCATGCGCCGCCGGCTGACGCTTCTGCTCGAGCAGGGCCGGGCCCAGGTGCTGGAACGGATCAGACCGGTGGACCCTGCTCGCCGGTTTCTCCTGCTGCGCGACACCGTGCGTCTTGTCGTCTCCTCGCTGATCTTCGCCGCAGCCTTCGCCGCCGGTGCCAGCCACAGCGAGGCTTCCGGCTCTTTGCTGGGCGTGGTGCTGCGACGCTCCGCCGCCATCCGTCACCGTCTTCATGCCGCCACCGCCAAGCGCTCCGGCTCCGCTCCTGCCCAAGCCACGGAGATCATTGACAGGATTCCGGTGCGCACACGCCGCCGCCGCCGCCGCATCCGCAACAGCTGACCCCCTGGATGCGCTGCCGTTGACCGTCCGGCCGACGGCCTGACAACCTCAACCCAGTTCCCTCCTTCCCATGGCCGACGCCACCACCTTGAGCATCAAGCGTTCGATCACCGTGCGTGCCGTGGTCACCCCACGCTGGAAGGAGGATGCCGAGCGTGAGCTGAGCAATGCCATCAGCGGTGTGGATCAGCAGCTGGCCCAGCTGGAGCAGGAGGGTCAGAGCCTGATCGAGGAGATCCGGCGCCAGAGTGCCAACCCGCTCGACCCGCGGGTCCAGGAGCAGGTGGGTTCCGTGCAGCAGCAGGTGGCGGCCAAGCGGGCCGAGCTGGAGGAGCAGAAGCGCCAGATGCTCGAGCAGCAGCGGCAGGTGCGCGAGCTCGAGTTGGAGCAGATCGTGGAGCAGGGGCAGCTTGAGAGCTTCTGTGACGTGCAGGTGGGCGACAACCTGGTGCAGAAGCTGCAGGTGGCGGTGCTGGTGCGCGATGGCGTGATCCAGGCGATCGAGGGGGTCTGAGCGCAAGGGGAGTGCCCCAGTCGCCGCTTAAAATCCCCCGATCCGCGCGGCGCTCCTCCGTTGGCCACCCACGAAATCTTCATGCCCGCCCTCTCCTCCACGATGACGGAGGGCAAGATCGTGGAATGGCTCAAGAAACCCGGCGACCGGGTGGAGCGCGGTGAGTCGGTGCTCGTGGTGGAGTCGGACAAGGCCGACATGGACGTGGAATCCTTCAATGAGGGCTTCCTGGCGGCCGTTCTGATGCCCGCCGGCGGTACCGCCCCGGTGGGCGAAACCATTGGCCTGATCGTGGAGAGCCAGGCGGAGATCGCCGAGGTGCAGGCCAAGGCCCCCGCCGCTCCGGCTGCTGTGGCCGCCCCTGCTGCGGGTGCGCCGGCCCCCGCTGCTCCCACCCCTGCCCCTGCCGCCGCAACGCCCGCCCCGGTTGCCCCGCCCCCGGTTCCGGCCCCTGCCGTCGCCGTGCCTGCTCCCGCCCCGGTGGCGGTGGCCCGGGCCGATGGCCGTCTGGTGGCCACACCCCGTGCCCGCAAGCTGGCGGCCCAGCTCGGTGTGGATCTGGCCGGGGTCCGGGGCAGCGGTCCCCATGGCCGCATTCAGGCCGAGGATGTGGAGCGGGCCGGCGGCCAGCCGGTGAGCGTGCCGCGGGTGGCGGAGGGCAGTGCCCCTGCCGCTCTGGCCAAGTCCGCCAACGGCAATGGTGCCGCCGCCCCCTCCGCTGCCCCCGCCGGTCAAGCCTTCGGCGCTCCTGGGGAGACGGTGCCCTTCAACACCCTGCAGCAGGCGGTCAACCGCA
This sequence comes from Cyanobacteriota bacterium, assembly GCA_046342315.1. GTDB lineage: Bacteria > Cyanobacteriota > Cyanobacteriia > PCC-6307 > Cyanobiaceae > Cyanobium. The sequence goes on from JBKDPV010000024.1 coordinate 16,994, forward strand.
ACATGGTGGCCAGCCTCCAGGTGCCCTGCTTCCGGGTGGGCTACACGATCACCACTGACAAGCTCGATGCTTTCTACAAGTCGGTGAAGGGCAAGGGCGTCACCATGACCGCCCTGCTGGCCAAGGCCGTGGGCGTGGTGCTGGCCCGCCATCCCCAGGTGAACGCCGCCACCACCGAAGCCGGCATGGCCTATCCGGCGGCGGTGAACGTGGCCGTGGCCGTGGCGATGGAGGACGGCGGCCTGATCACCCCGGTGCTGGCCTCCGCCGACCGCACCGACATCTATTCGCTGGCGCGCAGCTGGGCCGACCTGGTGGAGCGGGCCCGGGCCAAGCAGCTCAAGCCCGAGGAGTACAGCACCGGCACCTTCACCCTCTCCAACCTGGGGATGTTCGGGGTGGATCGCTTCGATGCCATCCTTCCCCCGGGCACGGGCGCGATTCTGGCGGTGGCCGCCTCCCGGCCCACGGTGGTGGCGGGCAAGGATGGCTCGATTGCGGTGAAGCGCCAGATGCAGGTGAACCTCACCTGCGACCACCGGGTGGTGTATGGAGCCCACGCCGCCGCCTTCCTCAAGGACCTGGCGGAGCTGATCGAGACGGCCCCTGAGAGCCTTGCGCTCTGAGTCCGCCGGGGTCGATCCGGCCGACCTGCGCCTCTCCAGCTACGACTTCGCCCTGCCGCAGGAGCGCATCGCTCAGCGGCCCGTGGAGCCCCGCCACGCCGCCCGGCTGCTGGTGGTGGATCCGGCGGGGGCCGGCCCTGCCCCCCACGCGCGCCACCGCACCGCCTGGGATCTGCAGCATGAACTGAGGCCCGGCGATCTGCGGGTGGTGAACGACACCCGCGTGTTGCGGGCTCGACTGGAGGCTCGGCGGCCCGGCGGCGGTGCGGTGGAGCTGCTGGGGGTCGAGCCCTGGCCGGGGGAGCCGGGCCAGTGGCTGTGTCTTGCCAGGCCCGCGAAGAAGCTGCGGCCCGGCGACAGCCTGGAGGTTGTGGCAGGCGGCCAGCCGCCGCTGGCGGTGCAGGTGGTGGGGAGCGATCCCTCCACCGGCGGCCGCATCGTGCAGTTCCCGCCGCAGTACGCCGATGCGGCGGCCCTCGAGCCCCTGCTGCTGCAGTACGGCGCCATCCCCCTGCCGCCCTACATCCACGAGCACGACCCCAGTGACAACGAGCGCTATCAGACCCGCTACGCCGCCCGTCCCGGCGCCGTGGCCGCTCCCACCGCCGGCCTGCACCTCAGCGACGAGCTGCTGGCGGCGATCACGGAGCGGGGTGTCGGGGTCGCCACCACCACCCTGCACGTGGGCCTCGGCACCTTCCGGCCGATCGAAACGGAAGACCTGAGCGCTCTAGAGCTCCACAGCGAATGGGTGGAGGTGAGCCCGCAGCTGGTGGAGGCGGTGGCGGCCTGCCGGGCGGGCGGCGGCCGGGTGATCGCCATCGGCACCACCTCGGTGCGCAGCCTGGAGGCTGTGGCCCAGCTGCACGGCGGCGAGCTCCTCCCCCACACCGGTCCGGTGAATCTCGTGATCCAGCCCGGCTACCACTTCGCCGTGGTGCAGGGCCTGCTCACCAACTTCCACCTGCCGAAGAGCTCGCTGCTGCTGCTGGTGAGCGCCCTGATCGGCCGCGAGCGCCTGCTGGCCCTCTACGCCGAGGCGATCGAGCGCCAGTACCGCTTCTTCTCCTACGGTGATGCCATGTGGATCGCGCCCGAGGCGGTGCTGGAGCCCGCCCGCCCAGCCAGGAACGCCGGCCAGTCCTCCGGTTCCAGCGGTGGACTGACGGCGTAGCCCTGGATGATGGGGCATCCCATCCGCTCGAGCAGGGCCAGCTCGGCGGGGGTCTCCACCCCTTCGGCCACCAGCTGGAAGCTGAGGTGTTCGGCGAGGCGCACGATCGAGGTCACGATCGCCTGGTTGCGGCTCTGGCGGGGGAGTTCGCTGATGAAGGAGCCGTCGATCTTGAGGATGTCGAAGCTGAAGTGCTGCAGGTAGGAGAGCGAGGCGTAGCCGGTGCCGAAGTCGTCGATGGCGATGCGGATGCCGTGATGCTGGAGCTGGCGGAAGGCTTCCGCCGTGTTCGAGAAGTTCTCCACCAGCACTGTCTCTGTGAGCTCCAGATGGATCAGGGAGGGATCCACCCCCAGAGACGGGCCAGGGTGCCGCAGGTGCGCTCCACGAAGTCGCTCTGGTCCAACTGCAGCCCGGAGACGTTCACCGCCACATGGATCGGACCGAAGGGGGAGCGCGCCCAGGCCAGGGCCTGCCGGCAGGCCTGCTCCAGCACCCATTCCCCCAGCTTGAGGATGAAGCCGCTCTGCTCCGCCAGGGGAATGAAGGTGGCGGGCAGCACCTCGCCGTGCTCCGCCGAGCACCAGCGGAGCAGGGCTTCGGCGCCCTCCACCCGGCCGCTGGGGAGGTGCAGCTGGGGCTGGTACAGCAGCCGGAACTCCCCGCGGCGGAACCCTCCCCGCAGGTCGAGGCGCCGATCGGCCAGCAGCCTGTCCCGGGCTTCCCGCAGGGAGTGCACCTGCTTCTGCAGGATCTCGGTGATGCCGCAGAGATCGAGGGGATCGAGCACGTCGGTGAGGTCCGTCTCGGTGACGATCCCGGCCAGCCGGCCCGAGGCATCGGTCACCACCACATGCCCCACCCACCTGCGGTTCATCAGATCCTGCACGGCGCCCAGTTCGTCCTCGGGCGCCACGCAGATCGGCGGTCCGCTCATCACCTGCTCCACCTGCAGGCTGCCGAAGTCGTGCCCCAGTGCCCTCAGCTGGAGCACGTCGTGCTCAGTGAGGATCCCCACCGGCCGCTGCGGTTCGGCCTGTCCAGCGCCTCCCCTTCCCTGAGCTGGTCCGCCGCCGCTTCCGCTCCCTTCCACCACCACCAGGCAGCTGATCGCGTGGGCGCCCATCGTCTCCACCGCCTGCTGCAGGGACTGGTGGGGCTCCACCGTGATGACCCGGGTGGTCATCACCTCCGCCACCCGGCGAAAGCGCAGGTAGAAGGTCTGCCGGAGCAGGCGCCGCAGGCTGGAGATGGTCACCAGTCCCACGGGCTGTTCCGCGTCGTCCACGATGGGGAGATGGCGGATGCGGTACCGCCGCAGCAGATGGATGGCGGCAAAGATGTTGGTGAGCTCCTGCTGGCGCAGGCTCAGCACCGGGGTGGTCATCACCGCTGCCAGCGGGGTGCTGCCCAGATCGAGTTGCCCGGATGCCAGCCGAACCAGATCGCGGGCGGTGACGATGCCCCGAAGTCTTCCGTCCTCCACCACGAGCACGCAGCCGGTGTTCTCCGCCATCACCGGCGTGGGCGAGGTCGAGACCTCCTGCCCTGCGGCGGCAGGCATGGCGCAATCGAGGCTGCCGCGCACGAGGGCGAGAGCCTCCAGCAGGCTGGCATGGAGCGGGAGACACGGGGGATCCGGCAGGATCGCCAGCCTTGGGTCGTCGTTGGTCCAGGGGATCTGCAGCGACTCCACACCCTGGATGCCGGGGACTCCATGATGGCCGCTCCGGCTGGCTGGAGCACTGTTTCCGCAGCGTTCCGGTCGGCGCAGGCCTCTCCAAACGCCTGGACTGCGAACGAAAAGGGCCCCCGACCGAAGGTCGGGGGCCCTGTGAACCTGCTCCTCAAGGGGAGTGCGGGAATGCCGGATCAGGCTGCGGCCAGGTTGGCAGCAACGAAGTCCCAGTTCACCAGCTTGTCCAGGAAGGTGGTGATGTAGTCGGGACGGCGGTTCTGGTAGTCGAGGTAGTAAGCGTGCTCCCACACATCCATGGTGAGCAGGGCCTTCTGGCCGTGGGCCAGGGGCAGGTCGGCGTTGCCGGTCTTGGTGACCTTGAGGGTGCCGCCGTCAAGCACCAGCCAGGCCCAGCCGCTGCCGAACTGGGTGGCGCCGGCGCTTTTGAACGCCTCAACGAACTTCTCGAAGCTGCCGAAGTCAGCGTTGATCTTCTCGAGCAGGGCGCCGCTCGGGCTGCCGCCGCCGCCGGGCTTCATGCACTGCCAGTAGAAGCTGTGGTTCCACACCTGGGCGGCGTTGTTGAAGACACCGGCCTTGCCGGTATCACCGGCCACGGCGCTGATGGTGTCTTCCAGGCTCTTGCCTTCCAGCTCGGTGCCGGCCACCAGGTTGTTCAGGTTGGTGACGTAGGCGTTGTGGTGCTTGCCGTGGTGGAACTCCAGGGTCTGGCGGGAGATGTGGGGCTCGAGCGCATCGAGGCCGTAGGGCAGTTCGGGCAGCGTGTGAGCCATGGAACGGGGGGGCGTGCTTTTTGAAACCCGGCCAGATGCCGGTGGCGCGGGCATCCTAACGATCGCCTCACGAGGCCAGGCCCCAGGCCCTCAGCCGCCGATCCGCAGCAGCTCCACCTCGAAGATCAGGGTGGCGTTGGGCGGGATCACACCACCGGCGCCGCGCTCTCCATAGGCCAGGTCGGGGGGAATCACCAGGCGGCGCTTGCCGCCGACCCGCATGCCGGCCACGCCTTCATCCCAGCCCTTGATCACCCGGCCGCCGCCGAGGGGGAAGCTGAAGGGGCCTCGGCCATAGCTGGCGTCGAACTCGCGACCGTCGGTGAGGGTGCCGCGGTAGTGCACCTGGACCGTCTGACCGGCCTGGGCCTCGGCGCCGGTGCCGACCACCAGATCGGTGATGCGCAGACCGCTGGGGGTGACGGTTTCCTTGGGAGCTTCCATCGATCCCCCGAGGGCTCCGGCCTGGGCGAGGTCGGCGTCGTCGCCGGAGGGGGAAGTGGGGGCCATGGTGAACAGAGTGGGGTTGCGGTCGTCAGGGTCGAGCTCGAGCGGCGAGCGGATCGCCGCCGGAGCGGCAGGGGTGCGCGCCACGGCGGGCTCTGCCCTTGTGATGGCCGCCTCGGTGGGGGGGGCGGCGGCGGCCATGGGGGTGGGGGCCACCAGTTGGCTGACGAGGGCCACCAGGAGGCAGGCCACGCAGACCGCCGAACTGATCAGGATGTCGCGCATGCCGGCTCCCGGCGAAGTCGGAGCGATTCTGCCAGCCGCCTTCTGCGCCCCAGCCGCCGGTCGCTCTCAGTCGGGTGGGAAGTCGTTGTCCTGCAGCAGTGGGATGTCGGCACCGCCCCGCTGGCGCATCATCCGCTCCAGCCGGTCGATGCGGCCGCGCAGTTCGTCTAGCTCCCGTTGGCGGGCCAGGCCCAGGTCCTGGAGCAGCTGGTCGCGGTTGCGCTCCAGCTGGCGCTCGGCCTGCTGTTCCACCTCCGGCGATTCGCCCCGGAGAGCCCGCAGCACGTCTTCCACCAGGGCCGGCGCCTGGTTGGGATCGAGACGGCCGCTGCGCACCCAGTCCTGGCTGACACTGCGCAGACGGTCGGCCACCAGTGTGGTGGTGCCGAGGCCGCGGAGCAGCAGCATCTGCAGCAGATTGCCCTGGTCCATGGTCGTGGGGTCCTCGTGGGGGAAGCGATGGGAGCAGCGGCGGCGGGGCGTGAGCCGTCGACCACCACCCGCTGGGTTTGCCTTCCGAGATTGGCCGTTTCCCGGCGGGCGGGCCATGGGCGATGACCGGCGTCTGCGCTGGACGGTCGCCCTGGCCGCTGGGGCCGTGGCGGGCCTGTCCCTGCCGCCGATCGGCCTGCCGCCGCTGCTCTGGCCGGCCCTGGCGGTGCTCTGGAGCCTGGCCGGTTCTCCCTCCCGTGCCGCCGGTGGCGGCGGCGGGTTTCTCTGGGGTCTGGCGGCGGTTCTGGCAAGCCATCACTGGTTGCTCTGGCTCCATCCGCTCGACTGGGTGGGTGTGCCTGGGCCCTTGAGCCTCCCCCTGTGCCTGCTGATCTGGCTGCTCTGCGGCCTGGCCGGCGGGCTGCTGGTGGCCCTCTGGACTCTGGGGATGCGGCTTCTGGATCCGCGGCGCCCTTCCAGTGCCGTGATCGGCGCCACGGTCTGGGGGCTGGCGGAGGTGCTGCTGGCGCGTGGCCCGCTGTTCTGGATCGGCCTGGGCAGCTCCTCCCTGCCCGGCGATCCCTCCCTGGCCCAGCTCGCCAGGCTCACGGGAGCGGGAGGCATCGCTGCTTTGCAGCTGGCCATCGGCTGGTGTCTCTGGCGCCTGGTGGTGGCGCGGTCCCGGGGGCCGGTGGCGGTCGTGGGCCTGGCGCTGCTGCTGGCGGGCCATGCACCCGCCCTGGCGGCGGCGATCACGGAACCGCCCCGGGAGGCGGGGCCGACCGAACGGGTGCTGCTGGTGCAGCCGTCGATCCCTACCCGCCGCAAGTTCGAGGCCCCGGAGCAGCGCCGCTGGCTGTTGCAGCTGGAGGAGGCCCAGCGCCGCCATCGCGCGCCGGAGGTGGATGCCCTGGTGCTGCCAGAGGGCTCGCTGCTGCAGGGGGAGCCGCTGCCGCTGCCGGCCGGTGCGGAGGTGCTGGCCGGTGGATTCCGCCGGCAGGGGGAGGAGCTGCGCAGCAGCCTGCTGCGCTTCGAGCCGGGGGAACGGGATCCGGACGGGGCCGTCGACAAGCACCGGCTGGTGCCCCTGGGGGAGTGGGTGCCGCTGACGGGTCTGCTGCGCTGGAGCGGCCTTTCGGCGGTGGGCGGGATCTCCCCCGGCGAGCCATCCCGGCTGCTGCCTCGGCCCGCCGGCTCGGTGGCCGCCGCCATCTGTTACGAGATTGCCGATGGCCACGCTCTGGCGGCCGCCAGCCGGGACGGGGCCCGCTGGCTGGTGGCCAGCGCCAACCTCGATCCCTATCCGCTGCTGCTCCAGCGGCAGTACGAGGCTCTGGCCCGGCTGCGGGCGATCGAGACCGGCCGCTGGCTGGTGAGTGCCGCCAACACCGGACCGAGCCTGCTGGTGGACGCCGAGGGAGGGCTGCGCCGGCGCCTGGTCGCCGGCATCCCCACCAGCGCCGTGGTGACGGTGCGTCAGCGCACCGCCCTCACCCCCTACACCCGCTGGGGGGAGGCGCCGCTGGTGCTGTTGCTGGCGGGTGCCCTGTCGGTGCGGTTCCGTCCGGGCTCTACGGCCTCCTCGGCAGGTCCGTAGGCCACCTGGCAGGCGGCGCTGAAGCTGATCGTGTCCGTGCCGGTGGAGGTGATGCTGTTGTAGTAGAGGGTGTAGCCGCTGTCCGGCACCTGGATCGTGGTGCGGCTGGCGGCCAGGGCCTGATTCACGGCGGCGTTGATCACCGAGGCCGTGGCCAGGCTGCCGAGGCCCCAGGCCACCGACCGGGTGCCCCACCAGCCCCAGGAGGGTGCCGCCCCGGTGCCGTACCAGCCCCAGCCCCAGGGCCTGGCCAGGGCCCAGCCCGGTCGCACCCAGCCGGGCCATTGGTCATCCCAGCGGTTCACCGCGCGCTCGAGGCGGCGTCCCGCATCCCGCACGTCGCCTCGCACATCTCTCCAATCGTCCCGCACGCGATCCCGAGCGTGATCCAGGCGGTCGTCGTAGCGATCGCGCACCCGGTCCCAGTCGCGGTCCCAGTCCCGCCGCTCGAGCCGATCCACCCGGTCGCCGATCCGGTTGCGGTCCCAGTCCCTGCGCGCGCGGTCGAGGGAGCGGCGGCCGCCATCGGCGTTGATGCGGCGGCTCCAGCCGCCACTGGGGCGGCGGTTGCCGCGTTGGAGGTTGCGCGGCGAGCGGCCGAAGCCGGTATGGGCCTGGCGTTTGCCGCGGCGCTCACGGGCCAGCCACTGGCTGGCCTCCGCGTCGGTTCCGCCGCCGGGGGAGGCGGGGGGGCTCTGCAGGGCCAGCACCGGTGCGGGCACGGGCATCGCCAGGACGGCGGCCAGCAGCATCGACCAGCGTGGGGTGGTCATCGGCGTGCTCCTGCCGCAGCCGGTGGGGCGGGACAGCTTTCGTCGTAGCAGTAGGCGTTCACCCGACCATCGCTGCCGAAGGTCATCTGCAGCGTTTCCCGACCGGCCAGGGCGGGTCCCTTCTCCTCGCGGATGCTGTTGAGGTAGTTGGGATTCACCACGCACAGGGTGGTGCCGTCGAAGCACAGCACGTTGTCGCCCAGCAGGGCGGCCGCCGAGCGAGCCGTGCGCCAGCGGCGCGAGGCTTCGTCCCACAGCTCGATCCGCACCAGGGGCTGCTCGCGGATCCGCACCAGCCGTTCCACCGCACCGATGCGGTGGCGGTAGATCGTGGTTTCCCCTTCATCGATCGCCTCCACGCGGCAGGCCACGGGCCTGGTGCCGTCGAGGCTGCACCAGGTGTCGAGGCTGTAGAGCAGCTCAGCGTCGACAGGAGGCTGGACAGCCAGCCCCATCAGCAGCCCCGTGAGCAGGGGCACAGTGGCTCGGCGCGCCATCGCGGCGGGGGCAGGGAAGGCATTGGTCGGGAGGGAGACGGTGGGCTCACCCCCGGAGTGGTAAGCGGCGCAACCGGTGCTGTCAGCCTGCCCTCAGCTCTGTTGGGCAAAGGGATCAGGCTTGCGCCGGATCCTGCCGCCGCCGATCCCGCCGGCCCGCGCCGCGCGGGTGCGGCGGGGTCCGCCATGGCCGTTCGCCTGCAGTTGCCGGTACAGCCAGTCGGGTTCCGGGTACTTCCCGGGCAGGCCCTGGTGCAGGTGCTGGAGGCGGATCCAGCAGAGAGTGCGCTGAACCCGGAGCAGGCTGTAGCCCTGGTTCACCAGCAGCTGCAACGTGCGGAGGTAGGTGGCGTAATTCGCCTCAAGCGCCGCCAGGCTGAGCTCCGCGAAGCGGGGGAGCTGTTGGGAGCGATCACGGGCCATGGGCTCCTTCGGCTGAAGGCCCGGAATTCCACCAGCAGGTTAGTCGCCTGGTGCGAAGCCGGCAGGGACGTCGCTTCCGTGCTGACGCCAAAGGGTGCCGGTGACGAGAATGGGCCTGTGCCCTGGAGGAGCGGGCCATGCCCCCCTCGATCACCAACTCGCCGCCGGCCTGGCCGGCCGACCGCTTCCTGCTGCTGCCCGGCGATGGTCTGCTGCTCGTGCGGGCCAGCGGCGAGGTCGGCTACCTCGACAGCACCGCCCGGGAGCGGATGGGGCCGCGCACACCCGATTGCACCGGCGATGCGCTGGAGGCGGCCTGGCCGGAGCTGGCGGAACGGATCGAGCGGCTGGGATCCGCCATGACTGCGTCCGCACCTCTGGATCAGGCGGTACCTCGCGAGGGTCGCCTCGTCACGGTGCGGCTGTTCGCCACCGATGACGGCGTGGGGGTGGGGTTGCTGGCGTCCCGGGGTTCCCGCTCGGAGGAGGATCCGCGGCTTGTCTTGCTGGAGGCGGTGCTGCGGGAGGTGCGGGATGCGGTGATCGTGACCACCGCCGAGCCGATCGACGTGCCCGGTCCCCTGATCCTGTTCGCCAACCCTGCTGCCCTGGCCCAGACGGGTTACGCCCTGCCCGAGGTCCTGGGGCGGAGCCCCCGCCTGTTCCAGTGTGCCGCCACCGACCCGGAGGCCCGGCGGGTGCTGCGCGAGGCGATGCGCCACTGGCAGCCCGTGCGCCAGAAGATCCTCAACCAGCGCCGCAACGGCCGTCGCTTCTGGGTGGAGATCGATATCGCTCCGATCGCCGATGCCCAGGGTTGGATCTCCCATTGGGCGTCGGTGCAGCGCGACTGCGAACCGCCGCTCTGAAGCCCCTACGCTGCGCTGCGCCCAGAGGTTGACTGGTGGTGAAGCGTGGCCTGCGGCACCTCCTGTTGCGCGAACTGAAGGAGGCCCTGCCGGCCTTCCTGTTCTTCCTGGTTCTGTTCCATCTGATCGGTCTCACCAAGGCGGTGACCCAGGCCAACCACGACATCACCGCGCTGAGGGCCACCGCATCCACTGCCGGTGCCCTGATCGTGGCCAAGACGATCGTGCTGGTGGAGGCGCTGCCGATCGCCTGGCTGTTCCCCGGCCGCAGGATCCTGCAGATTCTCTGGAAGAGCAGCCTGTTCACCGTGGTGGCGCTCCTTTTCCGTTTCGCGGAGGAGTTCATCCCTCGCCTGCTGCGCACCCGGAGCATCCCCGCGGCTCTGCAGGCGATGGACAACGGGATCTCCTGGCCCCTGTTCGCCGTGCTGGCGCTGTGGATCTTCGCTGGGGTGATGCTGTACTGCCTGGTGGTCGAACTGGCCCGTGCAGCGGGCCGGGACAAGGTGCGTGCACTGTTGCTCGGCCCCGGGCGCCGGTTTCGGCCATGACAACGACACCGGCCCGCTTGCCTGCCGGAGGCAGGGCTCGCCAGAGTTCTGGTAGTTGTTGCACAGCCATGACCTTCAGGCAACGCCTTCTGGGGCGAGGAGCACGGCTGGCTGCAGGATGGTTGGCCATGGGGCTCGCCGATGCCGCCCTGGCGGCACCCTTCAGCCGGAGCCTCTCGCTGCAGGGCGTCACCTACAGCGTCGAGGCGAAGGGGGAGGGATCGACCCAGCAGCTCACGGTGCAGGCCCGTCGCGACGGCAAAGCGTTCGCCACGGTGAGGGAGGAGATCGAGGGGAAGGTGATCGGCGTCGAGATCGAGGATCTCAACAGCGACGGCCAGCCCGATCTGTTCGTCTATGTGCAGAGCGCCGGCAGTGGCAGCTTCGGCTCGGTGAGGGCATGGACCAGCACCAGGGCCGGCAGCCTGCTGCCGATCCACATGCAGGAGATGGGGGCCAAGGAGGCCAGCGGCTATATGGGCCACGATCAGTACGCCGTGGTGGAAACCCGGCTGGTGCGCCGGTTCCCCGTGTACCGACCCGGCGACAGCAACGCCAGCCCCACCGGCGGGACGCGGCAGGTGAGCTACAAGCTGGTGCCCGGCGAGGCGATGTGGCAGCTCAGACCTGTGAATTCCACCACCTACTGATTGCCAATCGAACAGCCAGCTGCGCAGGTCCACGTCCTCGGCCCTGCCATGAACCATGGTGGGAGGCCCCACCGCGCCCCACCATGAGCGACACCATCGATTCCACCCCTCTCGATGAGGCACCGGCTGCGTCGATTCAGCGGGTGCTCGACGCCATGGAGGCGGCCGAGCTCACGCCCGAGGACGCGCTGCAGATCAGCCTGGTGCTGCTCAATTTCGTGGAGGAGGTGCACCTCGACAACCTGGAGGCGCTGCTGGAGCAGGAGCAGGCCGATGGGATCAGCATCGCCGTGTGGGCGGCCGACAGCGCCCGGCTCAAGACCGCCCGCGAGCTCCTGGAGGAGGTGCTCGGCGACGACGATGAGGAGGTGGATGAGGATGCCACCGACGGTGAGGAGGGTGACGAGCAGGGTTGAGTTCACACCGGATGGCGGCTCCGCAGCCATCCCTCTTCCCCTGAGGAGGGCCGCCATCCTCACGAACCCCGGCGCGTTCGAGCTGGACCCTCCCCGTGGGGTGAACTTCGTGGTACGTCACACGCCCGTTGAAGCCAGAACCAGAGAGCGCGAGGTCCGTACAACCCACTGAATCATTCCGTGGATCACGCACCGGTCACACGGTTGCGTCCTCCCTTCTTGGCGGCATACAGCTGATGGTCGACACGCTGAATCCACTCAGCGGCAGTCTCCTTCTCACGGCGCTGGGCCACCCGAAACTGGCGGTGACCGTTCCCACCTGCGGGAAGGGGTTCCCGGCGATCAGCTGCCTGAGTTTCTCGGCTAACGCCCGGGCTGCTGCACCATCGGTGTGATGGAGGAGAATCAGAGACTCTTCTCAGCCCCAGCGGCAAAATCCATCACTGCGTCGAAGGTGCGGCTGGATCCGCCTGCTGAACTCGATCAGCACCTGATCGCCAACCGGATGACCCAGGCGATCGTTGATCGTCTTGAAGGAGTCAATATCGGCCAGGATCAGCGAAAGGTGGTCTCCATAGCGGTCGGAGCGGTCGATGGCCTGCTGGATGCTCGCTTCCATCTGCCGGCGGTTCCAGGTGCCCGTCAGGCCATCGGTCGTGGCAAGGGCCTGGAGCCGTTGGTTGACAGCCTTGAGCTCGGCCTCCAACTGCTTTCGCGGCGTGATATCGATCAGGTTCACATAGCAGAATTCAACCGGCTGGTTGCCGATCGGGCCGTAGCCACCCGCCAGGAAGGTGTGCACAATCGTGCCGTCCTTACGGATGAAGCGCTTTTCCAGCTCATAGCCATCGATTTCACGGCGCAGCATCCGTTGGAATTGCTCTTCATCTGCAGTCAGATCGTCTGGGTGGGTGAGTTCAGCCCAGGTGCAGCGAAAGAGTTCCTCACGCGAATAGCCAAGGATCCGGCAGGTTTCGGTATTTACCTCCACCCAGCCCTTGCTGATGGATGTGATGGCTGTGCCAACAATGGGAAGATTGAAAAAGCTGCGATAACGGGTGGTGCTCGCTTCCAGTTGGCTGATCGTATCCAGAAGAGATTCTTCCAGGGCGAAGAATTCGTGAACGATAGAGGGTGCGGCGAACATTCTGACCTTCCCTCCGACATCCGGCTGAGCCAGCATCAGGATGCGAGCAAACTGGCGATCCAGCAGCGATCCAGCTGCCTCACTGATCAATTTTCCGCCAATCAGTACGAGCGCCATCACGCCGAAGCAGGGCAAGAGAAGGTCGAAAGACAGCGCATGGATCAAGTCCGCGGCTGGCTGCACAACGGTGATCAGCTGCTGGGGGCCCTGGGTCAGTTGTGTGAGCCAGTAGGCCTGGCGATTGAGCTCCAGCACAGGTAACGGGTGCCTGGGTTCCATCAGCACCAATCCCTCCAGCAAATCGCTGCGGCGTTGTTCCCGCCGATAGCCAACGGACAGCTGGTGAAACAGGGTGGGATTGCTGTTGAACCGTTCACGGCCGTTTTCCACCACACGCACAGCCACCCCGGTCAGCTATGGGGGCACAGCCCCCATCTGCTGGGTACGGGCCACTTCCCGGCCCAGGCTCTGCATGGCGCTCTGATGGCTCTTCAGGGTCTGAGCGTTGAGCTGCTGGGTCGTCAGCAGGGTGATCAGCAGGCCTGGAAGGGTGATGGCGAGCAGGAGGGTGGTGGACGTAAGGCCACGGATCGGTAGACCCCGTCGCCTCTGGTTCGGGTCAAGGAACTGAAGCCCCTGGTAGAGCAACAGTCCCAGGCTGGCGCTCAGAATGGCCGTCACCAGCTCCTTGAGTCCCAGGCTGAGCGCGCCGGCCCCGTCGAGCCCCATGCCGAAGCGAAACCAGAGCCATTCCGCCGGGAGTCCGAGCAGCAGCCAGTACGTCACCGTGGCCAGCACCAGGCGGCCTTTGGCCCGCTGGGCGGCTTCTCCACGGAAGCGGCTGAGAAAGAGCTGAAGACTGAAAAGCCAGCAACTGCCGTTGATCAGCTCAAAGGCATGGCCCCATCGGTACCAGGTGACGCTGTAAGCGGCGATGCCAACGGCAAGGCCTCGCCAGCCGAACTGCAGGAGGGCCAAGACGGCCAGGCTGGAGCCCAGCATCAGTTGTTGATCGAAGAAAGGCTGGAGTGGATGGAGGTTGACCACCACCGCCGCCACGCTCAGGAGCACCAGGGACCAGAAGGATCGCGCGGAAACAAGGGCCACGGATCTCAGCTCCGCGCTGCTGGGTGAGGCAGCAGCCGATGCCTCCTCTTGGTCACCTCCGCCCGTTGGGATTCCTGCAGGTCGAACTTCTGGGCTCGTGCTGGCAGAGCCTCACGAGCCGGAGGACTGTGCCCCGGGGGAGACCAGGAAGGGATGGGTCCGACGGCCGTGGCTCTGCTGCCTTCAATCACAACCTTAATGTTGCCCTGGAGTAAACGATAAAAGGGCCTTATGGGTTATGGTATTGAGAATGCCTGTAGAAGCACTTACTCATGCAAATTAACGCATTTCCGTGGCTTGCTGCTCACCCCTGCACCTGACACGCCATGCCCGCTGCCATCGAGACGGCCGCATCCACAACGCAGAAAGCCGCCGTTCTCGCCTCCCTCTCCTGGCTGGATCGGCTGCTGCCGCTGTGGATCCTGTTGGCGATGGCCGGCGGGCTCTTGCTGGGCCGGCTCGTTCCTGGCCTGCAGGGCGTGCTCGCAGCCGTGCAGGTGGATCACATCTCCCTGCCGATTGCCCTCGGCCTGCTGTTGATGATGTATCCGGTTCTGGCCAAGGTTCGCTACGGCGAGCTCGGCCATGTCGCCAGGGATCGGCTCTTATTGAAGCTGGCCCTGGCTCTGGTCTGGGGTCTGGGGCCGCTGCTGATGTTCACCCTGGCCTGGTTGTTCCTGCCGGATCAGCCGGCCTTCCGCACCGGGCTGATCCTGATCGGTATCGCTCCTTGCATCGCGATGGTGTTGATCTGGATCGACCTGGCCCTGGGTGATCGCGAGGCCGCTGCTCTGCTGGTGGCGATCAACTCGATCTTGCAGGTGCTGATCTACGCCCTTCTGGGAACCTTCTACCTGCAGGTGTTGCCCGCCTGGCTGGGGCTGGACAGCCAGGTGGTGAAGTTTTCGTTCTGGGCGATCGCCAGGGCGGTACTGATCTTTCTGGGGATTCCGCTGGTGGCAGGTTTCCTTACCCGAACGATTGGCGTACGAACCAAAGGGATCCGATGGTATGAGGAGCGCTTCCTGCCCAGGATCGGTCCCCTGGCTCTTTACGGCCTACTGTTCACCATCGTGGTGATGTTTGCCCTCCAGGGCCAGGCGATTACCAACAACCCAGCTCAGGTGGTCAGGGTTGCGCTTCCCCTGCTGCTTTACTTCGTTCTGATGTGGAGCGCGGCGTTCTATCTCGGGGCAATCAATGGTCTTGGCTATCAACGTACATCAGCCCTTGCTTTTACGGCAGCTGGCAACAACTTTGAGTTGGCTATCGCCGTGTGCATCAGCATCTGGGGTATCCGCTCCCAGCAGGCGCTTGCAGGTGTGATCGGGCCGCTGATCGAAGTTCCCGTATTGGTTTCCCTCGTGTACGTGTCGCTGTGGCTGAAACGTCGACTCCTATCTTTTCGTTCGAGCTAGTTGAATTGGTAGTGAGTGCTGATGGCGATCATGGGCATGCCTCTGGGCAAGGGCTGCGGGAATCCAAGGCTCACGATCATCAGAGGCGCGTCCCACCACAAAGCACGCGGGTGATCCCGGGGTACTTGCCTGCTCAGCCGTGCTGCTGCGGAGGGGGCGGGGCGCACCGGTACGGGCGGAGGCTCCAGGGGGCTCAGCCTTTCTGAGATCTCTCACACGGGTTGTTCTGTCGCCTGAGAGCGCGGAATCTGAGTCCAGCAGGCCCGTCCATCAAGCGTCTCGGATGAGGCTCAGGACCAGCAAGGAGAAATCCTGGCGATGGTGGCAGCGGGTGGATCTGATGGGCTTCTGCAATGGAATGGCTGCCTGGACCGAGATTCTCCCTGGGTATCAGACACGGCGACCGCTGATCAACCGCAACACAACGGCAACCACAGCGATGATCAGCAGAATGTGAATCAGGCCACCCAAGGTGTAGGAAGTCAGCAGGCCTAACAACCACAGAATGATCAGTAGGACCGCAATAGTTTCGAGCATTTTTCAAAGGCCGACGTAGTGAGAGAAAGGGCATGCCGTGTCAATTGCAATGCCCCATGAACTTAGCGAAGACAGTTACTTCTGATTCGTGCTATCAGCAATCTTCTTGCCAACTGTCTTTGCTCCTTCCTTGATGTCCTCGGCCGCATTCATGGCAGAGGCCTGCACTTGCTTGGCTTTTCCCTTGATTTGATGACCAGTATCGCCGGTAAGGTCTCCATAGGCGGATTCCAGCTTGCCTTCTACGTTTTTAGCAGCGGCATCAGCTTTGTTTGACATGGTGATGAATGTGGAGGGAATGGGGAAACGGTGGCTGGACATCGCCAGGGCTTGCTGAGTGCCAATCAAGAGTGGGCTGATGATGACAAGTGCAGCAAGCAGGGCGAATGAAGAGGCTCTCAGACTGTTAAGGAGTGCTTGGGCTCGCATTTTCATGGCCTGGTCTCCAAGAGGCTTCCACTAGACCCTATTCATCTCGGGTTGGCAGGGAGCGAATCAGACATGCGCTAGCACCATCAGTACGGATATCCTCGCAGGGAAGTGAGTCGCACCAATGCTTCTGGGTTGATTAAGAATTCTTTGAAGCTGCCGCATATCTGCAGCGTTCCTCTCGACACGGAACTTTTATTGTGGACACAAGTGATGCCTCACTGAATGTGCTTGTGACTTCCGCACTCCAAGGCATGGGCCCCATGCTTTTTGCAGATGGGGTGGCATTTCGCGTTTGGGCGCCGCACGCAAAACAGGTATCGGTGATAGGTTCTTTTAACAAATGGGATGAAAGCGCCCATCCGATGCTATCAGAGCCGCGAGGCTATTGGTATGCCGAAGTGAAGGGCGCCGGGGTGGGAGACCAATACAAGTACCAGCTCATCACAGAAGGAGGTGTACTGAAACGCATCGACCCCTATGCGCGAGAGGTGACCAGCTCTGTCGGCAATGCCATTGTCCATGACCCTAGCTTTGACTGGGAGGACGACGACTTCAGCATGTCAACTTGGAACATGCTCGTGATCTACGAGTTGCATGTCGGTACCTTCAATGATGAGGATCCTTACCGACCTGGAAAGTTCATTTCAATCACGGCCCGTCTGGGGCACCTCAAACAGCTAGGCGTGAACGCCATCCAGATCATGCCTGTGGGGCAGTTTGCTGGCATGCGCTCGTGGGGCTACAACCCTTCTCACCTCTTCGCGGTGGATTCAGACTATGGCGGATCCTTAGGGCTCAAGCGATTCATCAAGCGAGCACACCAGGCAGGCATTGCCGTGCTGCTCGATGTTGTCTACAACCATCTTGGGCCTAGCGACCTTGACTTATGGCAATTTGATGGATGGTCGGAAAACAACAGGGGAGGCATCTACTTTTATAATGATGATCGGGCTTTGACACCCTGGGGTGAAACCAGGCCCGACTACGGACGTGGCGAGGTTCGTCAATACATCCTTGACAATGTGCGAATGTGGCTTGAGGACTATCATATTGATGGTCTTCGTCTGGATAGTACTCTCTATATCCGCAATTCGGGTGAAGGTGGTACTTCTGAGATCCCAGACGGATGGAGCATGTTGCAAGCCATCAGTGAAACGGTCTCACGTCATGGGGATAACCACATCATGATCGCAGAAGACTTGCAAAGTAACGTGTGGATCACTAAGGATGTCGGTGCTGGTGGGGCTGGATTCAGTTCGCAGTGGGATCCTCATTTTGTCCGTCCGATCCGCCAGGCCTTGATTGCATCACAGGATCAGAACCGTTCGTTGGCAAGCATTCGGGATGCAATCCTCTACCGCTACAACGACAGTGCATTTGAACGAGTCATCTATAGCGAATCCCATGATGATGTCGCTAATGGGCAGGCACGGTTACCACAGGAAGTCAATCCAGATGATCCCACGGGGTGGTTTGCCCAGAAGCGCTCGACGATGGCAGCTGTGATGGTCTTCACAGCGCCGGGGATTCCGATGCTCTTCCAGGGCCAGGAGTTCCTTGAAGGCGAATGGTTTCGGGATACGGTACCTGTTGATTGGCATCAGCAGGATGAATTCCGCGGAATCATCCGCATGTATCGCGATCTGATCAAGCTTCGGCTTAATGAAGCTGGCTTCTCTCGCGGTCTTTGTGGGCAATTCACACAGGTCTACCACCTTAACGAAGAGCGCAAGATTCTTGCTTTCCACAGATGGGATGTGGGCGGCCCGGCAGATGATGTTGTAGTCATTGCCAATTTTTCCCATGAAGTCCAGGAGGCCTACTCCCTGGGATTCCCAGCCCTAGGCACCTGGAAGCTGCGGTTCAATAGTGATTGGAATGGCTACAGTGAGCTGTTTGATGGGCATCAAAGCGGCGACATCACCGCTGTCGAGGAAAGCCTCGATACATTCCCTTTTCAGGCGTCAATATCTATTGCACCCTATAGCGCCTTGATCTACTCGCAATAGATGCGTCTATTTCTTTGATTTGACAGACTGTTCAGGACCAAGCCTGATGATGACTCAGTGGCGACGCACTTCTACGGTCTGACTCGTGCTGTCACCTTCATCAGTCTGGGTGCATCAGGGATCCCCGTAGTTCGTCACAAGAAATGGAGAGTGACTCAGGTCACCGACCCACCCGGATGCCCCGGAGAGAGTCCATCAGTCCGAGCAAGTTGAGCAGCCACAGCACAACAGCAATGACAACCACAATGTTGAGGATGCTCTTGATCTTCGCATCCATCGGGATGTAGTTATTGACAAGCCACAGCAAGACTCCAACGACAATCAGAGTGACGACCAGTGAAACGAGAGACATCGTGTGCCCTTCTCCTTGTTCGAGAATGTATGCATTGGATCACTGGGTGCATCATCAATGAGGCTTGAGAAAAGCTGTCAGAGAATCGCCACCGTGATGTTCAGACTGGCTTCCAAGTGTGGTGATCAGAGGGAAGCCTGATGGATGCTTTTCCAGTGTTGCCTCGGCAGGGCATTCCGTAGGAGCTGGCAGCATATTAGCTGCAGAAGTGAGGGAAGTTCTTCGCTTAAGTGCATCGCAGCAGTTCCTGATCCATGTGCTGGTGCGCTTTTTGCTGGCGGCTGTGCTGGTGTCCATGGGCGGCTCTCGGCATAGACCAGCATCCCCACCGACACGGCAAAGCGAGCCTCTTGAAACCCAATTCACTGAGAGGAAGGCCTGCCAGATCAGAGCCTGCGCGTTTCGACTGTTCCTGGTTGCTGCCTCTGCTTCATAGGAGAGTCACGATGGCTTTGTCTCCTCGCCCCGTGAGCTGTTGGTGATCCTGTTCAAGAAACAGAGAGCTGGACAACTGCAGCGCACCTCACTACGGCTGAGTTGCGCCTTCAACGCATCACCTTAAAGCAGCACTCGGAATGTCTTCTGCAGAGTGCCGCATGCCACTGTAAATGCTTAACCGTTCGTTATCTCTCTCTGAGGGCTTGCCAGCACTTGCGTTTTGGGGAATGAACAGCATCTGTGACGCGGTACTGCCGAAAAGCTGCGTACGCAGAGGCAGCCAGCCTTAGAACACAAGCAAGGTCACTCACCTGGACCGTTCACCCGGGAGGATTCCATGATTGATCGTGGCAGCCGAAGGTTCGCTGCCCTCGCTTCCACGCTGCTGTTGATCGTCTCCTTTGCCATGGCGCCACCGGCGCTGTCCATGACCGGTTCAGTTCCTTTCATTTCCCTTGCAAACACCACAATGTCCAACCGTCTTGATGCTCAATCTAAAGATGCTGAAGGTAAACTCGAATCTGCCTATGGCGATCTCACTGGCGATACCGGACACAAGGTGAAAGGGAAGGCCAAGCAGATGCAGGCCTCCGCTATGAATGCAGCTGAAGATCTGAAGGAGGGAGCCAAGTCGGTAGCCAAGAAGGTTGCTGATGCCGCCTCTGATCTGGCAGACAAGATTGACTGAGGTTCCCCGTGAACTCCCCTCCTCTACCATTGTTGGCCATTCCCGAGATGTTCATCGTACGAAGTGCCCGATGGGAGCACCCCTCTCACCCCATAGTCCCATGCTGGAAGCCCTCGCCGTCATTCTGGTCATTCTCTGACTGCTTGGAATGTTTACGTCCTACACGCTTGGTGGGTTGATCCACCTGCTACTGGTGATCGCGGTCATCGCGGTCATCTTCCGGACCATCAGTGGTCGGAGGGTGTTTTCACACCTGACTTACGACAACGACTGCTGTGACGAAGCAAACATCAAGCTGGAAAGCGAATGAACTGATGAATCCTTTCCTAATCGCTGCCACAACTAAATCCTTTACCCAGGCCGGAGAGGATCTGCTGACAGCTGTGAAGGCGCTGGGTTTCGGAGTCCTCGCCGTTCACGACCTGGGGAAAAACCTGCGCAGCAAAGGCATCCCATTTTCAGAAGAGTGCAAGATCTTTGAGGTGTGCAACCCCACCCAGGCTGCCAAGGTGCTCTCCAGCAACATGGCCCTGAGCATGGCCCTTCCCTGCAGGATCTCCGTCTATACCGAATCCGGCCAGACGCTTGTTGGCATGATCCGGCCCGAGCCCATGCTCAGCACCCTCTCCAGCGATCCCGAACTTCAGGCTGTAGCCGCTGAGGTAGAGAACACCATCACCGCCATCATCGAGAAGGCGGTTCACCGGATCTGAGCCTCCACTCCAGGCACGATCTCCGGAGACACCTGCGGTGGCCCTGATGCTGCCGCAGGCTCTCGAACCGAAGGGTCTCCTCTCCAGTACAGGGGTTATGCGCCTTTCACCTGGGAAACGATCCAGAGCTTCCAGGGTGGCACTGCTCTGTTCACCATGCCGGACTCACCGATCATCTGCGGAGGTGTCCCCGGAAGGTGATGATCTGCAACCGGGTGCTGTGGCGCCCCCACATGGGGCGCCTTCCTTCAGGCGGGGTGGAGCATGGGCCCCACCCGGTGCCGCAACTTGTCGAGGGCCCGACGCTCGATCCGCTTAAGGCGGTCTCGTGGTATGCCGATGCTCTCAGAGGCGGTCTTCAAGGTCAGGTTGGCGTCGCTGCCGTAGCGAAGGTCAAGGATCTCTCTCTCCAGGCTCGACAGACGGGCCAGTTCCTGATGCAGCCAGGTGTAGTTCTGTGGCTCGTGCAACTCCCGACCGTCACCGACCCGATTGAGCAGGTTGCCGTCCCCCTCGGCTTCCCCCAGGGGCTGATCGAGGGACAGTGCTCGGCTGTTCTGAACGGTGTGGAGCACATAGACCAGACGCTGCTCCGTTTCGCCCAGTTCCGCCGCGATCTCGGCCAGGGGCATGGGCCCCTTTGGGCCGCCACGCAGGTTTTCCACCTTGCGTGCGAGGTCTTTCAGCTGGGGAGGGATGCGAATCGCGCTCCCGTGATCCTGAACATGGCGGACCACCGCCTGACGGATCCACCAGTAGGCATAGGTGGAGAATCGGTAGCCGCGGGTGGGATCGAAGCGCTCCACCGCCCGGATCAGGCCTAAATTACCGGCCTGCACCAGATCGCTCGGATCGAACCCCTGGTGCTGCATTCGTTGCTGATGGGGGCGGCAGACGGAGACCACCAGCCGCAGGTTGGCCGTGACCATGCGTTTCTGTGCTCGCCGCCCGCGGCGCTCGAGGGTCGGGTCCGGGTGGGGGTGGCTGAGCCATTCCTGCACCACGCCACCGAGATGGAGCTCCTCCGCCGGTGTCAGCATGGGGATCCGCCCGATCGTGCGCAGATAATCACCGAATGCTTCCGACATGGTTGGTGAACCAAACGCATGCTTCGATCATCCCCGTTGATGCAAAGGGGATGATTCCCTCGCCGTTCATCTGCGGCACAAACGGAGCATGGGAGTAAAAGTCAAGGGAGGGTCTAGTTCTCCCGAAGGGCGCTAGGAGTCAAGTCCTGAAGTGGGCACTACATGAAGGCGCGAAAGCACGGATGCCAATCAAAGGTTCCAGGGGATTTTCATCCGGATTCGTATCGGCGAGTTTGGCCGTGCCTCATCCCACCTTCTTCATCGAATGCGTTAATGGAAACACAGAATCTGTTGTTGATTGATTGAACGAAGACATGGGGATACTGCTGGAATTCAGCGTCAGTGAATGCTCGGCCTGTGAGTGCATGGCCAGATTAGACCCCAAGGTGGCTGCATGCCTGGGGCTAGGGTTTGTCTATGTCAACCTGAAGACCACGAGATCGATCATCGCTGTCGCGGGATTCTGCTGGAAGGTCTTCATCTCAGAGCTGAGCTGTCTCTTCCGCCCTAGCTTCTGGTGCATGATTCTGATGGCGACTTCCGCATACGCGGAGAAATCGTGGGATGTGCTCCAAAGGACAGTTTTGAGCAATCCCTCCGAGATCTCATGCAGATCGTCACATCGACTACCTTGGGGTTCGTGGATAAAGAACGAGGTTGTTGATGAGAGTGGTTGCAACGGCGAACATAGGGAAGGGCAAGGAGAGTATGATCTCCAGTCCGATCGTGTAGATGCCGGCGATCGGCTGCTCGGCGGCGAACAGGCCTGGGCCTTCGGCCAGGCTCAGGAAAGTGATCAGCAGCCAGATCACGATCGGCCATGGACGTCTCCGTAACTCGAGGTGCAACGCAGTTCATAGCCTCCATCTGATCCCATGGTTTTTGGTGCATCCTTGCTGTCATCCTGAGGCAAGCCCTGATGTGGCTCCAGGTTCCATGGGTAGTCTTGTGAAGGGCTGCTGGCGGATGGCGCTCACCAACCATTCTGACGTGGGTTGCGAGCGGGGGCCGGTTCGTCAGCGTGCTCCAGATCCCGGCTCACGGAAGAGTTGTCCATCGCTGGAGACTCCGTCAGGACGTGGAATCCGCGTAGCTGATGGGGACCGAAGGTGCGCAGAAAGGGCACATCGGCGGCGTCCCGGCCACGGGCGATCAGCACCCGTCCGAGCCGGGGAGTGTTGTGACGTGCGTCGAATACATACCAGCGATCGCCGAGATAGGCCTCAAACCAGGCAGAGAAATCCACAGGCGCTTCGCCCAGCGGGATGCCGGTGTAGCCGAGATAGCCGGTGCAGTAGCGAGCAGGGATGTTCAGGCAGCGGCAGAGGCTGATTGCCAGATGAGCAAAGTCCCTGCAGACGCCGGCCCGTTCCTCCATGGCGTCATAGGCGGTTTTGTCGGAGCGGGCAGCCCCATAGTCGAACCGCAGCCGTTGGTGTACCCAGTCGCACACGGCCTGAACCCTTGACCAACCGTTTGACACAGAGGCGAACTGATCCCAGGCCACCGACGCCAAGCGGTCGGTGTCGCAGTAACGGCTGGGATTGAGGAAACGGTAAGTGTCGATCGGCAGGGCCGTGAGTGGGCATTCGACCGCACTCTTTACCACGGGATCGGCCTGGCCCTGGTCACAGATCGTGGCTGAGTAGAGCAGGGTGGTGGTGCCGTTGGAGGCCAGGAAGCGGCACCAGCGGTTGCCAGCCGCGTCCATCAGAACCTCAGCGGCACGATCGGGGGTCAAGGAGAGCGTCTCGGGCCCCAGGAGGTCGTTGCGACGGCTGGCATGGGGATGAACCAGGGCCAGGACTGGCACCGTCTGTTCGCAGAAGAACTGCCATTCGCATTGAATTCGTAGCCACATGGAGCCAATCCTGCCGGACGCATTAGGTAGATTTAATAGCGAACTCTCTCGCCCTAGTAGCTGCGGCAATCATTGAAGATAGATCTTATTCAGGGGGTTCAACCTTCTGTCGATGACGGAACGCTGCATGGACTCCACCGGCTCGGGCGCGAGGCCATCCGGTGGAGCCGCCGCTGGGCTCTGCCCGCAGGAGTGCGATCTGTTCTTCCGCCGCGGTGGGACAGGCGGTGAAGCAGACTCAGGCGCCTGGTCAGTGGCGTCGAGGGGCTTCAGCCCTGCGGATGCGCTGCCAGTGGCCTATCCCTTTCGGTCGCTTTCGGCCTTGAGAACTCGGGTGGTTGCACCACTCACCTTGGTGTTTCCACTCTCACTGCCGCTTGGGGTTTCACGGGCCGCATCGGAGCAAGCTTGCTGATCGACCTGGGCTTCGGTGGATGAAGGGTTGGCCTTGATGTCTCTGCTTGCAGCCAAGGCTGGTGACGGCATGATCAGGCAGAATATCAGGGCGGTCACCGAAAGCAGCGAAAGAATTCGTTTGATCATGGTGGGCTTTGGGCATGGGATCGAGGCGCTGCTATCAGTTGGAAGGCAACACCTCGCGGTGTATACCTTCGTTCTAGTGATCTTTCTCGCTGTTGTTTCGGCCAAGCTGCGGCATCTCTGCATTGGATCGGGTGTTGCCATGCCCGTTGTTCTTCCACCCGCTGCGCGAAAAGGTGGTAGGCCTTGTCTTGCAGGCGGCGATGAGTCGGGGCCTCCAGCAGCTCGACCCACCTCAAGGGCTTTGCACGGCAGAGCTGGTGTTGTTGAGATCGCCCACGGCATGGTCACAGGTGCGTATCGCCATGGGGCAGGGGGTTTCTCTTGGATGGGAGGTGCTCGACTTGCTGCCTCCCGACTGTCGATGGTATGGATGTCACTCCCAGCAGCCTGGGCCAGGGAGTTTTCTGCAGCCCTGAAGCACACTGCGGAAGGTCTTGCCCTGGACGTCGGGTTCTGTTCTACCGGCGTCCAGGGCAGAGGTGCTTGTCGGTAGGTTGTGTTACTAACTTCAGCCTGTCATACCATTGCCGGCTTTAATCGAACCTTGATCTCATCGCATATCCGTGCCTATATCCGGCTCATTGTCTCATGACCTTTCTATCGGTAAGCGTCTTGTCCCTGCATCATTCGGCTCTCTTTTTTTTCTGGGCTATAGCCTTTCGATGAAGTAGCGCAATTCATCCCGGGTTCTCCCCAGCTTCCTTTGCAGTCTGCCAAGCAGTTCATCCTCCTCTCCTTCGACGTAGTGAAGGTCGTTCTCGGTCAGGTTGCTATAGATGTGCTTGATCTTGTCTTTCACCTCGTTCCACTCACCGTTCAGCTTGAGGTTGGCCATGATGGTTGCTTATAGGGTGTTCTGCTGGCTCAGGGATGCACACTGCTGCGGACGGGCCCGTTCTACATGACCTTTGCTGACTTGCCGTCAGGTGTGACGAGAATCACTGTTTCGAGGGTTGGTCGATTGCGTCGGTCTGCCCAGTCAGTGGGCCCACCATTGAATCGGAAGATAAAGTCCATGGCTGTATTCCGGGCCAGACTGCTTTCGCCACCTGCTTGGTGCATGCAATCTGCCGTTGAATTGCGCTTCACGCTGCCATTGATTTCCCCGGCTCTCATCATCGCCAGAATCGTGGCGCGCATCTGAGCGTCGGGAATTGTCTGTGCTGAAACCGGGGCGTCGAGAACCAGCCAGATGGATGAAGTGGTGATCAGGAGTCGACGCATAGCTTCGTGTGCGTACTGATTAACCATGGTGCGACTGGCAAGCCGGCTCAAGGGCTTCAGCAGGTATGCCACAGATGTGCGGCGACGAGTTTGTCGATCATGAGGATTTATTTGTTGTCTGTTCGTGAGAAAGGAGTATCACGGATGTATGCATGGATGGCCACAGCCATTGGATGCCAGCGCCACTCTAAGGCTTAATCCACGCGAGTCGTTTTCTGTCCGCCTCTTTGGCATGCTCCGTGGCGCGCATCTGAGAATCCTTCGTTGGCGCTAACTGTCGGAATCCGTGCGGAATGCGTCTCCCTGCCGTCGGGCCCGCACGCCGCCGTTCACCCTGTTCCAGACAGCGGTTCAATGGCGCATGATGAAGTGCGCCCTCCCCAACCTGGGGGCACCTTGAGCCACCGCCTGCGCCGCTCTCTGGCGATCGATCCCACCACGGAGATGCGCATGGCGCCACTACAGCGAACTGGAGTGGAAGGCCTAGGAGTTTGTTGCCGATAGAGCAGCAGCCCGGCTGACCCGCCGACCTCCACCCCTGAGCAGAACTGCTGCGGCTTTTTTCTTCTGGAGAGCATGCCCGACGTCGTAGGGCTGAATCAGCCCTGGCTGCTCTGGCCAGGGCCACTGCCCCTCATCCAGTTGCTGACGCCAGCGCCTGCTGCTGTGATCGCTGGAACCTGAATAACTTGAGCAGGTTGTGCGTGGCGGCGATCAGGTGCCAC
>JBKDPV010000025.1:0-75263 GCA_046342315.1 Cyanobacteriota bacterium
ACGTTGAACAGACCCATCGGCACGATCACCCCCAGCCAGGGCAGCAGCTGGCCGCGGGCCTGCCAGAGGCTGGCCAGCTCGAGCTGGGGCAGCCGCAGCCCCACCTGGGCCGATTCGCTCGCCCAGGTCGAGGCATCGATCTGGATCAGGCCGCTGCTCCAGGCCAGGGCGATGCCCACGAGCACCGCCAGCAGCCCGCCGGGGATCGGCAGCTTCAGGCGTCCGTAGTAATTCACCAGGATCACCGCCAGCACCGTCAGCCCCACCACCGGCTGGGCATAGGTGCGCAGCAGAAAGCCGAGGCTGATGTAGCCGAGGGCGATGCCCGCCAGGGTGGAGAGCAGGGCGGCACGGGGCAGCCAGCGCCGCAGCAGCTGGGCGCAGAACGCCCCGCTCGCCTCGATCAGGCCGGAGCCCAGGCAGGCCACCATGCCCGCCTGCCAGGAGAGGCGTACGGCGGTGGCTTCATCGAGGCCCTCACCCAGGGCGGTGAGCTTCACCGGCAGCATCACCAGGAACACGTAGGCGAACAGGCTCACCGTGTTGATGCCGTAGGGCAGGGCCGTGCGGTCGTCGCGGCCGTCGGCCCGGTCGAGCCGCCGGGCCTGGAGGGCATAGGCCACGTTGCCCACCACCAGGCTGAGGCCGGCCGCCGGCAGGATCGTGCCGAAGATCAGCGGGTCGGGATAGCCCAGCACCCCGCGGCAGAGCGACACGATCAGCAGGATCTGGATCAGGTTGTCGAGTCCCAGCCCCAGGAAGCCGTCGAGATCGCCCGGCACCCACCAGCGGGGGCTGTGGGGGGTCACTCGATCGTTGGCCTGGTCCATGGGTGGTCCGTGGCTGTGGATCCGTCTGGCTGCGGTCCTGTGCCGCCATTGTCTTCGCTGCCCGGCGTTGCAAACCTGGAGTCCACGGTCGCCCGCCCATGCCCAGCCCCAGTGATGCCAGTCTCCAGGCACCCGGTCGTCTGATCGGCCACCTCGGGCTGCTGGCGGTCACCACCCAGGCGGTGGCCACCATCGGCCTGACCCTGACGGCGGTGATCAACATTCCCCAGGCTGCGGCCACCGCGGGGCGTGCCACCTGGATCTGTTATGCCGTCGCCCTGGTGCTGATCGTTCTGGTCACCGAGACCCTGGTGCTGTTCCGCTGCACCTCGGGCAGTGCCAGCGGCATCGCCGGCTACGTGGAGGTGGGACTGGGCCCGCGGTCCGGGGCCGTTGCGGCCTGGGCCCTGCTGCTGGGATACGGCGCCTCCATGCTCGCCTGTCTGGTGTTCTTCGGCTCCTACCTCAACCACCTGATCGGCATGGTGGGCTGGCCCAACGTGCCTCTGCTGGGCTACGCGCTCGGCGGCCTCACCTGCCTGGAACTGGCTCGCCGCGACGTGGAGTTCTCCACCCGCACCATGCTCGCCACCGAGGCGATCTCGGTGCTGATCGTGCTGGGGCTGTGTGTGCTGGTGCTCGGCCATGGCGGCTCCCGGGCCGATCTGGCGGCCCTTGATCCGGTGGGGGACAGCGCCGCCCCGATCCGCTCGGGCCTGATGGTGGCGGTGCTGAGCTTCATCGGCTTCGAGAGCGCCGCCACCCTCGGCGGCGAGACCCGCGATCCCAGCCGGGTGGTGCCGCGGGCGATGCGGATCGGTGTCGCCCTGGCCGGTGCTCTGTTCCTGGTCTGGGCGGTGGTGCTCACCGAGGGACTGGGCTGGCTGACGGCGGCCGAGCGCGCCAGCCTCGACCCGATCGCCCTGCTGGCCGATCGCCTCGGCCAACAGGGTGCCGGCACCTGGATCAAGGCCGGGGCGTTCCTCTGCCTGTTCGGCAGCACCCTTGGCAGCCTCACGGCCCTCGGCCGCATCGGCTTCCATCTGGCCCGGTGCGGGGTGCTGCCCCCCGGACTGGGGGTGGTGCACCCTCGCTTCGGCACACCGGCCCGGGCCCTGCTCTGCTGCACCATTCCTCTGCTGCTGATCGGCGGCACCTTCGAGCTGCTCGGACGAACCCCTGACCAGCTCTTCGCCGCCCTTGGCGGTTTCGCGGTCCTTGCGTTCCTGCTGGTGTACGGGCTGGTAGCGATCGCAGCCCTGCAAACACCCCTGCCCGGATCCGGCCGCGGGCGGCGGCGGGGGGTGGCGTCGGCCAGCCTGGTGGCGGTGAGCGCGGTGGCGATCGCTTACACCGCCAGCGAGCTGGGTCATCAGGATCTGATGCTGCTCAGCTTCCTGGGGTTCATGCTGGCGGGACTGCTGCTGGTGGCCCGGGCCCGCCGCGGCAACCCTGATCCGCCGCCGACCGCAGCTTGAGCCCTCCTTTGAGCCTTCAGGGAATCAGCCCAGCTGCTGCTCCTCCCCCAGGGGCGTGAGCCGGGGGTTGACCAGCACGGTTTCGGGGATCGGTGGCGCCTCGGGGTAGCGGGGATTGGCCGTGATGCCATAGATCACCACCCTCAGGGGCACGCCGATCTGGGGGTCCGCGAGGCCGGCGCCGCCTGTGGCCGCCATCGTGTCGCGCAGGTCGGCCACCAGGGCCTGGAGCTCCGGGGTGTCGAAGCGCTCCACCGGCGCCGAGGGCAGGCGCAGGCGGGGATCGCCGAGTCGCAGCACCGGACGGATGGCCATGGGTGGCAGCGGCTGGGGGGAATTCTGGGGGCGCAAAGGCCCCTGGTTGACGGCGCCGGTCCACGGCGTGGACCAGAATCCGACTCAATCACCTGCGGGCATGACTTTCCTCATCAGCGCCGTTCTGATTCTTGTCGGCATCGGCCTGCTCTTCGCTGGCGGCGAGCTGTTCGTGGCCGGCTCCGTGGCCCTGGCCCTGCTGCTCGGCATCCCCCAGATCGTGATCGGCCTCACGGTGGTGTCCCTGGGAACCAGCGCCCCCGAACTCTTCGTGAGCCTGCTCTCAACCCTGCAGGGAAGTGCCGGCGGCGATGCGATCGCCATGAGCAACATCGTGGGCAGCAACATCTTCAACGTGATGATCGTGCTCGGCATGAGCGCGCTGGTGGTGCCGCTGCGGGTGAAGAGCCGGCTGGTGAAGCGTGATGTGCCCCTGCTGCTCGGCGTGTCGATGGCGGTGTGGGGCATGGCCTCCGGCGGTCGCGTCACCTGGCAGGCCGGGGTCGCGCTGCTCACCGCCACGGTGATGAACGTGATCTGGGAGATGCGCACGGCCGGCGAGAACCCCGACGAGAGCGAGGACCTGGACGAGGGCGACGCGGCCACCCCACCGATCGCGGCCCTCAAGCTCGCCGGCGGCCTCGTCCTGCTGGTGGTGGGTTCACAGATGCTGGTGAAGGGCGCCATCGCCGCCGCCCAGATGCTCGGGGTGAGCGAAACCGTGATCGGCCTCACGATCGTGGCCGCCGGTACTTCCATGCCCGAGCTGGTGACCTCGCTGGTGGCCGCGTACCGCGGCAAGGCCGATCTGGCGATCGGCAACGTGGTGGGCAGCAACCTGCTCAACCAGCTGGTGATCCTCGGCCTCTGCGCCACCGTGTCCGGCCCCCGCGGGCTCAGCGTGGATCCGGTGTTGATCAGCCGCGACCTGCCGATCATGGTGCTCACCACCATCGCCTGCCTGCCGATCTTCTGGACCGGCGGGGTGATCTCCCGGCTTGAAGGCGGCATTCTCGTGGGCCTCTACGTGCTCTATCTGGGCGAGCAACTGCTGCTCACCTCTGCCTCCACCTGGACCGACGAGTATCGGCTTGTGATCCTGGCCGGAGCCCTGCCGCTGCTCCTGAGTTTCCTGGTGTGGCAGACCGTGCGTTGGCGCCGACTGAGGAGAGTTGCGCCATAAGGTGGCGGCAACGACCTCGTCCGTTCCGTTGCCAGAGCATCCGTCGCCCAGCGCCGAGGCCCGGGGTCTACGGGTGGTTGTGCTCTGCTGCGAGGGCCTCTATCAGCGCCACCTCGTCCGGCGGGCGGCCGAGGAGTTCCAGCTGGTGGGCGTGGTTCTGCAGGAGCCTCCTCCACAGGCCCGCGGCAGCCTGCGCTCCCGCCTGGGGCGCTACCGCCGGCCCCGCACCCTGCTCCGCTACCTGGCGGCCCGGCTGTTCCTGCCGCGGAGGGAGCGCCGTGCCGAGGCCCTGCGCCAGCGGCTCTTCCCCTCCCACGACTCCTCCCCGTTCCCGCCCGCCGGCGCCCCCCTGCTGCGCACCAGCGCGATCAATGCTCCGGAGGTGGTGGCCTTCCTCCGCAACCTCCGCCCCGAGCTGGTACTGGTGAACGGTACCCAGCTGCTGCGGGCTCCGGTTCTTGAGCTGCTGCCCACGATCCGCCTGGGGATCGTCAACCTCCACACCGGCCTCTCGCCCTACTCCCGCGGCGCCAACTGCAACCTCTACATGGTGCTGGAGGGCCACCCCGAGCTCGTGGGGGTGACCGTGCACCACATCGACGCCGGCATCGACAGCGGCGACATCATCCTTTCGGCCCAGGTGCCGCCCGAGCCCGACGACGACTTCGAGACCCTCGACCTGCGCACCTTCCACGTCGGCATCGAACGGCTGATCGAAGCCGCCCATCTCCTCGCCCAGGGCCGGGCGCAGCGCGTGCCCCAGTGGGAGACGGGCAAGCTGTTCCTGCGCCGCACCGGCTACGACTACGAGCTCTGGCAGCGGCTCGCCGCCAGCCGCCGCATGGAGGCGGGCCTGGTGCGGGACTACCTGGCCGACCGAGCACGCCGTGATGCGGCCGTGCGGGTGGTGGGACCCGCTGGGGGGAGCGCGGCATGAGCGGCGGCCTGAGGCGTCAGCTGGGGCGGTTGGGGAACCGCAGCCTCGATCTGCTGTTCCTGCCTCCCTTCGATCCGCTCTGGCGTCGGCAGTGCTCCGGCCGCATCCACTGTCTGCTCTACCACCGGGTGGATGAACCGGGACGGGCGCCGGTGCTCGATCGCTTCGGGGTGCCGCCGATCCCCCCCGCCGCCCTGGAGGCGGAACTCGACTTTCTCCGGCGTCAGGGTGCCTTGTTCCTCACCTTCGCTGATCTGCTGGCGGGCACCTTCCCGGCGCCGCATCAACTGGGGGTGATCGTCTGCTTCGACGATGGCCTGCGCGACAACTACACCCACGGCCTGGGGGTGCTGGAGCGCCTGGGCATCCCCGCCACTTTCTTCCAGTCCACTGCCCTGATCGATGCCGACCGGCCGATCTGGGAGCACCTTCTCTACTGGCATGGGGCCGAGCCCCGGCGGGCCGCCGCCCTGGCCGCGGCGGCGCGGCGCCGCCTGCCGGCCGCGGCGGCGGTGCCGGAGGCGGAGATGGTGGTTTTTCTGCGGGAGTGCTGCGCCTGGGCGGAGCTTGAACCGCTGCTCGCGCACCTGGGGGAAGCGGAGGCCGCCGCCGCCGAACTCTGCCCCCACTACCCCACGGCCGCAGATGTGCGGCGCGCCCATGGCGGCGGTCACGAGATCGGCAGCCACGGCCACCAGCACCTTCCCCGACGGGCGATCGACGCCGCCGGCTTCGAGCGGGAGCTGGTGCGCTCCCTCGACACGCTGCAGATCGTCCTGGGGACCCGGCCCACCTCGTTTTCCTATCCCTTCGACAGCCGCCTGCCCGGCGATGCCGAGATCTGCGCCCGCCACGTCCGTCAGGTGGCCACGGTGGCGGGCCAGCCGATCACCCGGGCCAGTTCCTCCCTGGCGCTTCCCCGTTTCACCTGGCCGGGCCCGCACCGCTCCCCGCTGCACTGCCGTCGCTGGCTCTGGCGGGGCCGTCTCTGACGGGAATCCAGCCCTCCGGCTGATCCGCCCAGCCCGATAGGGTTGCTCGGTTGCGCTGCGCCGGGTCTTTCTTCACCGTGATCGAACTTCCCTTCCTTCACGGCGGTGTCGACCCCGATGCTCTCGGCGAACTCCTGCGGCGCTGGGGCTACGGCCTGATCTTCCTGGCGATGCTGCTGGAGAACGCCGGCCTGCCGATCCCGGGCGAGACGGTGACGCTGCTGGGGGGCTATGCCGCCGGGAGCGGTCAGCTCGGCCTGGCCGGGGTGATGGGTGCCGCGGCGGGCGGAGCGATGCTCGGCGACAACCTCGGCTACTGGGTGGGGCGCCGAGCCGGCTGGGGGTTGATCCTGCGGGTGGGTGGGCTGCTGCGCCAGTCACCCGACCAGCTGGAGAGGCTGCGCGCCCGTTTCCTGCGCCATGCCGGCACCTCGGTGCTGCTCGGCCGCTTCGTGGCCGTGCTGCGGGTGATCGCCGGCCCGATGGCCGGGGCCGTGGGGATGCCCTGGCCACGCTTCGCCTTCTTCAATGCCGCGGGTGCCGTGCTCTGGGCCGGCACCATGGTGAGCCTGGCCTGGGTGGGCGGGCGCTGGATCCCCTTCGATCGGATGGTGAAGGGGGTGGTGGAGTTCGGCCTGGGCGCCCTGCTGCTGGTGGTGGTGCTGCTGGTGTTGCCCCGACTGCTGTCCCGAGCGGAAGAGCGGTTCGAGCGGGAGCCGGCGATCCCCGATGAGGGCTCCCTGCATCCCTGAGAGCGGCCTTGAGGGATGGGGAGGGACGCCCCCGCCCGGCCAGCTCGTCAGAAGGCCTGCAGCCGCCGGTGCAGTTCGCTGTACAAGCGCCAGGTGGCCTGCGGATCCCGGCCCGACACCCCCAGGGCGCCGGTCTCGTCGGTGGGCACGCACTTCACGGAGGCGCTGAGATCCAGCCGGGGATGGTGGGCATCCCAGCCATCCTGAATCCCTCTCCCGCGGGCATCGGTGAAGGTGACCGGTGTGATGCGCCCCGTCAGGCCAGCATCCTCGAGCATCCGCCGCATGTCCCGCAGGCATTCCTCCCGGGAGGTGCTCACCACGAAGGTGTCCAGGTAGAGCACCGGCCCCGCCGTGCCCGCACCGGGCACCGCCAGCAGCAGGGCGAGGGCCAGCAGGGCTCGGTGCGGGCGAACGACCGGTGGCATCGGCTCAGAGACCGAAACGCCGGCAGATCAGCCAGGGCACCACTACCGCCAGCCCCAGGGTGAGCGGGGCCCCGTAGCGGGTCATGTCGAGGAAGCGGTAGCGGCCCGGGCCGAACACCATCAGGTTGGTCTGATACCCGATCGGGGTGAGGAAGCTCTGGCTGGCAGCGAACACGATCGCGAAGATGAAGGCCATCGGCGGCAGCCCCAGCCCCTTGGCCAGTTCGGTGGCGATCGGCATCAGCAGCACCACGGTGGTGCCGTTGCTGAGGGCTTCGGTGAACACCTGAGCCAGCACGAACACCACCAGCAGCACCGCGTAGGGCGGCCAGTCCTGCAGGGAGCGGAGCAGGTCGGTGGCCATCGCCTCCGCCAGGCCTGTCTTTTGCATGGCGGCGCTGAAGCACGACAGGGAGCCCAGCAGCAGGATCACGTCCCAGCGCACGGCCCGCTGCAGTTCCCCCGGCCGCAGGCAGCCGGTGGCCACCATCACGGCCACCGCCAGCAGCACGGCCGCCATCAGGTTGATCACCTTGAACAGCGGCAGCAGGATCACCAGGGCCGCCACCACCACCGCCACCCACTTGCGATCGGTGGTGGGAAGGTCTTTCTCCAGTTCTTCCAGCAGCACCAGGTCGTTGTTCGACTGCATGCCGCGGATGGCGTCCAGCGGGGCCTGGAGCAGGAGCACATCGCCGGGCTGGAGTACCACTCTCCCCAGCCGTTCCCGCAGCACCTGGTTGCCGCGGCGCACCGCCAGCACGGTGGCGTTGTAGCGCTGGCGGAAGCGCTGCTCGCGCATGCTCGTGCCCGCGATCGTCGACCCGTTCGGCAGCAGCACTTCCACAACCCGCTGGGGGGAACCGGGCTGGCCGGCCAGCTCGCGCAGATCGTCCTCGGTGTCGTCCACCGGAGCCAGGGTCACGGTGTGCTCCTGCTGCAGCCGCAGGAGGTTTTCACGATTGCAGCGCAGCAGCAGCCGGTCGCCGGCCTCCAGCGTCACGTCGGCCAGGGGAGCGCCGAAGCTGCGATCGCCCCGGTGCAGCTCCAGCACGTCGACATCGAAGCGGCGCTGCAGGCGGCTGTTGTGCAGCGACTGGCCGATCAGCCCCGACCCCTGAGGAATCAGAACGTCGGTGAGATACCCCTCCCGGGCCAGCCCGGCCAGCAGGTCGTCGTCGCCGCTGCCCCGGTCGGGAAGCAGCCGCTCGGAAGCCCACAGCAGGTAGAGGCTCCCCAGCAGCCAGAGGGGGATGCCGATCGAGGTGAAACTGAACAGTTCGAGCGAGCCAAAGCCCAGCTGGCGGCTCACGTCGCTGGCCAGCAGGTTGGGGGAGGTGCCCAGCAGGGAGATCGTGCCCCCCAGCACCGTGGCAAACGAGAGGGGCAGCAGCACCTTCGAGGGCGAGATCCGCCGCCGCTGGCACCAGCCCTCCAGCACCGGCAGCAGGGTGGCCACGATCGGTGTGTTGGGGATGAAGCCGGAGATGGGCCCCACCACCCCCACCAGCAGGGCGATCATGCGCTGGGGGGTGCGGACGGAGTCGGAGCCGATCAGGGCCCGCAGCCGGTCGAGGCCACCGCTCCGGAACAGGCCCGCCGACACGGCGAACAGCCCCATCAGGGTGATCAGGGCGGGGCTGCCGAAACCCTGCACCGCCTCGTCGGGATCGAGCACCCGGAAGGTCACCAGCAGGGCCGCGGCCAGCAACCCCGTCACCTCCGGAGCCAGCCAGCCCGTCACGAACAGCACGATCGAGCCGCCGAACACCGCCAGGGTGAGCAGCCCGGGAGCGGTGGCGGCCACCTGCAGAAACGCGCTCATCAGAGGTAGAACCCCACCGTGGTCACGACCCGGGTGCCCCGCGCGCGCAGCGCCTGGCGCAGCAGGATCGTGGACTGGTTGTGCAACAGGTTCTCCCAGCGATGCCGGGTCACGAACACCGGCAGCACGATCATGCAGAACCGCTGCCGATCCTTGTGGTGGTCGGACTCGAACTGCTTCACGAAGTTCACCACAGGTTCCACCAGCGATCGGTACGGGGACTCGAGGATCACCAGCGGCACCTCGGGCAGCTGGCGCAGCCACTGCTCCCGGAACGTGGCGGCTTTGCCGTCTCCCAGGTCCACGTGCACGGCCACGAGTTCGCTCGCCACGGAGCGGGCGAAGCAGAGCGCTTCGAAGGTGCCCCGGTGCAGCTGGCCCACCAGCACTACGGTGGCGGTGCCCCCGGCTCCCGGCGGTGGCGGCAGCATCAGCTTCACGTCAGCGGACATCCGCAGCCGCCGGGCCACGTGGTCGTAGTGGCGGCGGATGCGCAGGAACAGGCTCACCAGGATCGGGATCGCCACCACCACCACCCAGGCGCCATGCCTGAACTTGCTGATCAGCAGCACCACCATCACCACGCCGGTGATCAGGGCGCCCAGGCCGTTGATCAGGGCCTTGTGCCGCCAGGCCGGGCCCTTCAGCCGCCACCAGTGCCTCACCATGCCGGCCTGGGAGAGGGTGAAGCTGATGAACACCCCCACCGCGTAGAGCGGGATCAGGCGGCTGACGCTGCCCTGGAAGATCACCAGCAGCAGAGCGGCGAAGGCGCTCAGGGCGAAGATGCCATTGCTGAACACCAGCCGATCACCCAGGGTGCAGAGCTGGCGGGGGAGGTAGCCGTCCTGGGCCAGGAATGCTGCCAGCCGCGGGAAATCGGCGTAGGCGGTGTTGGCGGCCAGCAGCAGGATCATCAGGGTGGCCAGCTGCAGCAGCGCCAGCAGCAGACCGTTGCCGAACACTCTCTCCCCCAGCTGGTAAAGCAGGGTGGGGCCGTTCTCCAGATACACCACGCCGCTCTGGTGGGCCAGGGCGCTGATGCCGCCGAACATCACGGCCAGCATCACCGTCATCACCACCAACACCCGTCGGGCGTTGCGCCATTCCACCGGCCGGAAGGCCATCACGCTGTCGCTGATCGCCTCGATGCCGGTGAGGGCGGCGCAGCCGGAGCTGAAGGCCCGCATCAGCAGCACCGGGCCGATGGCCATCATCCCGCTCTCGTTTCCCTGCTCCAGCAGCCGCTGCTGCGCCGCCAGCGGCACGGCGTCCAGCTGGCCCAGCCCGGTCTTCACGGCCCCCGCCACCAGCAGCGTCATCACCACGGCCATGAAGGCATAGGTGGGCACGCTCAGCAGCCGGGCGCTGGAACTCACCCCCCGCAGGTTGGCCACCATCACCAGCAGCACCGCCAGCAGGCACAGCGGTACCCGTTGGGCTTCCAGGTCGGGGATGTACGAGGTGAGGGCGGCGATGCCGGCGGCGATGCTCACCGCCACGGTGAGCACATAGTCGATCGAGAGCGAGGCGCCGGCCACCAGCCCGGTGAGGGGGGTGAGGTTCTCCTGCGACACCCGGTAGGAGCCGCCGCCCTTGGGATAGGCCCGGATCGTCTGGCGGTAGCTGGTGGCCACGATCACCATCAGTCCCACGATCAGGGCGGTGATCGGCAGGGAGAAGCGCAGGGCCGCCGCGCCCGCCATGCCCAGCACCAGCACGATCTCCTGGGTGGCGTAGGCCACCGAGGAGAGGGCATCGGAACTGAGGATCGCCAACGCCTCGGCGTTGCTGTAGCGCTCTTCATGGTGGGCGCTGGTGGGCAGGGGATTGCCGATCACGGCCCGGCGCAGGGCTTCCGGATCGGGAAAGCGCACCATCGAAGCGGCGCAGGGTCAGGAACGAAAACCTACCCCCCCTGCTCCACTGGGCTTACCTTCGGCCCAGAACGGCCCCCCGCCTTGACCTCCACTCCCGCCGCCACGAAGGCTCCTCTGACGCCCTGGCACGCGCTGGATCCCCAGGAATGCCGCAGGAGGCTCGAAAGCGGCAGCGAGGGCCTCACCACCGCCCAGGCGGCCGAGCGGCTGGCCCGTCAGGGCCCCAACCGCCTTGAGCTCGACCCCGGACGTAGCAATCTGCGCATCCTCTGGGACCAGCTCAGCAACGTGATGCTGATCATGCTGCTGGCGGTGGCGGCGGTGTCGGCGGTGATCGCCCACGTCAACCAGCGCTTCCCCAAGGACGCGATCGCGATCGTGCTGATCGTGGGCCTGAATGCCCTGCTGGGCTATCTGCAGGAGAGCCAGGCCCAGAAGGCCCTGCAGGCCCTGCGCGAGATGGCGGTGCCCATGGTGCAGGTGCGCCGGGACTCCGAATGGCAGCGCCTCGACAGCGAGCAGCTCGTTCCCGGCGACCTGATCCGACTGGAGGCGGGCGACCGCGTGCCGGCCGATGCGCGGCTGCTGGAGGTGGCCGAGCTGGGGGTGCGCGAGGCGGCGCTCACCGGTGAGGCCGAGGCGGTGGCAAAGCGGGCCGACCTCGTGCTGGAGGAGTCCACCCCGGTGCTCGAGCGCAGCAACTGCCTGTTCCAGGGCACCGAGGTGGCCCGCGGCCGCGGCACCGCGGTGGTGACGGCCACCGGCATGGGCACTGAGCTCGGCCAGATCGCCGGCCTGATCAGCAGCGCCGGCGGTGAGGCCACGCCGCTGCAGGAACGGCTCGACGGCCTGGCCAACGTGCTGGTGGTGTCCGCCCTGTCGCTCGTGGCGCTGGTGGTGCTGGGCGGCTGGGCGATGGGCCAGAGCCTGCTCGATCTGCTCGAGGTGGCCCTTTCGATGGCGGTGGCCATCGTTCCCGAGGGCCTGCCGGCGGTGATCACCGTGACCCTGGCCATCGGCACCCAGCGGATGGTGAAGCGCGCCGCCCTGATCCGCCGCCTGCCGGCGGTGGAAGCGCTCGGATCGGTCACCGTGATCTGCACCGACAAGACCGGCACCCTCACCCAGAACCGCCAGGTCGTGCAGGAACTGCGCTGCGGCACCGAAGCGGTGGCGGTGGGTGGCCATGGCTATGTCCCCACGGGCAGCTTCACCCCCTCGCCCCTGGCCCCGCCGTCCGGCGCCCGCGCCGGCAGTGTGGCCGGCGCCCGGGAGCTGCTGCTGCAGGCCGGTGTGCTCTGCAGTGATGCCGAACTCCGCCGGGACGAGCAGGGCGACTGGGAGGTGCTGGGCGATCCCACCGAGGGGGCCCTCGTGGTGGTGGGGGCCAAGGCCGGCATTGACGGCTTCGGCCTGCGGGAGCACTACCTGCGTGAGGCGGAGATTCCCTTCAGCTCCGAGCGTCAGCTCATGGCGGTGTGGGTGCGCGACACGGATGGCAAGCTCCAGGCCCCCCTTGGAACCGTGGCTGAGGGGTCCCGCACCCTGATGATCAGCAAGGGGGCCCCGGAAGTGATCCTCGCCACCTGCGACCGCTGGCTCGATGGTGCCGGCGTGGTGGGGATGGGCGAGGCCGAGCGCCAGTGGTGGCTCGACCAGGCCCGCGAACTTGCGGCCGGCGGTCTGAGGGTGCTGGCGTTCGCCTGCGCCCCCCACCATCCCAGCCCCGAGCATGAGCTGGAGCACCAGGTGCTGCTCGGCCTGATGGCCCAGCTGGATCCGGCGCGGCCGGAGGTGCCGCTGGCGGTGGCCCGCTGCCGTGAGGCCGGTATCCGGCCGGTGATGATCACCGGCGACCATCCCCTCACCGCCCGGGCGATCGGCGCCAGTATCGGCCTGGTGGCCACCGATGGCGAAGTGGTGCTCGGCCGGGAACTCGAGCAGCTCGACGATGCCGGGCTTCAGGAGCTGGTGGGGCATTGCAACATCTATGCCCGGGTGGCGCCCGAGCAGAAGCTGCGGATCGTCAAGGCGCTGCAGGCCCGCAAGGAAGTGGTGGCCATGACCGGCGACGGCGTCAACGACGCACCTGCCCTCAAGCAGGCCCACATCGGCGTGGCGATGGGCATCACCGGCACCGAGGTGAGCAAGGAGGCCTCCTCCATGGTGCTGCTCGACGACAACTTCGCCACGATCGTGAACGCGGTGGAGGAGGGAAGGCTCGTGTATGCCAACATCCGCCGCTTCGTGAAGTACATCCTCGGCAGCAATGTCGGTGAGCTGATCACGATCGCCGCCGCCCCTCTGGTGGGGCTGGTGGGGGTGCCGATGACGCCGCTTCAGATCCTGTGGATGAACCTGGTCACTGATGGCGTGCCGGCCCTGGCCCTGGCCCTCGAGCCCGGGGAGGAGGGTCTGATGCAGCGCAGACCGGCCCAGCCCGGGGAATCGATCTTCGCCCGCGGCGTGGGCTCCTACATCCTGCGCATCGGCGTGGTGTTCGCCATTTTCGTGATCTCCCTGATGGTGTGGGCCTACCGCACCTACGGCCCCGAGGGCCCCTGGCGCACGATCGTGTTCACCACCCTCTGCCTCGCCCAGATGGGCCATGCGCTCTCGGCCCGCAGCGAGCTGCCCCTGATCCGGGTGGCCCCCTTCTCCAACCCCTGGCTGCTGTGGGCCGTTCTGGTCACCGCCGCGCTCCAGCTCGTGCTGCTTTACGTGCCTCCGCTGGCCTCCTTCTTCGGCACCGTGCCGCTCTCCGGCCGTGACCTGAGCATCTGTGTGGGGGTGAGCGTGCTGTTCTTCTTCTATCTGGAGATCGAGAAGCTGGTGCGGCTCAGGCGCCGGCGGGTTTCCGCCGACACCTGAGCCAGGGCCCTTAGCTTCCAGCCTTGGATCTCTCCCTGATCGCCGACGACTTCACCGCCGCCCTCGAGGCGGCGGTGCGCAGCGACCCCCGCCGGGCCTACCTGCTGATCGCAGGGTTGATGCTGCTCGAGAACCTGTTTCCGCCCATCCCCTCCGAGATGGTGATGCCCCTGTGTGGATTCCTGATCCACCAGGGGCATCTCTCCTTCGTGCCGGTGATCCTGGCCGGGTTGGTGGGCACCCTCGCCGGCGCCTGGTTCTGGTATGGCGTGGGTCGGCTGGTGGATGAACGCCGCCTGGAGAGGCTGCTCGCGCGTCACGGCGGCTGGATGGGCCTGCGCGCCGAGGATCTGGCCGCCAGCCGCCGCTGGTTCTCCCGCCATGGCGGAGCGGTGGTGTTCTGGGGTCGGTTGATCCCGGGCATTCGCCCGTTCGTCTCCCTGCCGGCGGGCATCGAGCTGATGCCCCAGCCCGCCTTCCTGCTCTGGAGCGGCGCCGGCAGCCTGGTGTGGCTGAGCGCCCTCACCCTTGCCGGCCAGGGGCTCGGAGCCGGCTGGCGCCATGGGGTGGAGGGCAGTGAGCCCCTCGCCCGTTTCGGCCAGATTCTCGGGGCAGCAGCATTGCTGGCGATGGGCGTCTGGCTTTGGCGGCGGGCCCGGGGGCGCCGCAGCGGGCGCCGCTGAGCCCTCATTCGCCCCCGGACTCCTTCTCCTCGCCCAGGCCCGGGCTGGCCTCCCGCGTGCCAGGCCCGCCATCGATCCGTTCCGTCATCGACCCCAGCACAAACAGCAACGCTCCCCCCAGGGCCAGGAGCCCGAGGAACAGGGCCGCTTGCCAACTGCGCCGCCTTTCCTCCACCAGCACGGTGGTGTCCAGGGAGCGGCCGCAGTCGGAGCACACGAGTTTCGCTTTGCTGCCGCTCCCCACCTTGGTCACCATCCGGCAGCCGCATTTCGGACAGGCCAAGGGCGGCGAAGTCTCGGAATTGCTTCATCTTCGCAGTCCAGCCGGGATCGATAAGCCGTGCTTGGCAGGCCCATTGGGAGTTCCGCTCCTCTGGCGCCCCCAGGGCCGCTGCCCCCTCTTTAGGGTTCCCCATCAATGGCTCGCCATCCGGCGGCGTCCTCTCCTGCCTGCATGACCCTC
Source organism: Cyanobacteriota bacterium (assembly GCA_046342315.1). Classification (GTDB taxonomy): domain Bacteria; phylum Cyanobacteriota; class Cyanobacteriia; order PCC-6307; family Cyanobiaceae; genus Cyanobium. Next base: position 14,638 of record JBKDPV010000025.1, read on the forward strand.
CTTCCCGCCCAGACGGCCTGGCTGGTCCCCCTCTATCCCCTGGTGGCGTCGCTGCTTTCGCTGCTGTGGTCGCCGGGGCTGATCTCGCGCACGGGGCCCCGGCCCTGCGGCTATCTCAACCTCACCCTGGTGAGCGTGGCGTTCGTGCACAGCGCCTCCGCCCTGATGGCGCTGCACTCCAATTCCGCCGCCGGTGCCGCCGCCCTCTACAAGCCGCTCACCTTCGGCTGGACCTGGCTGGACACCGCCGGCCTGCGGGTGGGCTTCGATGGCCTGATCACCGAGCCGGCTCTGATCGCGATGACGGTGATCACCGGCCTGCATGTGCTGGTGCAGATCTATGCGATCGGCTATCTGGAGATGGACTGGGGCTGGCCCCGCTTCTTCGGCTCGCTGAGCTTCTTCGAGGCCGGCCTCTGCGCCCTGGTGCTCACGGATTCGCTGTTCTTCAGCTACGTGATCCTCGAGCTGCTCACCCTCGGCACCTACCTGATCGTGGGCACCTGGTACAACCAGCCGCTGGTGGTGAAGGGGGCGAGGGACGCTTTCCTCACCAAGCGAATCGGCGACCTCATCCTTCTGGCCGGGGTGATCGCCCTGCTGCCCATCACCGGCACCTGGAATTTCCACGGGCTGCAGGCCTGGGCGGCCGATCAGGTAAACAACGGCAACCCCCTCCCCCAGATTCTGCCGTTGATCCTGCTGGCCCTGATCGCCGGGCCGATGGGCAAGTGCGCCCAGATCCCCCTGCACCTCTGGCTGGATGAGGCGATGGAGAGCCCTCTGCCCTCCACCGTGCTGCGCAACTCCGTGGTGGTGGTGGGTGGCGCCTGGGTGCTTCTGCGCCTCGAACCCCTGATCGAGTTGAGCCCGCTGGTGCAGACCGTGCTGGTGATCGTGGGCGGCACCACGGCTCTGGTGGCCTCTCTGATCGCCCTGGCCCAGATCGATGTGAAACGGGCCCTCTCCTTCCTGGTGAGCAGCTGGCTCGGCCTGCTGTTCGTGGCGGTGGGTCTGGGCGGCATCAGCGTGGCCGATCACCTGATGCTGGTGTACCCCCTGCCGATGGCGCTCATGCTGATGGTGATCGGCGCCATCGTGATCACCAACGTCACCCAGGACCTCACCCAGCTGGGTGGCCTCTGGAGCAAGCGACCGCTGATGGGCCTGGCTTTCCTCACCGGCGCCGCCGGTCTGATGGCCCTGCCTCCGTTCGGTGGTTTCGCCGCCCTGAGCGAGCTCATGGAGCTGACGGCCGAGAGCTCCCATCCCCTGCTGCTCGGCGTCCTTGTGCTGTTCACCAATGCCCTCATCAGTGCCGGTCTGATCCGGGTGTTCGGCCTGATCTGGGGCGGACGCCCTTCGGTGTTCACCACCCGCTCCCCGGAGGTGCTGTGGCTGATGGCCCTGCCCACCTTCGTGCTGATGGGCCTGGTGCTGCACATGCCCCAGCTGCTGGTGATCAACGGGGTCTTCGCCCTCTCCCCCCTGCCGGGGTGGGGCCCGCTGGCGGTTCCCCTGCTGATCTCCACCCTCGTGGGTGGCGGCCTTTCCGCTGTGTTCTATCTCAGGCCCCATCCCCTGGCCCACTTGCCGGCAGCTCTCGGCGGCCTCCAGGACTGGCTCGCCCACGATATGCAGACTGAGAGCTTCTACCACCGCACCGTGGTAGGCCTGGTGGTAGGCCTGGCTCGGCTCAGTGCCTGGATGGATGAGCGTCTGGTCGACGGCTTCAGCAGCGCCACCGGTTCCGTTGCCCTCCAGGGGGCCAGGCGTCTGAGCTTCACCACCTCCGGACGCTCCCAGGCCTATGCCCTCACCGTGGTTCTGGGGGTTCTGCTGATGGCCGCCTGGCTGCTCACCGGCTTCTGAACCTCTTCCGCGAGCTTGCAGCCGCACCAACCAGGATCTAAGCGAAAGCGACGGTTACCAGACCGTTTCCCCACGCGGGGAAGCGGTGGGCTCCTTCACAGAGCTACCCTGGCAGGCATGGCAGAAAGGGTTGTTGACCGGCTTGGCTCCCCATACCCGCAATAAAAATTCGTTGACCCCTGGCCGGCTCGCGCACGGCTTGTGGAGCAGGCTTCAACGGCTTCTCAAACTCATTCTGCGGCCGGAAACCGTTCTTTGGCTTCTGCTTGCGGCTCTGCTTTTATTGCCGCTGGTAATGATCCGTGCCATCTCCAACGCCACCTTGGCCCAGATGAAGATGCATGCGGAGGAAGTTTCCACTCTTGCTACCGATATCCGCTCCTACTATGCAGACAACGTGATTGCGCGGCTTCAGGCTGCCGATGGCAAGGCTGTGTATTCCGAGAACTATCGTGATGTGCATGGAGGTATCCCGATTCCGGCCACTCTGTCGATTGAGCTTGGAGCCCTGTTCGATAATGCCCACAGTGATGGACGTATCTCCTATGAATTTATCTCCGACTATCCTTTCGCCAAGAGGGTTCTTCGTTCTTTGGATGATTTTGAGGTGAATGCAATACGTGCATTCCGTGATGATCCCAGCCGCACAACCTTCACCGAGCTTTCCGGCAATGGGTTAGGTCGATCCTCCTACCGTCTGGCTACACCGGTGATCATGCGGCAAGCCTGTGTCACCTGCCACAACGCCCATCCTGATTCGCCCAAGCGCGATTGGAAGGTGGGTGACATCCGTGGCATTCAGGAGGTTACGGTCAGGGGTTTGCTCGTGAACAGCTTCGGCAACCTCAATGGTCTTTTTGGTTACGTTTCCTTGCTCGGCGTTCTGTCGGTCGTTTCCGCAGGTGTCTTTCAGCGTCAGAGCCGTAATCTCCGGACCATCAATAGAAAGCTGGAGAGCGTGCATGAGCGCGAGTCAGATCTTGCTGCCCGAATGAGCGACCAGCTACAGGAGCTCTCGCTTTTCGGCACTGCTGTGGACAACTCGATCGTCGGCATCGCGATTGCTGATATGCGCAAGCCAGATGCTCCGCTTGTTTATGTCAATGATGCCTTCACCAGAATCACCGGTTACACGAAGCAGTTGGCGATTGGCTTCAACTGCCGCTTTCTTCAGGGGCCCGATACGGATCCGGCCGAGGTGTTGCGTATCCGCCAGGCCTTGGAGCAGGGCCAGTTCTACAGCGGCGAGCTGATCAACTATCGTCACGACGGCAGTCGCTTCTGGAATCGCCTGACCCTCTCACCCGTGGGCGGAAGTGGCGGCAAGCCCGATTTTTTCGTGGCTAACCAGGTGGACATCACCCATCTCAAGGTTGAACGAGGTGTGCCCGTTCGGGAGCTCACCAACCTGGAAAACGATGTTGATTCAGCTCAGGAGGCTCTCGCCAACGCACGACGCTTCGCTGAGGCCCTTCAACAGAATCTCCAGAACAGCGGTCAGTGCGCGGTGGAGCATGAGGCTTTTCTGCTCTCCGAACAAAAAGCGCACCAAGACCTGGCCGAGAGGCTCTCCCGAATCTCTGGGCTGATTCAGCGCTACATCAGCAATTCGTGATGGTGCCGCCCCCTTCATTGAGGCAGTCTCCAAGACTTCTGAGGCGGTTGCTCTTCAGCTACTGGCTGGGTTGCAGTTTATTGCTTGCTGTTGGTTTAGCTCTGTTTGATCTCTGGGAGCACCAGAGGCAGATCGTGAAGGAAGGTGAGCAAGCCGCCCAGGTTGTCAGTGCCAGTTTGCGGACGAATCTCACCAATCAGCAACGTCAGCAGTTGCTTCAGGCCTATGGCCAGATGTATCAAGCCGAGCGATTCGATCGGATGAATCTGTTGCTGGTGGTTGATCTTACCGGACAGGTTGTCTACACCTCGCAGCCAGCATGGCGCTCTCTGCTGATCAGTGATCCCCTGTTTTACAAGCTCGCTCTCAACGATTTCGACTTTGGTAACGTTGTCGAGTGTTTTCGCGACAGGCCTAAAGAATGCATGGAGATCAGAAGTTTGAACTGGCATCTCCCTCTTTCCGGAATCACGGTGGTGCGCCCTGTTTCGATGCCTGCATTGGATCTTGGCTTGCCGCGCCGGCCGTTCCTGGTGCTCGTTAACTTTGATTCCGGCACGATGATCAGTGACTTGCTGCAGGATTTACCCGTTTTAATTGTGTGGGTGTGTCTGGTGTCTTCCTTGCTTGTGCTGGCCCTATGGTTTTGCGCTACCCGCCAATTTCTGCCCCAGTTGATCGCGGCTAGCCAGACCGATTCCCTTACCCAGCTGATCAACCGCACGTCATTCATGGAGAAGGCTGTCGATGTTCTTGCCGAGGCAGAAGAGCGGCGTGCCGAATTTGTGTTTGCCATCCTCGATATCGACCACTTCAAGCGGATTAATGATACCTACGGTCACGGTTGTGGCGATGCAGCCCTTGCTGCGGTGGGCGCCTTGCTGCTTGCCGTTACCAGGCCTGACGACCTGGTGTGCCGCATGGGTGGTGAGGAATTTGCTCTGCTGCTTTCGATGCCCCGCCTGGGAGGAGCCAAGGCTTTGGAGCGGCTGCGCCTACAGCTTGAGATGAATCGCATCCTCTACAGTGGTCAGCAAGTTCCCCTTACCGCAAGCATAGGAGCTGCAGCTACTTCTGACTGCGGCTACAACATCGACTTTCTCTATAACGCAGCTGACAAGGCCCTCTACGTAGCCAAGAATGCCGGCCGTAACCTTGTTCAGTGGAATGATGGAGAGCTGATGAGCCGCCTGTCCATTTCAGATGCACCCTCTGCTGCAACGAGCAACTGATTCGATGCAACCTCCCAGGATTCCCGATGATGAGGCGGCCAGATTGCTCGAACTGCGCAGCTATAGTGTTCTTGATACTGATCAGGATCCAAGATTTGATGACATCAGCGAACTGACCCGTTATATCGCCGGCACAGAAATCGGTATTGTGAGTTTGGTAGACAGCAACCGGCAGTGGTTCAAGAGTTGTGTGGGGGCGCCGTTAGGTCAGCAGCAAACTGCGCGAGATATTTCCTTCTGCGGCCACACCATCTTGCAGCGTCAGCCCCTGATCATCAATGATGCCCTTGAAGATGAGCGATTTGCTGATAATCCTCTCGTTCTCGGCTCGCCCCATGTGCGTTTCTATGCCGGCTTCCCCCTGATCACTCCTAATGGCTTCACAGTGGGCAGTCTTTGCGCGATCAGCCGTCAGCCGCATCAGCTGAATCACCAGCAGATTGATGCTCTTGGCCGAATGGCTTTGCTCACTGTTCAGCAATTGGAGTATCTGCGTAATTCTGCTTTTCTATCTGCCAGTGAAAGTGGGCTTGCGGTGGAACGGCTTCGCGGCCTTGCCAGCGAGCGAATGACCTCGCTAGGACGTCTGATCAATCGCGATCAGCTGGTGCGGATGATGGATCTGATGTTTGGTATGGAGCTTGGATCCTCCTTCTCATTGTTGCGCTGCTCCTTCCGTGACTATGAACGGGTCAATTCCAGCCTGGGCGGACTTGTGGCAGAAGAGTATATGAATGAGGCGGCCCGAAGGGTGTTGGCTGCCATCCCTCGCTCCGCTTCGGTGGCACGCTTTGCTGATGCTGAATTCGTGGTGCTTCTGCCCTTTTCGGCGGCGGAGAGGGATGCGCAAAAGGTGGCAGAGCGTATCCTTTCTTTTGCTAATCATTTCTATCGGTGTGGTAGCGAAACGCTGTCGATGGCGCTTTCCATTGGTGTTGCAATCCATCATCATAACTATGATAATGCTGAAGCGATTCTAGCTGATACCAGTATTGCGGTACGCATGGCGCGCCGATCGAGTGCAAGTGCAGTTCGCTTCATCGATGCTGAGTCGCGCGTTGCCGCCCGCGAAAACTACCGCCTGGAATCGGAGATCCGCGAAGCTGTGGCCGAGAAGGTGATGGAGCCTTTCCTGCAGCCGATCGTGAATCTCACTAGCGGCGAGCCGATTGGGTTTGAATCCCTTGCGCGCTGGCCCCGACATGGCGGCATCGCGGGGCCTGGCGTCTTTCTTCCGCTTGCAACGGAGTGTGGGATTACTGGTGATCTCGATCTCCTCATCATCGAGAAGACCCTGGCGGCGATGCCGCTGCTCGCTCGGCCCGTGCCGCAACGGCCGATGATGATCAGTATGAATCTCTCCGGACTTCTTTTGGAGGATGAGGAGATGCGCAGGCGCCTGCTTTCTCTGATCGACGACAACCCCTGTCCCCCGGGCTGGCAGTTGCAGCTGGAGTTGGTGGAGGACGTCTTCCGGGATTCCAGCAGCGACTTCAGCCTCTTTCTCGATGCGCTGGCGAGCCGCGAGGTGCGCATTGCGATTGACGACTTCGGCACGGGCTACTCCTCCCTGGCCCGCCTGATCTCCCTGCCGATTCAGGCGGTGAAGGTGGATCGGGCTTTTGTGGCCAAACTCGATGGTGGCGAGGGGTCTCCGCAAACGTTGCTGCGCACCATGTTCACGATGCTGGCGGATCTCGGGCTGGAGATCACGGCAGAGGGTGTGGAAACCCAGGAGCAGCGCGAGTGGTTGCTTGCCAATGGCGCCCACAAGGCACAGGGATATCTGTTCGCCCAACCGATGTCGCTCAGCGACGCGATTGCCTACCTGCAGAATCTGAATTACCGGCCCAGGGCGATCCCGGTGGAGCCAGCCCGCATCCAGGCCTTACGGCGACGTCGACTGCGCTCCGTGTTTCGCCTGCCCTTTCAGGGCGGTCGTCGCAGCACCGACTGAGCCGGCAGCGCCGACGCTGAAGCTGCCGTGCCCAGGTCGCTCCCATCCCCCGGTCGGACAGCGACCGATCAGTGATTCTTTCCGGCACGATCGCAACTGCCTTTGTGCCAAGGCCGTCAGCAGACACAGACATCCAGTAGCTTCCCGCGAATGCCGGCGCTCCGTCGGCTCCTGATCGCTTCGGCCGGCTGGCCGGCTCCATGCGCTGATGCCCTCCTTTGTCCTGGTCCTGCTGCTGCTGCTCCCGCTGATGGGCATGGGGCTCATCCAGCTGGTGCCCGCCGATCGTCTGCGCTGGGTGCAACCGCTGGCAGCCTCCAGCGCTGCTGTGCCCCTGCTGCTGGCCCTGGGCTGCTGGCGCCTGCCTCCTGCTGAGCTCCACGTGAACTGGCTACCGAAGCTCGGACTCCGCCTCGACCTCGGTCTGGATGGTCTCTCCCTGCCGCTCGTTGTGCTCACGGCACTGATCTCGGTGCTCGCCATCCTCTCGGCACCGGCGGATCAGAGCCGCCCGCGGTTGTTCTTCGCCCTGATGCTTGCCACCAACCTCGGCGTGGTGGGCGGATTCCTGGCCCGCAACGCCCTGCTGTTCCTGCTGGCTTTCGAGTTGGTGCTGATCCCGATCACCCTGCTGGTGGCCATCTGGGGCGGGGAAAAGCGGGCGGGTGCCGCCGTGCGCTTCCTGCTCTACAGCGCCGTTTCCGGCCTGGCGCTGTTGGCGGCCGTCCTCGCCTTCGCCTGGTTCAACCCCGCCGGTCCAGCCTTCGGGTTTGATGATCTCCACAAGGCCCAGATCCCGCCTGTGGCCCAGCGCTGGATCCTGGCTCTCCTGCTGCTCGCCTTCGGCCTGAAGCTGCCGGTCGTGCCCCTGCACGGCTGGCAACCCTTCACCTACAGCCAGGCACCCACCCCGGTCGTGATGCTTCTGGCCGGCGCCGTCTCCAAGCTGGGGGCCTACGGCCTGCTGCGCTTCGGGGTGGGCTTCCTGCCGGATGTCTGGGCTGTCTGGTCACCGTGGATCGCCGCCGCCGGCGCCATCAGTGCGGTGTACGGCGCCCTCAACGCCATCGCCGAGAGCGATATCCGTCGCCTCATGGCCTTCAGCTCCCTTGGGCACATGGGACTGCTGGTGCTCGGGCTGTCTGCCGCCACCCCTCTGAGCCTGCAGGGGGCGGTGGCCCAGATGCTGGCCCACGGCATGATTGTGGCCCTGTTGTTCGCCTGCGTGGGGCTGATCGAACGCAAAACCGGCACCACCGCCATCCCGGAGCTCTCTGGCCTGCTGAACCCGTTGCGGGGCTTGCCGTTCACCATGGGCATGCTGCTGCTGGCTCTGATGGCCGCAGCCGGGATTCCAGGTCTGGCGGGTTTCCCGGCCGAGCTGATGGTGTTCGAGGGCAGCTGGTCCACGTTCCCGAGAGCCACCTTGGTGAGCTTGATCGCCTCGGGCTTCACCGCTGTCTATGCCATCCGCCTGTTCAACCGGGTGGGCTTCGGCCGCCTGGACAACGACCGTGCCGACTGGGTGTCCACCGGATGGAGCGAGCGGGCGCCGGCCATGGCTCTCACCCTGCTGGTGATCGCAGCGGGCCTCTGGCCCACGGCCCTCACCGGCTGGAGTGAGGCGGAATCCACGGGTCTGGCCCTGCGCTCCCAGCCCTTCCTGAGCCGGTCCACCGACCTCGTCGCCGCCGCCTTCCCTGCCGCCTCGGAGCTGAGCATCTCATGACCCCACCCACCGCCACGGCCCCCGAGACCGTCACCGCTCCCCTGATCCCGCCCTCCACCCATCGCTACGCCGATGTGATCCACCGGCTCGAGGCCGGCGGCTCGATGCTGCCGGACACGCCGGAGAACCTGATGCAGATCATCGGCATCTACAAGGCCTATGCCGTGCCGATGGACTTCTACTGGCGCGATCTGCTCTACATCGCCGAGCAGGTGTTCCTCGATCCCCTGCCGGCCTTCAAGTACTTCATCAGCCAGGAGTACCTCGATCTGCCCAATTCCTACGCCGGCGATCAGTCGAAGCTGCGGATCTGGCGCGGTGGCGAGAAGGCCCACCCCGAACTGCTGGAGTTCATGGCCAAGGGGGAGTCGGGCAGGATGCCGAAGCTGCTCCATCACCTCTGGCACGACCGGATCAACATGGAGTTCGCCGAGGCCTGCATGGAGGCGATGCTCTGGCACCAGGGCATGGGCGGGCGCTTCTACGACTATCTCGATTGCGACGCCTATCGCACCAACGCGGACCGGGCGATCAAGGCCTACTTCCGCGGCAATCCGCTGATGCTCGGCCTGTACAAGCTGTTCCCTGAGATGTTCATGGAGCAGGTGAAGAAGATGAGCTACTACGCCAACCTCGGCCTGTTCTGGGAGGTGATGGCACCGGTGTTCTTCGAGATGAGTGACATCTACGACGAGGGAGGGTTCAAGGGTGTTCCCGACGCCATGAACTTCCTGGTGAACGGCATCTTCGCCGTAGCGGGCCGGCCGATCTACCACCACGTGTACATCAAGGGGGAGTGTTTCGAGATCATCCCCAAGAGCGAAGGTTTCACCTGGCTCTACGAAGCGGCCCTGCCCTATGTGGAGGCCGTGTTCTACCGCACGGCACCCTTCCGCGGCACCAAGAGCTACAACGCCCAGGCCTACCAGGTGCCCTCCGATCAGGCCGATTTCCACTACGGCATCCTCTATGCCGACGTGTTCCCGGTGGGGTCGGCCGGCATCCCTCCCACCCTGCTGATGCAGGACATGCTGCACTTCCTCCCCCCCTATCTGGAGGATCTCTACAAACAGCACAAGCGTGGCGATGAGGACAAGCTCATCCAGCTGGGCATCACCTTCCAGCGCTCGATGTACAACGTCACCTCGGCGGTGATCCAGGCCCTGCGCTGCGCCCTGCTCTATCCGCTCGATGACACCGATCCCGAGCACCTGATGGCGAACCGCCGCTTCTTCGAGGCCCAGATGGACCGCTTCCTGCGGCCGGAAGCCCGTCTGCCCCAGGTCCAGACCCAGGACTACCGCTGATCCCGCCCCTCACCCCAACGCCATGGCCAACATCATCGAAACCGCGAAGGGAGCGGGCTGCTTCGCCACCCTGCTCACCGCCGTGGAGGTGGCGGGGCTCACCGGAGCCCTCGAGAGCCCAGGTCCCTTCACCGTCTTCGCTCCCGTCGACGACGCCTTCGCGGCCCTGCCTCCAGGCACGGTCCAGACCCTGGTGGACAACCCGCCCCAGCTGGCCAGGATCCTCAAGTTCCACGTGCTTGCCGGAGCCCACCACCGCAGCGAGCTGGTGACCCGGCCGGAGTGGCAGAGCCTGGAGGGCGCGCCTGTGGCCATCCGGCGAGCCGATCCCTTCGAGGTGAAGAACGCCACCGTGGTGAGCGCCGACATCGCTTGCGACAACGGCGTGGTGCATGTGATCGACCGGGTGATCCTGCCCGGCTGAGCGAAGCCTGATCCGAGCGCAGCTGTCGCAGCCCCTATGACAGCATCATCGCCGCGGTCGCCGCCAGCGATGATCGGGACCTACCGGGAACCATGAAGTTGCAGGCCGCTCGCCGACACAGCATCCTGGCCATCTTCGGAGCCCTGACGCTGGCAGGGTTGGTCGGTATCGCCCTGATCAGCTATCTGCGGGCCCGCAATTTCCTGCACCGACAGATCAGCGAAACCACACTGCCGCTCACCTCCGACACGATCTATGCCGGGGTGGAGAACGATCTGCTCCAGCCGGTCCTCGCCTCCGGCCTGATGGCTCGCAACACCCTGCTGGCCGAAAAGCTGGCCCGCGGCCAGAGCGATCCCGAAAGGATCGCGGCCTACCTGCGCGGCGTCCAGGAGCGCACCGGGGCGGTCACGGCGTTTCTGGTGTCCGACCGCAGCCGCAGCTACCACCACCCGAGCGGCGTTCTCAAGCAGGTCTCACCTACCGATCCCCAGGATCGCTGGTACTACCGCTTCCGCGACTCCGGGCGCAATTTCGAGATCAACATCGACCGTGACACGGCCGACCTCCAGCGCACCACAGCCTTCATCAACGTGCGGTTGCTCGATACCGAGGGCGGCTTCCTCGGGGTTGTGGGCCTGGGTCTCGACATGCGCTCGCTCATGGCCCAGCTGCAGCGCTACCAAGAGCGCTACGGCGGCCGCATCCTGCTGCTGGACCAGCAGGGGCGGATCAAGCTGGCCGCCGACCGCACGACCGGCAGCCTGGAGGACATCAAGGGCCTGGCCCCGCATCGAAAGCAGATCCTCTCGGCCCCTTCCCATACTCTGCATCTCGAGCGCACGGGGAGCGACTCCTACGTCAGCAGTCGCCGCATCCCCGAACTGGACTGGCTGCTGGTGGTGCAGCAGTCGAGCAGCCTCGCCCAGCGCAGACTGGAAAATCTGCTGGCCCAGAATCTGATCGCCGCGGTGCTGGTCAGCCTGGTGCTGCTGTCCCTCGCCCAGCTCACGGTGGGCAGGCAGCAGCGTGAGCTGGAGCGACTGGCCAGCACCGACAGCCTCACGGGCCTGCTCAACCGTTCCGCCTTCGAGCCCCTGTTCCTACGCCAGGTCGCTGAGGCCCGAAACCGCCGCGAACCCCTGGCGGTGGCTCTGATCGACATCGATCGCTTCAAGCAGGTGAATGATCACTTCGGCCATCCCCAGGGCGATCATGTGATCTGTCAGGTGGGCCGCCGGATCGTGCACCACATCCGCGTTGTTGATCTGCTCTTCCGTTGGGGCGGCGAGGAATTCCTGCTGCTCCTGCCGGGCTGTGCCATCCCCCGCGCCAAGGAGCTGCTCGAGAGGATCCGCAGGGATCTGCACGATCAGCCCGTGTCCCTGCTCCACCAGAAAACGGTGCCACCATCCTCCGACCAGCTCCGGCCTGATCTGCTGCCGGTGACCATCAGCATCGGTCTGAGTGTGCACCGATCAGAAGAATCCAGTGCCGAGCTGCTGCAACGGGTCGATGAGGCCCTCTACTGCGCCAAGCGCGGCGGGCGCAACCGCCTCTGCACCGCCACGGCTCCGCTTCGCTGCATCGGCAGGCTGCTGGCGGCCCTTGGCGTTGGTCTGCTGGCGGTGGGTTGCCGTCCCGAGGCGGACGGAGTGCAGAGCTCCACGATGGGCAGGATTCGCGAGCGTGACCGCCTGATCTGCGCCGTGGACGGGGCTGTGCCGGGGTTCAGCAGCGTTGCCGCCTCCGGTCGCTATGAGGGGATCGATGTCGACTTCTGCCGGGCCGTCGCGGCGGCGCTGCTGGGCGATCCCGAGAAGGTCGACTTCCGCCCCGTCACCCCAGCCGAGCGGTTCGTCGCTCTCAACAGCGGCGAGGTGGATCTGCTCTCGATCAGCTCCACCCACACCCTCTCCCGCGATGCGCCGGGCGGGAATGCGCTGAGCTTCGGGCCCACCTTCTTCTATGACGGCCAGGGGGTGATGGTGCCGGCCGTCTCCGCCGTGCGTCGCCTGGCCGACCTGGCGGGCAAGCCGATCTGCGTGGAGAGCGGCACCAACACCGAGCTCAACCTGGCCGACCGCATGCGCGAACTGGGGCTCAGCTACCAGCCCCTGCGTTTCCAGTCGGGGGAGCAGGCCTACCCGGCCTACGAGCAGGGCCGCTGCGCGGCAATCACCAGCGACCGTTCGCTGCTGGCGGGCAAGCGCACCGGCTTCCGCAACCCCGCCGCCCACGTGCTGCTGCCGGAGTTGCTGAGCAAGGAACCCAGCGCCAAGGTCACGGTGCAGGGTGATCCGGTGTGGGCCGATGCGATCCGCTGGATCACCTTTGCCCTGTTCCAGGCCGAGGAGAGCGGCCTCACCCGGGCCACGGTCGCCGCGCGAGTGGCAGAGGCCCGGGCCCGGCCGGAGCAGGCGGAGTTGCGCCGGCTGCTGGGGGTGGAGGGGGATCTGGGCCGCCAGCTGGGGCTGCCCGACGACTTCGTGGTGCGGGTGGTGAAGGCCGTGGGCTCCTACGGCGAGCTGTTCGACCGCCACGTGGGCCCCGCCTCGCGGCTGGGCCTGGAGCGGGGCCCCAATCGCCTCTGGAACCAGGGCGGGCTCCACTTCCCGCCCCCCTTCCGCTGAGGCCGCCCGGCGCTCCGACCCGGGGAGCGCCGCCGGCCGCGGACACCTGCAACAATGCGGCCACCTCTAGCCCCCCCGGATGTCCCGTCACTGGATCCGCGCTCTGCCGGTCTCCCTTCTCGGCCTCGGCCTGCTCGCCGGCTGCGCGCCCGAGGGTGGTGGCTTGCAGAGCACCAAGATGGCTGCGATCCAGAGCCGGGGCAAGCTGATCTGCGGCGTGGAGGGCAAGCTCCCCGGTTTCAGCTTTGTCCTGCCCTCCGGCCAGTACGCAGGCCTCGACGTGGACGTGTGCAAGGCGGTGGCGGCCGCGGTTCTGGGGGATCCCTCGAAGGTGGAATACCGCGACCTCAACTCCAGCGAGCGCTTCGCCGCCCTGGCCAGCGGCGAGGTGGATCTGCTCTCGCGCAACACCACCATGACCCTCAGCCGCGACGCGGCCGGTGGCAACGGCCTGAGCTTCGCTCCCACCACCTTCTATGACGGCCAGGGCGTGCTGGTGCCGGTGGCCAGCGGCATCAAGGACCTGAAGGGTCTCGCCGGCAAGCCGATCTGCGTAGAGAGCGGCACCACCACCGAGCTCAACCTGGCGGACCGGATGCGCGAGCAGAACATCCCCTACACGCCGCTCAAGTTCCAGACCAGCGACCAGACCTTCGCCGCCTATCTCGGCGGCCGCTGCGTCGCCGTCACCAGCGACCGCTCCCAGCTGGCGGGCAAGCGCACCAGCTTCCCCAAGCCGGATGAGCACACCCTCCTGCCCGACGTGATGAGCAAGGAGCCGCTCACCCCGGCCACCACCAATGCCGATCCCGCCTGGGCCGATGCGGTCCGCTGGATCGTCAACGGCCTCTTCCAGGCCGAGGAGAGCGGGATCACCCAGGCCAACATCGACGCCAAGGTGGCCGAGGCCAAGGCCAACACCAACCAGGCCGACCTGCGCCGCTTCCTCGGCGTCGAAGGTGATTTCGGCAAGCAGCTCGGGCTTCCCGCCGACTTCGTCGTCAAGGCGGTGAAGGCCGCCGGCAACTACGGCGAGATCTTCGATCGCAACGTCGGTCCGAAGTCGGCCCTCAAGCTCGACCGGGGCCTCAACCGGCAGTGGAAGGACGGCGGCCTGATCTACTCGCCTCCCTTCCGCTGATGGCCGTCGAGCCGTCTCCCCCCCGCCCGGAAGCCTCCGGGGGCGTCACTCCCTGGTGGCGCGACCGCCGGGTTGTGCCCTGGGTCGTGCAGGCTGCCGTGGGTCTGGTGGTGCTGCTGGCGATCGCCTTCCTGCTGGGCAACCTGGTGCGCAACCTCACCGCCGCCGGTCTGCTGCTGAGCTGGCGCTGGCTGAACCAGCCCGCCGGCTTCGACATCTCCGAATCGCTGATCCCCTTCAACGCTCAGCTGCCCTACTGGCGTGCTCTGGCGGCGGGCCTGGTGAACACGATCCGGGCCGTGCTGGTGGGTCTGGTGGGCGCCACCCTGCTGGGCACCCTGGTGGGCATGGCCTCCTTCAGCCACAACGGCCTGCTCAAGCGCCTTGCCCGCATCTACGTGGAGGTGGTGCGCAACATCCCGCTGCTCCTGCAGCTGGTGTTCTGGTATTTCGTGGTGTTCCTCACCCTCCCCAACGGGGCGGCTGCCCTGCAGCTGCCGGGGATCGTACTGGCCAAGTCGGGCCTCTACTTGGCCGGGCTGGGAGAGGGTCTGCGTTGGCTGGGTCCACAGCTGGTGAATGGCGTCTGGCAGGCCCCGATCCGGCTCACGGTGGAATTCGCGGCCCTGCTCACCGGCCTGATCGTGTATTCCGGCGCCTTCATCGCCGAAGTGGTGCGCGGCGGCCTGGCGGCGGTGCCCAAGGGGCAGTGGGAGGCGGCCTCCTCCCTGGGCCTGGGCTGGTTCGCCACCCTGCGCCACATCGTGCTGCCCCAGTCGCTGCGGGTGATCGTGCCCGGCCTCAACACCCAGTACATCTCCCTGGCCAAGAACTCCTCCCTGGCGGTGGCGGTGGGCTACACCGATCTCTATTCCGTGGCCGAAACCACCCTCAACCAGACCGGCCGTGCGGTGGAGGTGGTGCTGGTGCTGCTGGCCGCCTACCTCACTCTCGATCTGCTGATCTCGCTGCTGATGAACGGCCTCAACCATCTCGTGCAGATCAAGGAGCGCTGAGATGCAAGCCCTGATCCGCCGCCTGCGCAGCGAGCTGTTCGCCACACCGGCCGACGCTGTGATCAGCGTCACCCTGCTCACGATCCTGGCGGCGGCTGCGGCCGGCTTCCTGCACTGGGCGCTCCGTCAGGCCGAGTGGGCCGTGGTGCAGGTGAACAGCACCCTGTTCGCCGTAGGCCGCTACCCGATCGAGCAGCAGTGGCGCCTGTGGTTGCTCACCGCCCTGCTCGCCGCCGCCACCGGGGCCACCTGGGGCATGCTGCGGGCCCATCCCCGGCGCGACCGCAGCGGCCAGCTCTGGCCCCGCAACGACCGGCTCGCGGTGGCCGTGCTGATCGCGGTCGCCCTCTGGGTTCCCTTCACCTTGGGGCTCACCCCTGCGATCCAGCTGCGCTGGTGGGGCCTGACGGCCCTGCTGGTGGTGGCCCGCTGGCTGGCGGGCCGGTTCGGGGCCGGCCTGTCTCCTGCCGTCAAGAAAGTGCTGCCGATCGTCTGGCCCGTGCTCTACCTGGTGGGCATGGTGCTGATCGGTGGCGGCCTGGGGCTGGCCCGGGTGGCCCCCGCCGAGTGGGGCGGTCTGCTGCTCACCCTGCTGGCGTCGAGCTTCGCGATCCTGCTCTGCCTGCCGATCGGTGTGCTGCTGGCCCTGGGCCGCCGCAGCGACCTGCCCCTGCTGCGCTGGGGTTCGGTGCTCTACATCGAGTTCATCCGCGGCGCCCCGCTGATCACCCTGCTGTTCCTCGGCCAGAACATCCTCGGCTTCCTGCTGCCCGGCGGTCTGGCGCCGGATCGGGTGTGGCGGGCGGCCTGGGTGCTCACCTTCTTCGCTGCCGCTTACCTGGCCGAGGCGGTGCGCTCCGGCCTGGCGGCGGTGCCCCGGGGCCAGCTGGAGGCGGCCCGCTCCCTCGGCCTCTCTTCGGCCCAGGCGCTGCGGCTGGTGGTGCTGCCCCAGGCCCTGCGGGTGGCCCTGCCGGCGATGGTGGGGCAGTTCATCTCCCTGCTGCAGGACACCACGCTGCTGTCGCTGATCGGCCTGCTCGATCTGCTCGGCGTGGCCCGCACCGTGATGGCCAACCCGGCCTTCCTGGGGCGCAACGCCGAGGTGTACCTCACCCTGGCGATCCTGTTCTGGTGCTGCTGCGCGGCCCTGGGCCTGGGCAGCCGGGCGCTGGAGCGCCGCCTCGACCCCCATGCCGTGCCGTCACGCGTCTGACCCCCTCCTCCATCCACCGATGAGCCATCCCACCAGTGAGACGATGATCGAGGCCCGCGGGGTCGAGAAGTGGTACCCCAACGGTTTCCACGCCCTGCGCGGTGCCGACCTCACCGTGCGGCGCGGCGAGGTGGTGGTGATCATGGGCCCTTCGGGTTCGGGCAAGAGCACCTTCATCCGCACCTTCAATGCCCTGGAGGATTTCCAGAAGGGCAGCATCACCGTCGATGGCATCGCCCTCTCCAACGACCTGCGCAACATCGATGCGATCCGCCGCGAGGTGGGCATGGTGTTCCAGCAGTTCAACCTTTTCCCGCACCTCTCGGTGATGGATAACCTCACCCTGGCGCCGGTGCTGGTGCGCAAGCGCCCGAAGGCGGAGGTTTCGGAGCAGGCGCGGGCGCTTCTGGAGCGTGTCGGCATCGCCGAGCAGGCCGACAAGTTCCCCGGCCAGCTTTCGGGCGGCCAGCAGCAGCGGGTGGCGATCGCCCGGGCGTTGTGCATGGAGCCGCGCATCCTGCTGTTCGACGAACCCACCAGCGCCCTCGATCCGGAGATGGTGCGTGAGGTGCTGGAGGTGATGCAGAACCTCGCCGCCGACGACATCACGATGGTGGTGGTCACCCACGAGGTGAAGTTCGCCCGCCATGTGGCCCATCGCGTGGTGCTGATGGCCGATGGGGTGGTCGTGGAGGAAGCGCCCCCAGAAACCTTCTTCACCAACCCGGCTCACGAGCGCACCCGCCGGTTCCTCGATCAGATTCTGTGATTTACCTGGACAACCTGGGAGAAAGCTTCCATGATTAACCTGGAAAAGTATTCGCTATCCAGCGAGGATCTTGCCACAATCGAGGAGCTCCTCGCTAAGACGGGCCGAAACGTAAGCTTGCAAGACCTCTATCAACTGATGGATGAGGTCTGGTACGACTTTGGCTGCGACCCAAATCATTACGATGAGGAGAAGTATAATGCTTTCTATCGTCATCCCGTCTGGCTTCTCAATGGTATCTTTATTGAGCAGCACGAAGAATCATTGAGCCACCGCTTGGTCATTGCAGGCACAATTGGAGAGAGGAAGTCCGCCAAGGTGCTTGATTTTGGCGGTGGATTCGGCACCTTGGCCAGGATGATTGCCACGGCGAATCCTGATTGTTCGGTGGATATCTGGGACCCATTCCCTCCTCAGCACGGCATCGAAGCGTGTGCTGCCTATGCTTCGATCCGCTTTGTTTCGTCCCCGCTGGATGATTCTTATGATGCACTTGTGTGTACGGATGTGTTAGAGCATGTGCACGATCCTCTGGCTCTGCTCGCCACCATGGTGCAGAAGGTGAGGGTTGGAGGTGTATTGATCATCTATAACTGTTTCTACAGAGTGATCCAATGTCATCTTCCATCCACTTTTCACCTCATTCATACCTTCGATGAATTTTGCCAGCTGCTTGGCTTGAGGGTTGAGGGCAAGACAAAGGACGACCACGCCACGATCTACGTCAAGGAAGCTGATGTGGTCCCCGATTGGAAGCTGATCCGTCGTCGTGAGAAGGCTTCCATCCTCTCGCACCGCATCAATCTATGGCAAAAAGATCATCCTGAGTCGGGTCCTCTCCGGCATAAGCTTGCTGTTATTCAGGCAGATCCTCTCTACTATCCTGACAAGATTCTGCGGCGATTGATTCAGGTGTTTACCGGGCCTTGAGGAATGTTGTGAGGGCTGGCATCTGATCTGCTTCTGCTTCAGTGATGCCTCCCGCCGTCATCCAGCTGTCACCGTCATCGCCTCCAGCCCGTGCAGGCCCTCATAGAGGAGCCAGACGGCGAACACCAGAGCGAGCACGCCCACCAGCCATTCAGCCTTGTGCTGGAGCCATTCCTCCAGGCGGGCGATCGGTTCGCGGATCGAACCGGAACTGGCGATCCAGGCCAGAGGTGGCAACAGCAGCAGCGAGCTGGCCATCAGGGCGAACAGGCCGCTCACCTCAAGATCGGCGGGGATGCCGGGATGGTTGATCAGCAGCAGCCCCGCTTCCTTGAGATAGAAAACCAGGTTCTCCGGCGTCAGCAGCGCGCCGGCGGCCCCGATCGGCACCAGCAGCCACGTGTCGAGCCCGGGTAGCCGGTTCATCAGCCGCAGCGCCATGCCCTCCTCCCCGATCAGGGCCTGGGGGGTGAGCTGATACAGGCCCAGGGCCAGCAGGCCCCCCGCTCCCAGCAGGTCGATCAGCACCTGTTCCCGCTCTCCGTGGCTGAGGCTCAGGGAGAAGTGCTGCCCCAGCAGCATCAGCACCGCCACCGCGAGCAGGTTGGCCAGGGTCCACCCCAGCACGTAGGCGAAGGAGCGGAGCAGTGGCGCCCGGCCCAGCAGCAGCAGGGTCACCACCCCGATGTGCAGCGGCGAGAAGGCGATGCCCATCCCGAACAGCGACGACTGGGTGACGAGGGAGGCGTCCATCGGCGCGGGCGGAAGATCACGCAACCTAACGGCCGTGATTGCCCGGGCGTCTGCTGCCACCCTGGAGAGCGTGGGCACGCCGGCGCCATGTCCGTTTCGCTGCAGATCGCCAACACGGTCACCGATCTGATCCAGGGCGACGTGCGCGAGCATCTGCCGCTCGAGCGGATCCCGCTGCGGGGCGACGTGCTCGGCCTGGGCACCACCAGCGGCTGGGACAACGGTGAACTCACCTTCCTCCAGGAGGGCGATGCGGGCGACACACGCATCTGGAAGAGCCAGCCGGCCGATGGCCGCGTGGTGGCGCTCGAGCCCGGCAGCGGCCTCCAGCACTTTCCCTATGTCTGCTTCAGCGGCGATGCCACGGCCCTGCGGCGTCCGGCGCCGCCCGCCTGCCTCGGACCCCGGCCAGGGGTACCCCTGCAGGAGCGGATCGCCGAAGCCATGGCCTTCCTCCAGGCGGAGGGCGTGCTGGAGGCGGCGCCGATCTATGGCATGCGGCTGCGGGCCCGCTGGCAGTCGTTGGTGATCACCGTGGCCTCCAAGCTCTGCCTTGGCGAACTGCGCCGCAATGAGGGTGTGGCCCGGCTCCTGCCGGGTGGCGCCGCTGCCCGGGCGGTGGGGGCTTCGATCTACGAGCGGCTGCCCCATTTCCGCCTGTCCGCCCAGGATCCCGCTGATCCGGCCGATCCTGTGCGCTGGCTCGGCGCCAGCCTCCACTGGGAGGGCTGCGGCTTCTGGGACACCCGTCCCGAGAGCGGCCGGGTGACCGTGCCGGTGGCCGGCGCCCACCTCCATCTGCATGGCTGCAGCACCGATCTGCGCCACGGCGGCCATCTACACCACGAGCACCCCGACAGCGTGCTCGCGGATCTGGAGCATCTGGTGCTCTACCCCCTGCAGCACCTGCAGCATCTCGCCAGCGATCTGGCGGTGAGCGAGGCCCACTGGCACGCCGGCGAGCTCCGCTTCACGGTGATCAACCACGGCAGCCTCGATGCCAGCGACGTGGACGTGGTGGTGGTGATCGACGATCGATTCAGCGATCACCGCCATCTCTGCCTGCCCTGGCTGGAGGCCGGCGGACGCGAACGGTTCGCCATGCCCCTGCCACTGCCGGCGGGGTGCCATGAGCTGGAGGTGGTGGTGGATCCGGAGCGCCGCATCCTCGAGCCCGGTGACCTTCGGGACGACAACCGGGCGCGGTGGGTGGTGCACGGCGATGATTGAGGGCCGGCGCATCCCCGGCTGGCTGCGTTTCGATGCCCTGCCGATCGGCAATCAGTGCCTGCTGATGCTGGCGGCCGGCGCGGTGCTGGGGCTCACGCTGCCAGGGGCGGCGGCGCTGCTGCAACCGCTGGGACTGGCCTTTCTGCAGGCCTCCCAGGTGGTGGTGATGCCCTTCCTGATCTGTGAGCTGATCGCCGGCTTCGGGGGGCTGAGTGCCGAGGCCCGCCGCGCTCTGTTGCGGGGCGGTGTCCTGGTGCTGCTGGCGCTCTGGCTGGTGGCGGCCCTGGTGGTGATCGTGCTGCCTTCGTTCCTGCCGTCGTTGGTGTATTCGGGCTTCTTCCGCTCCGACATCTTCCTGGAGCCCGAGACCCCGGATCTGCTCCGCACCTATCTGCCGGACAACATCTTTGCCGCCCTGGCGGCCGACAACTTCCCGGCCGTGGTGCTGTTCAGCTCGGTGCTGGGGATCCTGCTGCAGGGGATGGGTGAGCGCCGCGACCTGCTGCCGGTGCTGGAGGCGATGCGCCTGTTGTTCGCCCGGCTGAATCGGCTGGTGACCCACATCATTCCCTACGGCATCCTCGCCCTCAGCACGATCACCTTCTCCCGCCTGGATCTGGCCCAGCTCGTGCGGATCCAGGCTCTGTTCCAGCTCGGCCTGATCGCTCTGCTGGCGCTCACCGTGCTCTTCAGCGGCATCGTGCTGGCCTTCACGCCGCTGGGCGCGGGCTCCCTCTGGCGGATCGTGCGGGGGCCCCTGGCGCTCACCGCCAGCAGCGCCAACCTGCTGATCGCCCTGCCGCTGCTGATCGCGGGCCTGCGCGAGGAGCTGGAGCTGGCGCCGGGGCGTGCCGAGGATCTCTCGCCCCTGATCTCGCTCGGCTATGCCCTGCCCACCGTGGGACAGGTGGTCTCGCTGCTGTTCATCCCCTTCGCCGCCTGGAGCGTCGACCGGGCGATGACGCCCCTGGCGATCGCCCGCATGCTCGTCACCGCCGTGCCCGCGTCCGTGGCCGGCATGAAGGCAGTGGTCCGCCAGGAGCTGCTCAGCCAGGGGCTCCCCCTCGATCTGCTGCAGCTGGTGTACGTGAGCGGCGAATGGCTCTACCGCCTGGAGAAGGTTCTGGCCCTCGAGGGTCTGGTGGTGCTGGCGCTGCTCGTGCATTTCGGAGGCACGGCGCGCCGCATCCGCCTGCTGCCCCTGGTGGGTGGGGCCGGCACGGCCGCCGCCCTGGTGCTGGGGCTTGGCAGCGCCAACCGCGCCCTGCTGGCCCATCTGCTGCGGGATTCCTATCGCAACGACGCCCGCTTGATGGCTCTGCGCCCGGTGGTGCCGTCCCCGGTGCCCGCTCCCCTGCCGGCCCTGCGTCCCGAGCCGGTGACCCTGCAGGCGATCCTGGCTCGGCGGGTGCTGCGGGTGGGGGTGCGCCGCGACGGGCTGCCCTGGGCCTTCCGCAACCGTCAGGGGCGGCTGGTGGGCTTCGACATCGATCTGATGGCCTCCCTGGCCCGCGACCTTGAGGTGAGGCTGGAGGTGAGGGAGGGTTCGCTGGCGGAGCTGGAGCGGTGGCTGCAGCTCCGCACCATCGACCTGGCGGTGGGCGGCATTCAGGCCAGCCCCCAGCGGGCGATCCGCCAGCACCTCAGTCGGGGCTATCAGGCGGTGCATCTGGGCCTGGTGGTGCCGGATGACAAGGTGGCACTGGTGCAGAACCTGCCCAAGCAGCCCCTGGGGCGACCGCTGCGGATCGCGGTCGCCGATGCCGACAGCACCGGCCCGGAGCTGCGGGATCGCATCGCCCGGGAGCTGGGAGGCAGCGGCACCCGGCCGGTGGTGGAGCTCCTGTCCGTGGAGTCCAAGGATGTGTTCTTCACTGCCGCCGGTGTGCAGCGCTTCGATGCCCTGCTGACCACCGCTGAGGGGGGATCGGCCTGGGCGGTGCTGCACCCCCGCACCTCCCTTCTGGCCGTCTTCCGCGATCGTCTGGGCAGTGAGATGGTGGTGGGGGTGGCCGGGGAGGACCACGCGTTGAGCACCTATCTCGACACCTGGCTGGCCCGGGCCCAGGCCCGCGGACTCACCGAGTCGCTGTTCCGCCGCTGGATCCGGGCGGAATCCTGAGGCGGGCTGCGCTGGTCGCAGTTCCTGTCAGTCGCGTCGATCGTTCTGCTGCTGCAGCCGCTGCACTTGCCGCCGCACCTTCTCGTGGCGCTGCCAGCGGCGCTGGGTGAGCCAGCGCTGCAGGCCGCGATCGAGATCCTCCAGGGCTTCACCGAAGCGCCGGAACCAGCCCAACGGTCCGCGCTGCCGCGGTGGAGCGTATCCGGGAATGGTTCGGGGATCAGGCTCGTCCATGGGGGGCGGGGAGCTCGTTGCTGCACTTTGCTGGAAGTTGATGCGAAACGCATCAAGGTTGGGCTGGCGGTCAGGAAAGGGTGGCCCAGTCGGCGGCGTTGAGTTCCGGGAACAGCCCGTCCTCGCGGCGCACCGCCGCCAGCCAGTCGTCCCGCAGGGGCGTGCCGTTCTCGATGGCCTGCATCAGCCGCCAGAAGCGGTCGAGATGCCGGTGGATGCGCTCCCGGGCCAGCTCGGTGGTGGTGCCGGCCCGCAGGATGAAGCTCCAGTCGGAGCTCTGGGCCAGCAGCAGTTCCCGGCCCGCCTGGGTGAGCCAGCCCCGCTGTTCCGTGCTGCCCACGCCGCGGTTCACGCGGCGCACCATCGCCCGGGCGGCCCGCTGCCATTCCGGCACCACCCAGGCGTTCGTTTCATTCAGCCAGTAGTCGTGGTAGCCGCCACTGCCCCAGCTGGAAGGGGAGGGATGGCATACCTGCAGCGAACCCACCCCGTCGAGCACATCGCGCAGGTGGGTGAAAGTCACCCCGCAGGCTGGGCCCTGGCGGAACAGCTCCGCCAGGAAGGTCGGCCCCTCGAACCACCAGTGGCCGAACAGCTCGGCATCGAACGGGGCCACCAGCAGCGGCGGCCTCTCGATCGTGGCCGCCAGGGTCTGCAACTGCTGGCTGCGGCCTGCCAGATAGTCGGCGGCATGCTCCTGGATCCGCTCCGCGGCCACGGCTGGTTCGTAGGGCCGCTTGGCATCCAGCGGTGATCCCGGTGCGCTCACACGATGCAGTTTCAGGCCGAGGGGGCGGCGGCTGCGGATCCCCTTCGCCAGCAGGATGTCCTCGGGCAGATCCCAGCCCTGGTCCCGGTGGAACTCCCGGTAGGCCGGGTCTCCCGGATACCCCTGGCTGGCACTCCATACCGGCAGGGTGGAGGTGCTGTCGCGGCCGAAGAAGGCCACACCGGCCGGCGAGCAGATCGGGGCATAGACGCCGTAGCGGGGCCGCGGCAGGGCGTGGAGCAGGCCGTGGCCATCGAGCAGGGAGTAACGCAGCCCGCAGCTGGCGAGGGTGCGATCGAGGCCCTCGTAGTAGGCGCACTCCGGCAGCCAGATGCCCAGGGGACGCTCCCCGAGCAGCCGCCGGTGTTCCCGGATCGCCGTGAGCAGCTGGGCCCGCACCGCCTCCGGGCAGTCGCGCAGGAGGGGCAGGTAGCCGTGGGTGGCGGCGCAGGTGATCAGATCGACGACCCCGGAGCGCTGCAGGCGCTGGAAGCGGGGCAGCAGGTCGCCACCGACGGCCTGCCAGCGGGCCAGCACACGGCCCAGCTGGGTTTCCAGGTGGCGGGCCGCCGGGGCCAGCTCCGCCGGGGCCAGGGCGAGCAGGCCGATGCGCAGCTCCAGCCAGGGAGCGAAGCGGCGGTTGAGGTCGGCGTCGCTCAGCAGCGACAGCAGGGTGGGGGAGAGGCCGAGGGTGAGCCGCGGCCGCTGGGCGGGATCGGCCGCGGCGGCCTCCAGAACCTCCAGCAGGGGCAGATAACACTCCTGAAGGGCCTGGAAGTACCAGTCCTCCTCGAGCGACCCTGGTTCCCCGCTGCGTACGTAGGGGAGGTGGGCGTGCAGCACAAGGGCCAGATCGCCCGAAGCCATGGCCCTCCAGCGGTGGGCGCACTGTAAGGGCAGCTTCTAGGGTGCTCGAAAGATCCGATGGCCCCCTTCCGAATGCAGCGGGTTCTGGCGGTCGATGGCCACAGCATGTTCTATGCCCAGCAGAAGATGGGCTGGTTCTTCGATCCCAGGCGGCTGCTGGAACTGGCCGCCGAGCCGGAGGCTGTGGAGCTGGCCAGCGCCTTCTGGTACGCGGGCCTGAAGGACCCCTCCGACCAGCGGCCGTTCCGTGATGCGCTCACCAGCCTGGGCTTCACGGTGCGCACCCGTCCCCTGCGGGAACTGCCGCCCGCCTCCGGCAGTCCGCAGACCGAGGGCGAAGGGCGCCAGTTCGCCCGCGCCAACCTCGACGTGGAGATCGCCATCGATCTGATGGCGGTGGCCCATCGCTGCCAGGAGGTGTGGCTGCTCAGCGGCAGCCGCGATCTCGAACGGCTGGTGGAGGTGCTGCGGGCCCGGGGCCTGCGGATCGTGGTGCTGAGCACCGATGGCATGGTGGCCCGGGAGCTGCGCAACGCTGCCGATCGCTTCGTGGATCTGACTTCCCTGCGGCCGCGGCTGGAGCGCTCCGAGGCCCTGCAGGCCCCGGTGTTCAGCCGCAACCACTGAAGCGCGGACCCGGGGCGGGGCTGGCCCTAGGATGGCTCTTACTCATAGTCACTTCGCTTAGGCATTCCGATGGCCCGCGATCCCGGTCGGGTACTGATCTTCGACACCACGCTCCGCGATGGCGAGCAGTCGCCCGGCGCCAGTCTGAACCTCGAGGAGAAGCTGGCCATCGCCCAGCAGCTGGCCCGTCTCGGCGTCGACATCATTGAAGCCGGCTTCCCCTTTGCCAGCTCCGGCGATTTCAACGCCGTGCAGCGCATCGCGGCCAGCGTCGGAACCCCCGACGGTCCGGTGATCTGCGGCCTCGCCCGCGCCGCCGCCGGTGACATCAAGGCCTGCGCCGAGGCCGTGGCCCCCGCCGCCCGCCGCCGCATCCACACCTTCATCGCCACCAGCGACATCCATCTCGAGCACAAGCTGCGCAAGAGCCGCGCCGAGGTGCTCACCATCACCCGCGAGATGGTCGCCTATGCCCGCTCCCTCGTCGACGACGTGGAGTTCTCCTGCGAGGACGCCGGTCGCAGCGATCCGGAGTACATGCACCAGGTGATCGAGGCGGCGATCGAGGCCGGCGCCACCACCATCAACATCCCCGACACCGTCGGCTATGCCACCCCGGCCGAGTTCGGCGAGCTGATCGCCGGCATCAACCGGTCCGTGCCCAACATCGACCGTGCCGTGATCTCGGTTCACGGCCACAACGACCTCGGCCTGGCGGTGGCCAACTTCCTGGAGGCCGTCAAGAACGGTGCCCGCCAGCTCGAGTGCACGGTCAACGGCATCGGCGAGCGGGCCGGCAACGCCTCGCTCGAGGAGCTGGTGATGGCGCTGCACGTGCGCCGCAGCTACTTCACTCCCTTCCTCGGCCGGCCCGCAGGCAGCAGCGAGCCGCTCACTGGCGTGCGCACCGAGGAGATCACCAAGACCTCGCGACTGGTGAGCAACCTCACCGGCATGGCGGTGCAGCCCAACAAGGCGATCGTGGGGGCCAACGCCTTCGCCCACGAGTCGGGCATCCACCAGGACGGTGTGCTCAAGAACCGCCTGACCTACGAGATCATCGACGCCCGCACCGTCGGCCTCACCGACAACCGCATCTCCCTGGGCAAGCTCTCCGGCCGCAGCGCCTTCCGCGCCCGGCTGGAGGAGCTCGGCTACACCCTCGAGGGCGAGGACCTCAACGACGCCTTCATCCGCTTCAAGGAACTCGCCGACCGCAAGCGGGAGATCACCGACCGGGATCTCGAGGCGATCGTGAGCGAACAGGTGCAGCAGCAGGGTGAGGCCACCTTCGTGCTCAAGGGCGTGCAGGTGAGCTGCGGCACCGGCCTGCGGCCCACCGCCACCGTCACCCTCGCCGGCCCCGACGGGGAGGAGCGCACCGAGGCAGCCCTCGGCACCGGCCCGGTGGATGCCGTCTGCCAGGCCCTCAACCGCCTGGCCGGCGTGCCCAACGAACTGATCGAGTTCAGCGTCAAGTCGGTCACCGAGGGGATCGACGCCATGGGCGAAGTCACGATCCGCCTGCGGGCCGATGGAGTGCTCTATTCGGGCCATTCCGCCGACACCGACATCGTGGTGGCGGCGGCCCAGGCCTTCGTCAACGCCCTCAACCGCCTGGTGACCGGCAGCCAGCGCTCGCCCCTGCATCCCCAGAAGACCCCCCTGCCCCTGGCTGAGATGCCGCGGGTGTGACCATGAGCCGTGGATTGCGTCAGCTGCTGCTCTGGGGCTTTGGCCTGCTGCGCTGGCTGATCTGGCTCGTGGCCCTGGGCTTTCTGTTGCTCGAGGCGCGCGAGCTCACGGCACAGCGGCAACTGACGCAGATCACGGTCTTCGCGGTGCTGTTCCTGGTGGCGAGCTTCCAGCTCAGCACGGCGCGGTTCCTGGTGACGGGGCCTGATGCAGGCGAGGCCCCGACCGTCCTGCAGAGCGCCTTGGCGATGTTCGCCGCCTCGCTGTTCTCGGTTCTCGACGGCGCCCTCGATCAGATTTTCGTCTTGCTGCCCGCCGGCGCAGCGGGCAGTGCTGCGCCTCTCCTGCATCTCCTGAACTGGGCCGTCAATCTTGCCTGCATGGTTCTCGCCCTTGCCTCGATCGAGTTGTTCCTCGCCACGCTGCGCCGTCTGATCGCCCGCTTCTGAAACCGCACGCGCATGCAGGCCGATGCGGCCCTGAACCAGGAGATGCCGCACCACTGGGAGGGTCTGGTCGAGACGTGCTCGGTGCTGGGCCGGGAGCGTGAGCAGCCGCAAGCCTCTCAGAGGGCGTGGAGCATGGGAGTCCCTGCCGTGCGCCCATTGTCAGCCTCCTGGGGCTGCCAGCTCAGCCAGTTCCGTCGCCGCGCCGCAAGCGGGGCAGTAGGGATAGAAGGCCGGGTGGTGGTGCTCGCAGCGCTGGCAGTGGGTCTGGATGCGCAGTCCGCAGTGCATGCAGTAATCGGGCAGCGGGGCACCTGCCGCGGCGAGCGAGCGTTCACAACTGGGGCACTGGCGCCGGGCCAGGCTCTGCAGCGCCTTCTCATAGCGGATCTGCTGCAGGCGTTCCTCCTGCGGGGCCTGCTGTTCCGATTGCTTGCGCTGCAGATAGGTCCGCAGCCAGCGCATCAGCCCCCGGCCGCCCAGGTAGGTGAGCAACGCGCCGATGCCGTAGCGGATATAGGCGCCGAAGCTGGGCAGGTAGGGGACCAGTTCCACGAAGAAGGCGAACAGGGCGAACAGCAGGAAGCCCCAGACGAAGGGCCACTGTTCACCGCCGCGATGGCGGCGGAACAGGTGCACCGACAGCGCCAGCACGGGCAGCACGAATCCCAGACGGATCAGGAAAGCGATCCATTGATGGCGGCTGAGGGCCACGGCATACGCCTGCTGAGCGCGCCGCTCCAGATCGGAGCGCTTTCGTTGCAGCGGCTCCAGACGGGTCTGGAGCGCCTGCTGCCGCTGCTCCAGCTGTCGCTGCTGCTCGGCCAGCTGGCGTTCCTGCTCCAGCCAGGCATCGAGCTGGCGGGCCCGCTGCAGCACCTCGGGGTTCTGATCGCTCTGGGCGGTCACGGCCCGGGCCGCCTGCCAGGTCTCGAAGCTCTGCCGCTCGCGCCGCAGATTCTCCTGGGCGACGCCACGCCGGCGCCTCAACGCGCCGATCTCCACCTGCAGCCGCTGCCGCTGCTCCTGCAGCGGCGCGATCGCCTCCTGCACGCTCCGCAGGGCTGATTCCTGGCGGAACTGGGAGATCTGCGGGGCCCGGCTGAGCAGGGGCAGATCGGCGATCAGGCTGGCGCCCACCTGGATCAGGAACCAGGCGAACAGCACGGCGATCGTCCACTGACCGGCGCGCACCAGCCGTTCGGGGCCGCGGGATGGGCTGAGCATGGTGGCGAAGCGACAACCCATGCTGATCAGCGCTGCCACCCGGGTCACCCCGCCCTCGCCCCTCCCACCTCCAGCTGGCAGCAGACTGGCCCGCGCGGCCTCCTTGGGCCGGCGCCAGCCGCCCAGTCCCCCCCTGTCCATCCTTCCTGCGCCATGGCCCCGACCGCCACTGCAACGCCCCGCCCGCCCCTGGCCGCCGCGCTGTAGCTGGCGGCCCTGCTGCTGGTGGCCGTGCTGATGCTGCTGCCGCTGCTGTGGCTGGTGAGCACTTCGCTCAAGGGGCCCGCCGAAGACATCTTCACCAGCCCGCCGGCGCTGCTGCCCGCCCAGCCGAGCCTGGAGGCCTACGGGCGTCTGTTCGCCGACCATCCGATCGGCACCTATCTGCTCAACAGCACCATCGTCAGCGCCCTGGCCGTGGCGGCCAACCTGCTGTTCTGCTCTCTGGCGGCCTACCCCCTGGCCCGGCTGCGCTTCGCCGGCCGCGGCCTGGTGCTGGCCCTGGTGGTGGCCACGATCCTGATCCCCTTCCAGGTGGTGATGATTCCCCTCTATCTGCTGATGGTGGAGATCGGGTTGCGCAACACCCTCTGGGCCCTGATCCTGCCCCAGGCTGCCACCGCCTTCGGCATCTTTCTGCTGCGCCAGAGCTTCCTGGCGGTGCCGGTGGAGCTGGAGGAGGCGGCCCGGATCGACGGCTGCTCGCCGCTGGGGGAGTGGTGGAACGTGATGCTGCCGGCGGCCCGGGCCGATCTGATCACCCTGGCGATGTTCGTGTTCATCGGCACCTGGAGCGATTTCCTGTGGCCGCTGATCATCCTCGACGATCCAGGCCTGTTCACCCTGCCGCTGGGCCTGCAGCAGCTCGCCAGCAGCTTCTCGCTCGACTGGCGGTTGGTGGCGGCCGGTTCGGTGGTGTCGATCCTGCCGGTGCTTCTGCTGTTCGTGCTGCTGCAGCGTTTCATCCTGCCCAGCGCCAGCGGCGATGCCGTGAAGGGCTGACAGGGTTGCGGCGCCTCTAGCGCAGGGCATGGCCGCGGCCTTGTCTTCGTCCTGTCGGTTGCTACCGGTTTTCAGCGGGTGTCGGCCGGGCCGGGCCGAAGCACCCCGCTGCCGCTCCGCTGGGCCGGGGTGAACGGCCGGGCCTGGGGCAGCAGATAGCTCGGCCCAGGAGGCTCCGGTAGGACGGCTGGAGGCATTCCTGCGGTGGGACTCTGGCCCGGTGGCGGGGTTGCCTGGCGCAGCTGCTGCAGCTCCGAGCGCATCTCATCGCGCTCCCGCCGGGTGCTCTCGAGCTCCTCGCGCTGTCCATCGAGCCCCTGCATCCGCTCGGCAAGGGTGCGCAGTTGCTGCTCCAGGGCTGCGGTGCGATCGAGGGAACGGCTGTTCTCGACACCCTGCAGCCGCATCTCCAGCTGCTGCAGGCGCTGGTTCTGGTCGCGGCTCTTGATCAGCAGCATCACGAACAGCACCGCCAGCAGGGTGCTGACACCGATCTGAAGCCAGGGCAGCCAGACGGGCCCCTCGGCATCGGAATCGAACCCGAAGGCCATTGCCCTTAGGCAGAAACGAAGTGGGCTGATTCTGACGGGCTTACACGATCAGTGCCGCTCCCTGGCCCCGGCGGGCTTCGCCCCCGGCCAGCAGCCGCTGCTCGGTGGCCCGGTACACGGCGACGGCCTGCTCGGCCGAGCGCCCGATGCAGGTCATGCCGAGCTTGCCGTACTCCGACAGGCACCCCAGCAGATGGAACACACTGCCCTGCAGCTTGGCGGGGTCGTAATGGAGGCCCGCCTCGGCCACGATGTCGATCAGGTCCACCGGCAGCAGCCCCTGCAGCCGCGGATCGCAGAGGTTGTCGGTGGCCATGTAGTGCAGGGGCTCGCCGGTGGGGGAGAGGAACAGGCCGCTGGCGGGATCGAGCCAGCCGGTGGTGATCGCCCGCAGCGCCATGAACGGGTGGGTGGTGCCGCCCTGGCGCAGGTTCACTTCGATCGCCTGCAGATCCCACGCCTCCCCGAAGCGGCGGGCGATGAAGTCGACCGCGTAGCGCTCCAGCGCCCCTTCGGCGGCCAGGGCCTCGCCCACCGCCCGCCCGTGGCGCATGAGTTCCATCCGGTATTCGCTCTCGGCCGGAAAGCGGCAGCCCAGATAGGTCTGGCCGCTGGGGCCGCCGAGGATCTGCTCATGGGTGGAGAGCACCTCCACCTGTCCACCCGGATGGATCGTCCCCTGCACGCTGGGGGAGCGGAGCTCCTGTCCGCCCTGCAGCCAGGCCTCCACCAGGGAGCCCTGCCGGGCCAGCAGGTCTCGCCACCCCAGGGCGGGCATCGGCAGGGTCTCGAGGGCCTGCCGCAGGCGCCGCCGCCGTTCCGCACCGCTCGCCCCTGGCAGGTCCAGGGGCCGCAGGTCAAGCGGAGCGTTGCCCTCACCGCTGAAGCCTTCGTTCAGCTTCACCACGATCCGCTCCAGGGCGGGATCCGCCTCCCAGAGGTCGGCCGCCGCCTCGGCCAGCCCGTCGAGATCGTGCACCAGGGCGCTGCCAGGGGGGTGGGGTACGCCGCAGCGAGCGAACAGGCTGCGGCTGCCGGCCTTGCTGCCCCACCAGCCGAGGGCCGGGTCCGTACCCAGCAGCGGCACCTGCAGGCGCTCGGAGAGTTCCTTCTCCAGTTCCGTCACCACGAAGCAGGCGAGATAGCTGCGCCCCGGCCGCAGCAGCTCGGCGATCCGGCCCAGCAGTGCCGGCCGCTCCAGCAGCTTGGCCGTGAGCGGCCGGTCGGACGCGTCGTCGGCATCGAACAGGTGCAGACGACGGCGGGCATGGGAGGTGGGAACGCCCGGCAGCAGTTCCAGCACGGCATCCACCACCAGATCCGGCAGCAGCTTGCTGGTGACATAGATCATCCGCACGCCGGGATCCCGCAGCCGCACCAGGGAGAACAGCTGGCGCTCCTCGTAGTGGTGGGCGCCGGTCACCAGCTGCATCTGGGCCCGGTCCATCGTGAGCGACGGCACCATCAGCAGATCCAGGTCGGGCCCCAGCCCTCCCTGGTCCTGGGCCCACTCCGGCTGCAGGGTCGCCTGGAGGTCGGCGAAGCTCAGTGCCATGGCGAGACGGAAGGGCGGCCCATGGTTGCCATCTTCCCCCCGGCCTCTCCCGGCAACTGCCCCCTTACGCCGCCGCCGCCGGCAGGCCAGAGTGAGGTCTCCACGCTGGTGGTTCGTCGATGGCCCGGCCCCTGCCTGTGATGCTGCTGGGCTACACCGCAGCCACCCTCACCACCTTGAGCTTCTTCCCTCAGGCCCTGCACACGGTGCGCACCGGGAACACCAGCGGCATTTCGCTGCCGATGTATGTGCTGTTCACCATCGGGATCACGCTCTGGGGCCTCTACGGTCTGATCACCGGCGACGGACCGCTGGTGGTGGCCAATGCCATCACCCTGGTGCCGGCCCTGGTGGTACTGGAGCGCACCCTGCGCGCCCGTCGCGCCGGTGCAGGCCTCAAGCTTTGGCGGGGCTGGTGAGCGGCGCCCCTGACGCGGCCGCCATCGACACGCTGCTCGTGGCGGTGGGGGCGGTGCCGGGGGCCTGGCTGCGCTTCGCGATGGTGAACCACCTGGCCCCCCGCCTTCCCCGTCGCCCCTGGGCCACCCTCGCCGTCAACCTGCTGGCCTGTCTCAGCCTGGGGGTCCTGGTGGCTCGTCTCGGACCCGGTGCGGTGGACCGTCCGTGGCTGCTGCTGCTGGGCACCGGCTTCCTCGGCAGTTTCAGCACCTTCTCCACCCTGATGGCCGAACTCCTCGACGACCTCCGCCACCGCCGGCCGGGCCAGGCGATGGTGCTCCTGCTGGTGTCGCTGGCGGGCGGATGGCTGGCCCTGCGCACAGGCCTTGCCCTGGGGGCCTGAGTGGTGGGGCGAGTCCGGTCCCCGCAGCCCACCTCCCCCAGGGGTGCCGCGTCCCTGCTGCTGGTGGCCGCTGGGGCCGTGCCGGGGGCCCTGCTGCGCTGGCGCCTTGGAGATCTGCTGGTGGCCAACCTGCTGGGAAGCCTGCTGATCGGCCTGATCGTGGCGGCGGGCGGGCGCTTCCCTCGCGTCGTGCTGCTCGGTGCCGTGGGTTTCTGTGGTTCCCTCACCAGCTACAGCACCTGGATTCTCGATCTGGAGCAGGCCCTGCGCTCAGGGGGAGCGGGAGCGGCGGCGGGCGTGCTGGCGGCCGTGCCGGCGGGGGTGGGCGCGGCGGCGGCGGGCCTGGCGATCGGCCGGCGGCTGGCCGGCCTCCATCGCCGCGATTTTGCCGTCCGCTTCAGGCGCTGAAGGCCTTGCCGGCGGGGATGGGATAGGGGATGCGCCGGTGGCGCATGCGCCGCCACACCCGCACGAAGGCACGGATCACCAGTTCCAGCTCGGCGCGGCCGATGCCGCTGCCCGCCAGCTGGCCGTCGCGCATGCGCGCTTCGACGATCCGTCGCACCATCGCGCGGGCCTCCTCTTCGCGCGTGCCGGGGGGCAGGGAGCGCAGGGCGGCCTCGCAGCCGTCGGCGAGCATCAGGATCGCCGTCTCGCGGCTGCGGGGGATCGGCCCTCGGTAGCGGAACCGCTCTTCGGGCACCGAGGGATCCTGGGCGCGGGCCTGGTGCAGGAAGTACCCCATCTTCAGCGTCCCTTGGTGCTCGGGGATGAAATCGGCCAGGGGACGGGGCAGCCGGTAGCGCCGGGCCAGCTTGAGACCCTCATCCACGTGGGCCTGGAGGATCGCGGCGCTGCCGTAGGGGTCGTTGAGGGCGTCGTGGGGATTCAGTCCCTCCTCCTGGTTCTCGATGAACCAGTTCGGCGCATGCAGCTTGCCGACGTCGTGATAGAGCGCGCCGGTGCGGATCAGGTCGATGTCGGCGTGGATGGCCCGGGCTCCCTCTTCCGCCAGTCCGCAGATCATCAGGGTGTGCTCGAACGTTCCCGGCGCTTCGGTGGAGAGGCGGCGCAGCAGAGGGCGCTCAAGGTCGGCCAGCTCCAGCAGCCGGGCCCGCGTGAGCAGGCCGAAGAAGCTCTCCACCAGAGGGGCCAGCAGCAGACCGCCGAGGAGCAGGCCGCCCACGAGCAAGGCCTCGCTCAGCAGGTCGGCGGTGGTGGGCACCGGCGACTCCAGTCCCTCCGCCACCCTGGGCAGCTGCAGGGCCAGTCCCTGCAGCAGCAGGGCTCCCACCGGCAGCAGCACTGCCAGCTGCAGCAGCTGGGCCCGGTTGCGCTGCCTCCCCGCCAGCACCGCTGCCAGGGTGCCCACAAGGGCCGCCACCACCAGCCGCATCTCCAGCACCCGATCCAGCGGGAACGGCCACAGCAGGCTGGCGATCGCCAGCCAGGCCAGGCCCGCCATCGTGCCCAGCCCCTGGGCCAGCAGCAGGGTGGCCGGCACCAGCAGCGCCAGGGGGCTGGCGTGGCTGCCGAGCCAGAGCTTCAGCCCCTGCACCACCACCAGCATCCCCAGGGCGAGCACGGCCTGGCGGGCCTCCAGGCTGGCGCGCCAGCGGCGCATCACCAGCAGCATCACCGTCACCCCCGCCAGGGCCTCGGCGAAGTGGCCGAACCAGGCCAGCGGCCGGGGCCGGCGGTTGATCAGGCCGAAGCTGTCGAGCACGTCGAACGCCTGGGGCGTGATCGTCTCCCCCTGGCGCACCACCAGATCGCCTTTGCGCACCCGGATCGTGGGGATGCCCTGAAGGGTCACCAGCTCCTCGATGCGCCGCTGGCTCAGGAAGGCATCACCGCGCAGGTTGCTGCGGCCCTGCAGGGTTCCCGCCACCAGGCGGCTGCCAAGGCTGCGCCCGGGCGGAGGCTGGTCGTCCAGCTGGAGGCTGGCGGCCTGCAGGAGGGGGGCATCGGCCACATTGGCAACGATCCCCTGGGTCAGCATGCGCAGCTGGCTCTGACGCACCGCCCGCTGCCAAGAGACCAGCTGCTCCGGCGTGAGCGAGCTCAGCCAGAGGCGTTCCTCGGGTGTGACGTTGAGGGGATCCACCCGAGGCTGGCCGCTCGCCACCATCAGCTGGAGCTGCTGCAGCCGCCGATCGAGCTGGGCCTGGAGCTGGAGGCTGCTCCGCTCATCCACCACCTGGATCTGGGCGCGCGGTCCGGCCTGGCTGCGGCGCTGCTCCAGGGCCATGCTGTTGACCACCGTGGCGTCGCGGGGGGCCCGCAGGGTGAACGGGGCTGGAACGCCGGGCCGCAGGCTCGGCTCCACCAGCCAGGGCCAGCTGCTCAGCAGCGCCACCAGCACGCAAGCCAGGGCCACGCCGGCCATGGCCCCCGTCCGCCAGGCCACCAGGGCCTGGCGGGGACGTTCGAGGCGCAGCAGCCGGCGCCACAGCACCTGGATCCGGCGCCATCCGTTCCGCATGGCCAAACGCTAGCCGTGCTGCCCACGGGCCCGTTTCGCGACCCTCCGGGTTGCATGCTGGTTTGCGAACCCTCCGCCCTGCCATGGCCACCCTCCTCGACGGTCGCCTGCTGGCCGCCACGATCGAGAAGCGTCTGCAGGCGGTGATCGCGGAACACCGCCCACGGGTGGGGCGCCCCCCCGGGCTGGCGGTGCTGCGGGTGGGCGACGATCCCGCCAGCGGGGTGTACGTGGCCAACAAGGAGAAGGCCTGCAGCCGGATCGGCGTGATCAACCTGGGCTCTCACCTGGCCGCCGACACCCCGGCCGCGGAGGTGCTGGCCACGATCGAGCGCCTGAACGCCGACCCATCGGTGGACGGCATCCTGCTGCAGCTGCCCCTGCCGGCGGGCCTCGAGGAGGGTCCGCTGCTGGCGGCGATCGATCCGGAGAAGGATGCGGATGGCCTTCACACCCTCAATCTCGGGCGCCTGCTCAAGGGGGAGCCCGGACCCCGCAGCTGCACCCCGGCGGGCGTGATGGCGCTGCTGGCGGCGGCTGGTGTGCCGCTGGCCGGCCGGCGGGCCGTGGTGGTGGGCCGCAGCATCCTGGTGGGCCAGCCGATGGCCCTGATGCTGCAGGCCGCCCATGCCACCGTGAGCGTGGCCCACTCGCGCACCATCGACCTGCCGGCCCTCACCCGGCAGGCGGATGTGCTGGTGGTGGCCGCCGGCCGGCCCCTCATGGTCGGTGCCGAGCACGTGAGCCCCGGAGCGGTGGTGGTGGATGTGGGCATCCACCGGCGGCCGGAGGGGGGGCTCTGCGGCGATGTGCGCTTCGAGGAGGTGGAGCCGCTCGCTAGCGCGATCTCACCGGTGCCCGGCGGGGTGGGTCCGATGACCGTGACCCTGCTGCTGGTGAACACCGTGGTGGCCTGGTGTCGGCGTCATGGGATCGCCCACGGTCTCGACGACCTGCTGCCCTGAGCGGCGCTGCTCTCAAGGCCTGATCCCAAGACAAGACCTGATCTCAAGAACTGTTCAGTGCCGGGGCCTCCACCCGGCAGCCCTGGCGACCACCTGAGAGAATCCCCGCGAACCTGAGTCCTGCCATGACCGCGGCGGTGAGCACCGGCTTCGATTTCGCCGCGTACCTGGAGGCCTCCCGCCTGCGGGTGGAGGGGGCTCTCGATGCGTCCCTCGGCCCGGAGCGACCCGAATCCCTGCGAGAGGCGATGCGCTACTCGCTGCTGGCGGGCGGCAAACGGCTGCGACCCATTCTCTGCCTGGCCGCCTGCGAACTGGCGGGCGGCGACGCCGCCCTGGCGATGCCCACGGCGGTGGCGCTGGAGATGATCCACACCATGTCGCTGATCCACGACGATCTGCCGGCGATGGACAACGACGATCTGCGCCGCGGCCGGCCCACCAACCACAAGGTGTACGGCGAGGCCAACGCGATCCTGGCCGGCGACGCCCTGCTCACCCGCGCCTTCGAGATGGTGGCGCTGCGCAGCCCCGGCGTGCCGGCGGAGCGGATGCTGGCGGTGGTGGGCGAACTCTCCCTGGCTTCGGGAGCTCCGGGGCTGGTGGGCGGCCAGGTGGTGGATCTGGAATGCGAGGGCCGCCAGGTGGATCTCGACACACTCGAGTACATCCACCTCCACAAGACCGGCGCCCTGCTGCGGGCCTGCGTGCTCAGCGGCGCCCTGATCGCGGGAGCCTCCGAACCGCTGCTGGCGGCGCTCACCACCTACGCGCGCGGGATCGGCCTGGCCTTCCAGATCATTGACGACATCCTCGATGTGACCGCCAGCAGCGAGGTGCTGGGCAAAACCGCCGGCAAGGATCTCACCGCCGACAAGACCACCTATCCCAAGCTGCTGGGCCTGGAGGAATCGCGGCGCCGGGCCGATGCCCTGGTGGCCGAAGCCAAGGAGGCCCTGGCCCCCTGGAGTGCGGGAGCGGGGGCCGACCGCGCCGCCCCTCTGCTTGCCTTGGCCGATTACATCACGAGCCGCGATCGATGAGCGTCCCCGTTTCCGGCGATGCGGGGCACTGGCTGCTGATGGCTCGTGACCTCGCCGACAACGCCGTGCTGTGGTGGGGTCTGGCGGCCTGCGGTGTGGCCCAGCTCTCCAAGCTGCTGATCGAGTTGGTGGTCCATCGTCGCTGGCGCCCGGCCGTGCTGTTCGAGACCGGCGGCATGCCCTCCAGCCACTCGGCATTGATGACCGGCACCGCCGCAGGAGTGGGCTGGTACGAGGGCTTCCAGAGCCCCCTGTTCGCTCTGGCGGCCGCCCTCAGCTTCGTGGTGCTCTATGACGCCGCCGGGGTGCGCCGTGCCGCTGGCCTCACAGCCGCACGGGTCAATGGCTTGCCGGACGGGCTGTGGCCGTCCGGTTCCCAGGCCGAGCCATCCCCGGCGGAGTTGGTGCTCCGGCCCCTGAAGGAGAACCTGGGCCACACCCGGCTCGAGGTGCTGATCGGCAGCTTGATCGGTCCGGCGGTGGCCTTGCCCGGTCTCACCTTCGCCGGTTCCCCCCTGCACCTGGCCCAGCTGGTTTCGGGTCATCTGGGCTGAGGTCCGGCCATCCCCGCGAACCCCCTCACTGCTGATCAGGAGACGGCCGATGCCGCCTTCGCCGGCTGGCTGTCGGCTCCGGCCGACGGCACCCCCTTCGTGCTCAGCGGGTACGCCGGCACCGGCAAGACCTTCCTGTCGATGCGCTTCCTGGCCCTCGCGGAGGCGAAAGGGCTGTGCTGGACCGTGGCCGCCCCCACCCACAAGGCGGTGGGCGTGCTGCGGGGCTACCTGGAGGCAGCCGGTCTGCGCCCCACCTGGTACCCCTCCACGATCCATCGGCTGTTGCGGCTCAAGCTGCGCCGGGAGCGCGATCAGGAGCGTTGCGAGGAGACCGCCCAGACCGCCGCGGCCCTTGAGCATCTCGCCCTGGTGCTGATCGACGAGGCCTCCATGGTGGACAGCGCCCTGCTGGAGATCGCCCTGCGCTGCGCCCATCCCTTCCGCACCCGCCTGGTGTTCGTGGGCGATCCGGCCCAGCTGCCGCCGGTGGGGGAGCCCGAAAGTCCGGTGTTCACCCTGGGCCGGGCCTGCAGCTCCAAGCTCCACCAGGTGGTCCGCCATCAGGGGCCGGTGCTGCGGCTGGCTGCTGGGCTCAGGGGAGGACAGCTGCCCTGCCGCCTGCCGCCGGTTCTGCCGCCGGTGGCCACCGCCCTGGGAAGGGTGGCGCTGCTGGAGCGGAGCGCCTGGCTGGCGGAGGCCCAGGCGGCCCTGCGGGAGGCTGCCGTCAGCGAGGATCCCGACCGGGCCCGGCTTCTCTGCTACACCAACCGCTCGCTCGAGCGGCTGGTGCCGATCGCCCGGAGGGCTCTGCACGGTGCGATGGCCGACCAGCTTCCCGTGCTCCCGGGTGAGGTGCTGATCACCCGGGCGGCGGTGATGGCGCCCGCCTGCCGCCGCGGGGAGGAGCAGGGCGAGGAACCCGATCTGCTGCTGGGCTCCAACCGGGAGCTGGTGGTGCGGGATGTGACCCCGGAGCGCTGCGATCTGGCCGACTTCGGGGTAGGTGGTGGGAGTGAACCTTCTCCACCGGTGATCGAGACGCTCACGGCCGTGGTGGAGGCGGGCGAGGCCCGTTTCGAGCTGAGGCTGCTGCCGCCGATCGGCTCGAGGCCGCGGCAGGAGCTGGAGGCCGTGCTGCAGCGCCTGCGGGAGCAGGCGCGCGCGGCAGGGCGCCAGGAGGGTAAGGCGTTGTGGCGACGGTTCTTCCTGGTGCGCGACGCCTTCGCCTCCCTGGGGCCGGCTGCGGTGCTGACCGTGCATCGCAGCCAGGGGAGCACCTTCGGTGAGGTGTTCGTGGAGGCGGATGTGTTCCGACCCTCCGACGAGCGACTGCGCCGCCAGCTGGTGTACGTGGCCGTGAGTCGGGCCCGGCGGGGGGTGGTGCTGGCGGCCGGGTCCGGCACGGCACCGGAGCGGCGGCGGTGGGGCGAATGGCTGGTCGGTGGCGATGGGGAGAACGGCGACGACGGACGGCAGCCTCCTAGAGATGGCGATGCTGTGCCGCGCAAAACTTTCACAGACGCACACACCAATCCTTGGTAAAGAGCTTTTCCGCTTTCCCTGCTGTGCGGCGTGGATTTGCCTGTCAATCTTTAGAGTGAAAACTGCTTGGGTTGTTGTGGTGCCTTTCCTCCTCGCCCCCAAAGCAGTGTTCGCCTCCGTGCCAGCCCAGAGCACCGAAGCGGTGAACCCCTACCCCCCCGGCGCCCTGCGCCCTGTGCGTCCGGAAGGCACGTTCGCCTTCCTGCTTCTGATGGCAGGCGTGGGTCTGGTGGTGCTGATGGGTTGGTACACCTGGCGCCGACGGGCCAACTCCCGGCCCGGCCTGCCGGACGAGCCGCTGTTCCCCCCGGCCTCGCCCCATCGGCAGATCCACGACCGCAAGTATCTGAGCCGGATCCTCTCGGACGACGTCCCCCCTCCCCCCTGATCCCTGCTCAGGCCCGCAGCCCCTCGATGCCCTGCCAGCCGAGGTACACCGCCAGGGCCAGGCTCACGAGGCCAACCAGCAGTTCGCCGCGGGCCACCAGCCAGCTGCGGGCCCGCTGCAACCGAGGCACCATCCGCTCGCTGCCGAGCAGGAGCAGAGCCAGCAGGGGCAGCAGCAGCAGGGTGGCCGTTCCCAGCCCGAACAGGGCTGCCACCAGCCATTCCTGCGCCCTGTCCAGCCCGGCCGCCAGCATCGAGCCAGCCGCTTTGGCGTAGAGGAAGAGATCGTCGGGCGTGATCACCTGCAGCAGGATGCTCAGGCCGATCAGCGGCAGCAGGCCCAGGGCGGAAACTTTGTCGAGGCGCCGCTCCCAGACCGGGTCCTCATCGGCCTGCCCGGTCAGCAGGGCATTGAGCCCCAGTGCCAGCAGCCCGCCGGCCGCCAACAGGTCGAGGCCGGTGCGATGGCTGGCTCCCTTGCTCATGTCGAGCACCAGGCCATGACCCACTCCCAGCAGCAGGGCCAGCTCCAGCCAGGCGGTGAGCAGCCAGGCCGCGACGAACCAGCCGCCCCGGCGCAGGGGCCGTGGCCCGAGCAGCAAGAGGAGCAGGAGCCCGATGTGAACGGGGCTGCAGGCGATGGCCAGGGCAAAGCCCACCATCTCTCCCCAGAAGCCGGCTCCAGCCATCAGCCTGCTCAGCGACGCACTTCAAACCAGTCTTCCCCAGTGGGTGGAATCGTGGCACTGGCGACGCTGCGCACCTGCGCGGCCTCGGGCCCCTTCTCGCACCAGAGCTGCAGCTCGGTCAGCCGCTGGGGTGCCCCTTCCGCCTCCACCTCCACCGAACCATCCGGTCGGTTGCGCACCCAGCCGCTCAGCCCCAGTGCGATCGCTTGGCGGTGGCAGCTGGCCCGGTAGCCCACTCCCTGCACCACGCCGTGCACGATCAGGCGCCAGCGTTCGCGGGTCGGGGTGGGACGGGGGTCGGAGGGCTGGAGGAAGCGGCGCTCGTCGGCAGCGGCACGGCGCGCCCGGCTGACGCGGCCAGACGCCGTGGGATCGCCGAGCATCCAGCCCAGTGGAGATGAATCCAGCTGGCGTGCACGTTGCTCGCTGTCCATCCTTCGCTCCTCATGGGGCTTCCCCAGCCTTCAACCTGCCACAGCTCTTCCTGTTCGGCCAGGAAAGAACCGCCGTCGGCGGCCGTTCCTCCCGAAGCGACCTCCAGCTCCCAGCGGTGGAACTCATGGCCGCTGAGCTGCTCGCCGCGGCGCACCAGCAGACCATCGCCGCTGGCCCGCATCTGCCGGTAGCCGAGGTTGAGGGAGCTCCCGCGCCGGGCGCAGAAGGGCAGGAGGCCGGCCATGGAGTGGCTGTGACCCGCCGGATCCTCCAGCCGGCGACCCAGCAGCAGCAGTCCGCCGCACTCGGCCACCACCGGCAGTCCGCCGCGCACGGCGGCGCGCAGATCGGCGAGGCTGCGGTGTGCGGCGGCAAGGGTGCCCGCGTGCAGTTCGGGGTAACCCCCGGGCAGCAGCACCGCCCGGCTGCCGGCCGGCAGCGGCTCATCCGCCAGGGGGCTCCAGGTCAGGGGCTCCAGCCCGCAGGCCCGCAGCAGTTCGGCCGCTTCCGGGTAGCGGAAGTGAAACGCGGCATCAGCGGCCACGGCAACCGGCAGTGCGGCTCCCGGCGGCGGGGGAGTCCAGGTGCACCCAGCGCCGTCTCGGGCTGCGAGAACGCAGGCTATGGGATCCTTCTCTCCCGGTCGGGCTTGCGGCGGCGCCAGCAGGGGCCAGAGGCGCTCGAGATCGAGATGTTCCTCCGCCAGGGATGCCCAGATCCGCTGGCGGCTCTCCAGATCCTCCACTTCCCGGGGGGGGAGCAGGCCGAGATGGCGGGAGGGCAGATCCAGGGCCGGATGGCTGGGCAGCACGCCGAGCAGCGGCACCGCGATCGCCTCCAGGGCCTCGCGCAGCAGGGTGCGATGCCGTTCGCTGCCTACGCGGTTGAGCACCACCCCCGCCAGCCGCACCTGCGGGGGGCCGTGGTCGCGGAAGCCCCGCACCAGGGCCGCGAGCGAGCCGGCCTGGCGGGAGGCCTCCACCACCAGCACCACCGGCAGATCCAGCAGGGCGGCCACGGCGGCGGAGCTGCCCTCGCTGCCGGCGCCCCGGCCGTCGAACAGGCCCATCACTCCTTCCACCACCACGCGATCGGCACGGCTGCCGTGCCAGTGGAAGCAGCGCCGCACCCAGTCGTCGCCGCAGAGCAGGGGATCGAGATTGCGGCAAGGGCGCCCCGCCACCGCGCTCAGCAGCTGGGGATCGAGGTAATCAGGGCCCACCTTGAACGGCTGGATGCCGCTGCCCCGCCGGCGGGCCAGGGCCGTGAGCATCAGGGTGAGCAGGGTCTTGCCACTGCCGCTGCAGGGCGCCGCGATCAGGCAGCTCAAGGGGCGGCGACGGGCGGGGGGATCGGGCCCAGCCTGCCAGCCTGCGCCCTCATGCCGGCAGCAGTTCGGCCGCCAGGGGGGCGGCGGCGGCCAGCAGCGGATTGGTGGTGTCGTGGCCGCCGCCGAGCAGCCGGGCCAGCTCCCGCTCCTCGCTCTCCTCCGGCAGGGGCACCACCTCCTCGGCCAGTTCCATCGAGGCCATGCCGCCCGATTCCAGCCGCATGCAGCCGCAGGATTCCGAGCAGAGGATCACGCACAGGGGCGGTCGGCCCGCGGGTTCGCAGATCAGGCGCAGGCCCACGATCGCCCCGGGGTGGGCCTTGGGCACTCCCACCGGCACGGGCATCAGCCGGAAGCGCACATTGGCGCCGTCGGTGCGCTGGAACTCGGCGGCGATGCCGTGGCCCACATCGGCCTCCACGCTCTCGCTGGCCACCAGGTGCCAGCCCAGCCGGTCGGCGATCCAGGCCGCCAGCAGCAGTCCCTTCACCGGGTGCTCCCCCTCCACGTCGATGTCGAGCTGCACCACCCGGCTCAGGGCATCGCGGCGGGAGGGTGGATCGAAGACCATCGCCAGCGATTCGCGCCAGCTGCGCAACCGCAGCCAGTTGAGGTCGTTGAGGGCCTGGCCGCGGTCGATGCGATCCACCAGCACCTCCAGGCAGCGGCGCGGATCGCCGAGGGAGGTGTCGATCACCAGCCGACGGGGCGGCGGGGCCAGGGCCTCCAGCATCTCGGGCGGCTCATCGAGGCTGCTGTTCCACCACACCCAGCAGGGGAGATCGTCGCCGACGAGGCCCTGCAGCAACCCCAGGCCCTCCCTGATCGCCCCCATGCCGCCCCGCAGCACCACCACGTCACCGCAGGCGGCCCCACCGGTGCCGCCGTCCTCGGGCAGGGGGCAGTAGGCCGCTACCAGGGTTTCCAGGGGGCGGCCATCCTCCAGTGTGGGCGCCAGGGTGATCAGCCGGCGCGGGGTGAGGCTGCTGATGGCGCTTTCGATCGTGCGGCCGCGCAGATCGCTGGCCGTGTGGCTGCCGGGCTGCTGACCCACCGCCCAGGCAAGCCGCGGATCCATCGGCGCGGTGCTGTGGGGAAGGCCCACGAGCGACACGACCTCGCGCGCGGCGTCGAGCACATCCGCGCGGTCGAGCCCGGTGATCGGGCCGTCGACCCGGCCGATGCGCACCAGCTGCTGCTCCAGCCAGGCCGGATCCCACACCAGCCGGGTGAAGGTGGCGGCGCCGGTCGAACCCTCGAGACCGTCGTGCCAGAGACGCTCCAGGTAGGGGGTGACCTCCGCGGGTGGCACCTCGAGGGGCGCCTGGAGGGTGAGCTGGGTGGACATGGCGCGCGGGGGGTGGGGAGCGGGAGGGGCGGAACGGGAGAGGCGCAAGGGTTGGGGCAGCATGGGAGAGCTGGGCCTACGGGCGACGCCAGATCAGGCCGTCTTCGGCCAGCAGGTTGTCGGAGGCGGCCGGGCCCCAGGTGCGGGCCTCGTAGGGATGGACCGGCAGCTGCCAGGGCGCCTCCTCGATCAGTTCCAGCAGGGGGGTGTAGAGCCGCCACGCCGCCTCCACCTCGTCGCTGCGGGTGAACAGCGTGGGTTCCCCCAGCATGGCGTCGGCCAGCAGGCGCACGTAGCCCTCGTCGGAGGGTTCTCCGAACGATTCGTCGTAGGAAAAGGCCATGTCCACCGGGCGGCTGCGCATCCCCGAACCGGGGGCCTTCACCTCGAACTTGATGTCGGCGCCTTCGTCGGGCTGGATGCGCAGGATCAGCTGGTTGGGGGTGGGGGCGCCGCCGGCGGCGTCGAACAGATGCACCGGCGCCTCGCGGAAGGTGAGCACCACTTCACTGAGGCGCTTGGGCAGGCGCTTGCCGGTGCGCAGGTAGAAGGGCACCCCCTGCCAGCGCCAGTTGTCGATGAACACCTTCATCGCCACATAGGTTTCGGTGGTGCTGTTGGGATTCACCCCCGGCTCCTGCCGGTAGCCGCTCAGCGGCTGGCTGCGGCTGCCGCCGGCGGCGTACTGGCCGCGCACGCAGCACTTCCAGGGTTCGTCCTCCCGGGCCAGGTGGGCCGACTGCAGCACCTTGGCCTTCTCGTTGCGGATCGCCTCCGGATCGAAGCGGCCGGGAGGTTCCATCGCGGTGAGGGCCAGGATCTGGGTGAGGTGGTTCTGCACCATGTCGCGCAGGGCCCCGGAGCTCTCGTAGTAGCCCGCCCGCTCCTCCACCCCCACCGTTTCGGCGGCGGTGATCTGCACGTTGGCGATGTAGTTCCGGTTCCAGATCGGCTCGAAGATGGTGTTGGCGAAGCGCAGCACCAGGATGTTCTGGACCGTCTCCTTGCCCAGGTAGTGGTCGATGCGGAAGACCTGGCTCTCCTTGGCGCAGGCCTGCACCACCTTGTTGAGGGCCTGGGCGCTGGCGTAGTCGCGGCCAAAGGGTTTCTCGATCACCACCCGGCTCCGCTCCGGATCCGCCAGCAGGCCGGCGCCGGCGAGGGCGCGGCAGCCGCTGCCGTAGAACTCCGGCGACACCGAAAGGTAGAAGGTGCGGTTGCCGCGGGTGGCCCGCAGCCGGTCCACCGCCTCCAGCCGGGTGCCCAGCCGCACCAGGTGCTCCGGCTGCTGCAGATCCACCGGCTCGTAGAAGAGGCCCTGGGCGAAGGCGTCCCAGGCGGTGGCGTGCTGCTGGGCCTCATCTCCCAGGGCCTCGGCCATGCGGGTGCGGAACTCCTCGTCGCTCCAGGGGCGGCGGGCGCAGCCGAGCACGGCGAACTCACTCGGCAGGCGGCGCTGGCGGAACAGCTCGAACAGGGCGGGGATCAGCTTGCGGTGGGTGAGGTCACCGCTGGCCCCGAAGATCACCAGACACTGAGGGGGGATCACCCGCTCCTGGCGCAGCCCGACCCTCAGGGGGTTGGTGAGGATGGCGGTCATGACAACGGGGTGGGTGCCTCCTGGTTTAACGGCTGGCGCCCCCTCTGGCTGCCCCCGGGTCCGGGGATGGCCATGAAAAAGGCCCGCCGGAGGCGGGCCAGGGAGAGCGGAGGCCGGGGGCTCAGTAGGTTTCCACGTGCCAGCGCTCGGCCTTCTTGAGCTGGGGCCGCAGCTCCGACCAGTCGAGACCCTTGGCGGCGGCGGCGGCCGTCATCGCCTCGTCGATGCCGGGCTCCATGCCGCGCAGACCGCACATGTAGACGTGGGTCTTGGGGTTCTCGATCAGGGAGAAGATCTCGTCGGCGTGCTCGAGCACCCGGTCCTGGATGTACATGCGGCCGCCCTTGGCGTTCTGCTGCTCGCGGCTGATGGCCGTGGTGTAGCGGAAGTTGTCGGGGAACTCGGCCTGGTAGCGCTTGAAGTCTTCGTCGTAGAGGAGGTTGGGGGTCTTGGGGGCACCCATGAACAGCCAGGCCATGCCGCGGAACTGGTACTCGGGATTCTTGGCCCGCTCGGCGGGTTCGAACATGCGGCGGAGGTAGGTGCGCATCGGCGCGATGCCGGTGCCGGTGGCCAGCATGATGACCGTGGCGTCCTCATCGGGGGGCAGGAGCATCTCCTTGCCCACGGGGCCGGTGATCTTCA
Source organism: Cyanobacteriota bacterium (assembly GCA_046342315.1). Taxonomy (GTDB): domain Bacteria; phylum Cyanobacteriota; class Cyanobacteriia; order PCC-6307; family Cyanobiaceae; genus Cyanobium. The sequence continues at coordinate 59,382 of JBKDPV010000025.1, forward strand.
CCTTGGCTCCCGGTTCGATGTCGCACAAGAAGGTGGAGCAGACGCCGTTGATCGTCTCGCCATCCTTCTCGTACTGGAGCTGGCGCACGCAGAGGGAGACGGTGTGGTCCTCAAGGTTGTCGCCGTGGCGGGTGCTGGCGATCGAGTAGAGGCGCAGCTTGTGGGGTTTGCCGTTGGCGTCGGTGCCGTCGGGGATGATGCCGATCGACTGGCCCTCCACGTAGTGGAGCTGGGGGGTGCCGCCGGCCAGATCGAAGGTGATGTGATTCACCCGGCCGATGGCGCCTTCGCCGACGAGGCTGTAGTTCTCTGTGACGGTGCCGAGGAAGGGATCCTTCGGCTTGTACAGGTTCACCGGGACGTCGGCGTGGCTCACGGCAGCTCGAGGGGCGGGGGCGGATGGGGCGGCCGCAGGGGCCGCTTCGGCGGAGGGAACAGGGGTGGAGGCCACGGCTTCGGCTGTGGCGAGTTCGCTGCTCACCACCCTGATGCGACCACCGTTGGCGGCGATCGTCTGCATCAACGACTGCAACTGGGAGAAGGGAACCGTGAGGCGGCGCTCCGCCCGGCGCTGCCGACCGATGCCGAAACTCTCCACCACAACGGTGAACATCCGACTGTCGGACTGGCTGGCACGGCCGGTGGATACGCGCATCTGGAGGAATTCCCCTTAAAGCGCGCTGATCATAGAGACCCCCGATCCATGGGCCGTTGCCGGCTTTTGCGTCGGATTCCGGCGATGGCGGCTAGGTTTGCCCAAGTGGTGCCTGCCGCCACCGGTTCCGTGTCGCCCCCGGCACGCGCTCCATCCCCCCACCTACGGCCCGTCCGAGCCCCGAAACGCCTTGGCGCAGCTTCTGGTCCCGTCCGCCGATCTTCTTCCCGACACCACATCCGACGGGAGCCCCGCCGATGTGATTCCCCTGGTCTTTCCCTCCGCGCCTCCCGAGGTGGAGACCAGCTGCTCCCTCGACACGATCCAGCAGGAGATGGAACGGCTTCCCCACGGGAAGCGCCGTCTTGCGGTGCAGCTGCGCCTTCCAGTCGATCCCCAGTGGCTGTGGGTGGTTCTCACCGACTACGAGCAGCTGGATCGCTTCATTCCCAATCTCGCCAGCTCGCGCCAGCTCTGGCGGCGGGGCCCGCAGGTGGCGGTGGAGCAGGTGGGAGTGCAGACCTTCTGCGGCATGCGCTTTTCGGCCCGGGTCCAGCTGGTGCTCACCGAGGAGCGGCAGCAGGGGCGGTTGGCCTTCGAGATGCTCGAGGGCGACTTCCGCTGCTTCCAGGGGGCCTGGCAGGTGGGCCGGGACGCCGCCGGCAGCTGGCTGCTCTACGAACTCACCGTGCAGGGCAAGCCGGGGATGCCGATCGGGTTGATCGAGCAGCGCCTGCAGCACGATCTGGCCTGCAACGTGCGTGGCGTGCAACAGGAGGCGCAGCGTCGCGCCAGCCGGATGGTCTGACTCCTCGACATCCCGTATTCCCTCTCCTTGAATTTGCCAAACAGAGTTGATGGGTTGAAACCAAAAAAGGCTCACTTCTGAGAGCCTTTTTCTTGTGGTTGGTTATACCCCCAAGGGGATTCGAACCCCTGTCGCCTCCGTGAAAGGGAGGTGTCCTAGGCCTCTAGACGATGGGGGCGAGGCCGCAGCTGGCAGATGAGAGCCGTGGTGGCGATGTGCCGCCGCTGCTGAAAGGAAATTACGGGTCGGAGGGACCCTTCGTCAAGGCAGATGGGGGGGCTCCCTCCCAGTGGCGGAACCGGCATCGGAGGGGATCTGGCCCGTCCACACCGGCACGGTGAAGTGGAAGCAGGCTCCCTCCCCCGGCTCCGAGACCACCCAGATCCGGCCGCCATGCACCTCGGCGATCCGGCGGCAGACCGACAGACCCACGCCGAAGCCGGAGGTGTTGCCGGAGGTCTGGGGCAGTCGCACCCGGTCCTGGAAGATGCGCTGCTGCTCCTCGCGGGGAATGCCGGGCCCGCTGTCGCAGACGCTCACCTGCAGCCACTGGCTGGTGCGGTGCAGCAGGGTGAGGCTCACCCGGCCGCCCTCCGGCGTGAACTTGAGGGCGTTCTCCAGCAGGTTGAGCAGCACCTGGCGCATGCGCCGCTGGTCGGCGTACACATCCGGCAGGTCGGCGGGGATGTCGGTGACCAGTTCCAGGTCGCGACCGATCCAGAGCTTCTCCAGCTCCAGGATCGCTTCGGCCGCCACCTGCCCGAGGGCGAGGCGCTGGGGGTTGAACAGGGCCTCCCAGCGGGTGGTGCCCACCTCCAGCAGGTCGCGGGAGAGCTCCTCGATGTCGTCGAGGCGACGGCCCAGCACGTCACGGAAGCGGGATTCGTCGATCTGGCCGAGGTTGTGGCTCTGCAGGGCGAGCTTGGCGGCGGTGAGGGGAGTGCGCAGCTCGTGGGCCACCATCCGCAGCAGCCGTTCCTGCACCCCCAGCCGCTCGATCAGCGTTTCGTTCTCCTGACGCAGCACCAGCAGCTGATCTTCGAGCTGAACCTCCCGCCGGGTACGGCTGCCATCGATCTCGGCGGGGCGCAGGCTCATGCCCAGGCTCGTGACCACCTCCATCTGCTGCCAGCGGGGCAGCCAGCTGCGCAGCTGCAGCGAGAGGGTGTTGCCCGCGAACACCTGCGTGGGCAGGGGGTCGAGCTTGACCAGCGCGGGGGTGGCCACCAGCCGATGCAGTTCGAGCAACTCGGGCTGATCGGCGGGATCGGCCACCTCCAGGCTCACCTCGAAGCCGCTGTCCTCGCTGCGCAGGAAGGCCAGCAGGCTGCGCAGATCTGGGGTGGCCATGTGGTGGCGGGACGCCACCAGCAGCAGGCGCAAGGCCTGACGGGCCGGCCCTTCGCTCACCGGCCCGTTCCCCACGGCAGCCGGCGAAGGGCCGATGGGTTGGGCATCTCCCGCGGTGGGCAACGGCCGGCGAGCATCGGCGGCACTCACCCTATGGCGGCACTGGGCGAAGCGCAGCCCAGTGGCTAGGACGGTAGGGAGCCGTGCCCAGGCGTGTCCTCCGTTCTGCCCCGTGCCTCATGACGATCCCGTCCGGATCCGGCGCCATCCAGCCCTCGGGCTTCCCCCTGGAGCACGGCATGCACCGCGTGCCGGTGTTCCTTCCCCATCCAGCGCAGGTGCAGGGAGGGTCCCCCAGCCGCATCCAGCTCGACAGCAGCCTGCGGCGCTGGTTCTCCCGCAACCTGGGCCTGTGGCGCTCGCGCCGCCTCTATTTCTTCGCCGACGACGAGGCCCTGCGGGTGGACATGCTGCTGCGGGTGGAGAGCTTCAGCGAGCCGATCGAGGGGGAGGCGGCCTACCGCTTCACCTGGTGGCCGGAGAAGGAGTACGGCTTCTTCGAAAAGAAGCCTCGCTATGTGCGTGAAGGCACGATGGAGGCCTACCTCTGCGGCCACCAGCTGCGCCGCAGCCGCGGCTACCTGTGCGGCTCGCCCACCAAGAGCCAGATCCGCCAGGTGGATGAGCACGAACTGATCTTCGAATCCCATTACCAGGAGTGGGACATCCTCGAGCACATCAGGCTGGTGGATCAGGACCGCTTCCGTGCCCGCTCCATCTATTCGTGGCGCGACGGCGTGCTGGAGCTGGTGGAGATCCACCATGAAGCGCGGCTGGAGTTCCCGAGCGAGCCGCTCGCCGAACCGGTCTGAGCCGCCCGCGCCCCACGGGCCTGAGGGGCGCTGATGCAGCAGCATGGGAAGGTCCGGCCACCGACTGCTTTGTCTTCACCGATCCGTTCCTCCCGGCATCGCCGCACCCGGCAGCTGCTGCTGGCACCGCTTGCCCTGGCTCCGCTGCTGCTGGCTCCTGCAGCGGCCCTGGCGGCCCCGGCCACGCCGGCGGAGATGAGCCTTTACACCCGGATCGCCGCCGTGAACGTGTGCATCGCCCGCTCGGCCGGGATCGAATTCGACAAGGCCGTGGGGGTGGCCGGTGAAACGATCGCCCAGTTGATCCAGGGTCAGCATCAGAGCCAGATCCAGCAGGTGGGTGCGAAGGCTCTCACGATCGAGGAACTGCGTAGGGGTTCGATCAATTCCGCCGTGATCGGTGCGGTGGAGATCTGCCCGAAGCAGGTGCCGGCTGATGTGAAGGCCAAGGTGGACGCGGCCCTCAAGCAGGCCGGCGGCGCGGCCAAGCCCAAGTAGGACCACGATGGCCACCGTGCGGCTCGCCGATTACCGGCCGGCTCCTTTCCGCCTCGAGCGCACCGACCTGACGGTGCAGCTGTTCGACGATCACGCCCTGGTGACCGCCAAGCTCACGATCGGACCGGATCCCGGGGACGACCCCGGGCTCGTGGCTCCGGAGCCCCTGGAGCTGAAGGGGGTGGAGCTCGATCTGCTGGAACTCACCCTCGACGGTGTGCCGCTCGCGCCCGACGCCTACACCCTCGAGCCGGATCGCCTGGTGCTGCACCAGCCGCCGGCCGTTCCTTTCCGCTTCGGCAGCCGGGTGCGGATCGTCCCCCAGGCCAACACCACCCTGGAGGGGCTCTATGTGAGCGGCGGGTTGTTCACCACCCAGTGCGAGGCCGAGGGCTTCCGCCGCATCACCTTCCATCCCGACCGCCCCGACCTGCTCAGCCGCTTCCGGGTGCGGATCGAGGCCGACTGCGAAAGCTGCCCGGTGCTGCTCTCCAACGGCAACGGCATCGAGGCGGGGCCGCTGCCGCCGGGAGCGGACGGCCGGGCGCGTCACTACGCGGTGTGGGACGACCCGTTTCCGAAGCCCTCCTATCTGTTCGCCCTGGTGGCGGGCCGGCTGGAGGAGGTCCGCGACACCTTCACCACCGCCGACGGCCGCACGGTGCAGCTGCGCCTGCACGTGGAGCCCGGCGATGCGCCGTTCACCGCCCACGCGATGGACTCGCTGAAGCGCGCATTGGTATGGGATGAGCAGGTGTACGGGCTCAGCTACGACCTCGACGAGTTCAACATCGTTGCCGTGCGCCACTTCAACATGGGCGCGATGGAGAACAAGAGCCTCAATATCTTCAACTCCAAGCTGGTGCTCGCCGATGCCGCCACCGCCACCGATGGCGAACTGGAGCGGATCGAGAGCGTGATCGCCCACGAGTACTTCCATAACTGGACCGGCAACCGCATCACCTGCCGCGACTGGTTCCAGCTGTCGCTCAAGGAAGGGCTCACCGTGTTCCGCGACCAGTGCTTCAGCGCCGACCAGCACGGCCAGGCACTGAACCGGATCGAGAACGTAGCGCTGCTGCGCAACACCCAGTTCCGCGAGGACGCTGGACCGACGGCCCATCCGGTGCAGCCGGACGCCTACCAGGCGATCGACAACTTCTACACCACCACGATCTACGAAAAGGGCTCGGAGGTGATCCGCTGCCTGCACACCCTGCTGGGCGAGGAGACCTTCCAGCGCGGCATGGCGCTGTACGTGCAGCGCCACGACGGCACCGCCGCCACCTGCGAGGACTTCGTGCGGGCGATGCAGGACGCCGCGGAGCGCCAGCGGCGCTCCGACGGGGTGCCAGAGCGGCCGCCGTTCGACTTCGATCGCTTTCGGCGCTGGTACCACCAGGCGGGTACGCCGGTGCTGGAGATCCGCCGCCACTGGGACGGGGAGCGGGGCGAACTGCAGCTGACGGTGCGTCAGCACACCCCACCGACCCCCGGGCAGCCGGTGAAGCAGCCGCTGGTAGTGCCGCTGGTGCTGGGCTTGGTGGGCCAGGCCGGTCAGCCCCTGGCGCCGCGGTTGGCTGGCGAGTCGCCGGTGCAGCTGGCGGAGGCCCTGCTGCCGCGCCGCTGGGGCGAGGCCAGCCGGCTGCTGGTGCTGGAGCACGAGGAGCAGACGTTCCGCTTCGAGGGGCTGCCGCCTCAGGCCACGCCGCCGGCCCTCTCGCTGCTGCGGGGCTTCTCCGCCCCGGTGCGGCTGGAGATGGGTCGACCCACGGCCGAGCTGGTGCATCGGCTCGCCTGCGACAGCGATCCCTTCGCCCGCTGGGATGCGGGCCAGGTGCTGCTGCGCCAGGCGGTGCTGGCCCGGGCGGCCGGCACCCCGGACGGGGCCCTGGAGGAGGAGCTGGTGGATGCCTTCGGCCGGATCCTGGCCGACCCCTCCCTCTCGGAGGCGAGCCGCAGCGTGCTGCTCGACCTGCCCGGCATGGCCGAACTCGAAGACGCGGTGGCCGAACCGGATCCTCCGGCGCTGTTCGCCGCCCTGCAGTCCCTGAAGGCCCTGTTCGGCGAGGCGCTGGCAGCACCGCTGACCGACGCCCTTGAGCGCTGCCGCCCCCAGTGGGGGGAAGTGTGGCCCCGGGGAAGCGGCGCCCGCCGGCTCACCGCCACCATCTGGCGCTGGCGCGCCGCCGCCGGGGACGCGGCCGTGCGGGCCGAAGCCTGTGAGGCGGTGCATGGGCCCTCGATGACCCTGGCCCGCGCCGGCCTGTGGGCCTTGCAACCCCTCGATATCCCGGAGCGGAGCGCAGCCCTGGCCGCCTTCCACGACCGCTGGCTGGAGAAGCCGGTGATCCTCGATGCCTGGTTCTCCCTGGAGGCCGGCACACCGTTCGGTGATGGCCTGGCGCGGGTGGAGGGCCTGCTCAGCCATCCCCGCTACGACCCTGCCGCTCCCAATTCCGTACGGGCGGTGCTGGGCGGCCTGGCGGGCAACGCACCGGTGTTCCATGCCACAGGTGGCGCGGGTTACCGCTTCCTGGCTGCCCGCATCGCCGCACTCGATGGCCGCAACCCGATCACGGCTTCACGCCTGGCCAAGGTGTTCAGCCGCTGGCGCAGCTACGGGCCTGCCCGTGCCAGGCAGATGGAAACGGCGCTGCGGGAACTGGCCGGGCTGAACCTGTCCACCAACACCCGCGAGGTGGTGGAGCAGTGTCTGGGGGTGGGGTGAGCCCTGGCCCGCTCAGCGCACCGAAGGTGGCGGTGGCGGCGGCAGCAGGACACCCGCGGGGGTGCTCCTGCGGCCCCGTCCTGGGGTTGACGTTGCGGTGCCCCGTACCGGGCGGCGGGCCGGGGCTGGACCCACGTCGCTGCCGAAGGCTTCGGCATGGAGCTGCCGGAAGATCGCCTGGCGGTAGGGGCCTCCCTCCGGACCGGCATAGCGGCCCCATAACCCCTCCCAGTAGAAGTAGATCACCCCGTGGCCCCGTTCCGCCGCCAGCCGCACCTTCTGGGAGAGGGTGGCCATGTCGGGGGTGCGACTGCCGAAGCCGGCCAGGATGCCGATCTCCACGGGCAACCCCCAGCTGCGGGCCTTGATCAGGGCCGGCTGGTTGAGGTCTTTCTCAAAGCCCTTCACCGAGTAGGCGTAGTTCTGCACCACCACGTCGTCGATCAGGCCGCCCAGGGCCCAGAGCTCCCAGTCCTGCAGCCAGTGGTTGTAGGCGAAGCGGAAGGGGCCGGGCGAAAGGCTGATCACGGTGCGCCGCGGACCGCCCGCCTTCTGCAGGGCAGCTCTCAGTTCCCGCAGCAGGCCCGTGAGCTGCTGGCGGCGCCAGCGCATCCAGAAGCGATCGGTGCTGTCCCGCGGCGGCTCCCGCCCCGTTTCGGCCCGGTACAGCGCCCGGGTGTAGTCGTCGTAGCCGAGATCCACCGGCCAGGCGAAGTGGTCGTCGAGCTGGATGCCGTCGACCCCGCAGCGCTGGACGATCTCGGTGATCAGGCCGATGAAGCGGGCCCGCACGCCGGGGTGGGCCGGGTTCAGCCACACCCGCAGATCCTTCAGCGGCGAGGTCTTGAGGTTGGCGCCGTGCATGGCGTAGAGGGCGCTGCCATCCGGACGGCGCAGGATCCACTGGGGATTGCGCTTCACCACCTCGGCATCGCCCGGCTCCATCAGGCCGTACTCGAACCACGGCACCACCTGCATGCCCTGGCGGTGGGCCGCCTGGGTGATGCGACAGATCGGGTCGAGGTTGGGGGCCTGGCGGGCCAGGGCCGGCTCGATCGGCGCATGGCGGCTGCGGTGGAAGGTGGTGCCGCGGCTCCACACGTTGGGATAGAGGGTGTTGAAGCCGGTATCGGCCAGCTGCTGCACCGCCGTTTCGATCCGGGCGGGGTCGTAGTACAGGGGGCTGGGGCTGTTGGTGAGCCAGACGCCGATGCGCGGGCCCATGGGCTTGGGCAGGCGGCTGCGGCTCTGGGCCAGGGCCTCGCCCGTGAGCCCCACGCTGACGAGCGGGATCAGCAGGGCGCCCAGGAGTGCGCCCAGCCGGCGTGTCAAGCGGGAGGGGACCATTGCGGTGCGTTCAGCGGAACATCGAGCTGACCGAGCTCTCCTCATGGATGCGCCAGATCGCCTCCCCCAGCATGTTGGCCACCGACAGCACCCTCAGCTGGGGGAAGCGCCGGTCCGGCGGCAGGGGGATGCTGTTGGTGACCACCACCTCCTCGAACAGGCCTTCTTCGGAGAGGCGCTCGATCGCCGGGGGGGAGAACACCGCGTGGGTGGCGCAGCAAAGAACCCGGGCGGCGCCGCGCTGGCGCAGCAGGCGGGCTCCGGCACAGATCGTGCCGCCGGTGTCGATCATGTCGTCGATCAGCACGGCCGTCTTGCCGGCCACGTCACCGATCACGGTGAGGCTCTCGGCCACGTTGTGGCCGGAGCGACGCTTGTCGATGATCGCCAGGGGGGCGTCGTTCATCTGCTTGGCGAAGGCGCGGGCCCGGGCCACCCCGCCCACGTCCGGTGATACCACCACCACCTCCCCCAGCTGGCGGGTGCCCAGGTAGTCGACCAGCACCGGCGAGCCGTAGATGTGGTCGCAGGGAATGTCGAAGTAGCCCTGGATCTGCGAAGAGTGCAGATCCATCGCCAGCACCCGCTCCACCCCCGACTTCACCAGCAGGTTGGCCACCAGCTTGGCGGTGATCGATTCCCGCCCCGCCGTCTTGCGATCGGCCCGGGCGTAGCCGTAGTAAGGGATCACCGCGGTGATCTGCCGGGCGGAGGCCCGCCGGCAGGCATCCACCATGATCAGCAGCTCCATCAGGTGATCGTTGACCGGGGCGCAGGTGGGCTGGATCAGGAAGACGTCGCAGCCGCGGATCGATTCCTGGATCTGGATGTAGAGCTCGCCGTCGGCGAAGCGCTTGATCACCCGCGGCCCGTCGGGCACCCCCAGGTAGGCGCCGATCTCCCGTGCCAGATCCGGGTTGGAGGTGCCACTGAACAACCGCAGCCGGCGGGCATCGTTGGACGCATGGGGGGCTTCCCCGCTCGCTTCCACCCGTGCGGCGGTTGAAAAACTGGTCACGGGCGGCGTGAGCGGTCCGGCGGTGTTTCGATGGTAGAAGCGGGTTGGTCCCCCACGGTTGAAGAAGGATGACGCTTCCTTTCCCGCTGGTGCTGGCGGCCCTGAGGCCGGCGGGCGGTCGCGACCTGCCGGCCGAGGCAGCACCGGAGCTGGCCTGCTGGCTCGATGCTGAGCTGGTGGGGCTTCCCGCCGACGAGCTCCCGCAGCAAGTCCTGGCCCGGCTCCGCTCGGACGGCAGGCCCTGGATCGCGGCGCTCCCCTGCGATCCGGGTCTCCCCCTGGACGGGGGCGGCAGCTGGGCCGAGGCCCTGGGGGCCTGGTGCCAGCCGGTTCTGCTGCTGGTGCCGGGCGATCAGCTGGACAGCGGCCTGCCGGCGGCGGCTACCGCCCTGTTGCGCCAGTGGGGCGTGCCGCTGGTGGGCCTGCTGCAATGGGACGGCCCCTGGAACCCGGAACGGCGGCGCGCCGACGGACTTCCCTGGCTCGGCGCCGCCGGCGAGCTGGAAGAGGGGGAGCTGCAGCTGTTGGTGGGCCGCCGGCTGCAGGCCCTCGATCCGGTGCCCCTGCAGGCCGCCGGGCCTCAGGGGGCCTTCCAGAGCGGGCCGGTGGCCTCCGCCTCCAGCTGACGCAGGCCGCCGTGCTCCTTCTTCTGCGGGGCCAGTGGCAGCGCCGCGAACTGGATCGGGCGGTCGTTGTCGAGCCCCGCCGCCAGCACGCTCAGGGCCTCCCGGGCGGTGAGGTTGGTCTCCACCTGGCCCTGTAGGCCGGCCAGCAGGCCCGGCAGCCGCGCCAGCACCTCGGGCTGCTCCAGCCGCTCCCGCAGGCTGGTCACCACCAGTTTCTGGTTGATGCGCCGGCTCTGCTCCCCCAGCCACTTGTCGCGGTAGCGCACCAGCTGCTCCACCTGGCGGCCGTCGAGACGCTGCAGGCCGCTCTGCAGGTCGATTTTGTACTTCCGGCTCTTGTCCTCGTATTTCATGGTGGTGGGGGGGCTCACCTCCAGACCCCCCACCTCGCTCACCAGGTTGCGCAGCGCCCCCCGCGGCAGCACGAGGTAGCGATCGGGCCGGCCCGGCTCCAGCCCCACCAGCTCGCGCACCACGTCGGCGGTGAGCATCGGACCGCCGCGCCGGTAGAGATCGCCCCGCCGCCCCGGCGGGGCGCTTCCGGGCAGGTTCACCGCCAGTTCCAGCGGCAGCTGGAGCACCTGCAGCGGGCCCTTCGGGTTCACCCGCACCAGCAGCAGCGTGTCCGACTGGGCGGGGCCCCGTGGTGCGGCGCCGTTGTCGCTGGCGCCCAGAGTGTCGGCGTCGCTGCCGATCACCAGCACCGTGATCGGCCGCCGGGGTTTCTCCGCCAGGGTGGCCGGCGTCACCTCCAGCTGGGTGGCCAGGGAGCGGTCGGGCTCCGGCCAGATCAGCCCGAACAGGGTGCCGCCCACCAGGGCGCCGCCGATCGCCACCGCCAGCAGACCCAGGTCGCGGCGGAAGCGGGGATCCCGCAGCGAAGGCAGGCGCAGGCGGGGTTTCCGGCCCGCAGGGGCGGCGGAATCGCCTTTCGAACGCTTGCGGGGCATGGGGTGTCGGGGATCCCAGCGGGGGGGCATCGGTGCCGGCGGGCGAGCGGATTGCCGTCCACTCTGCTCCCAGGCCCGCGGCGGCCCGTGCGGATCCGCCCGCGCCGGCCGACGGCGGGGAACGGTGACCGATAGCTTGGCCCCGCGTGGTGACCGTGCCGCCGACCATGACCACCACCCCACCCAACCCTTCCGCCACCTCCCTTGCCCCCCACGAGCGGGCCCGGCCGATGGCCCGCGGCACCGTGCGGCCGGCGAAGGATCTCTGCAGCGACTGCGGCCTGTGCGACAGCCGCTGGGTGGCCTATGTGCGGCGGGCCTGCGCCTTCCTCGAGCAGCGCTTCGAGGCGATGGAAACGGCGGCCCACGGCCGCAGCCGCGATCTCGACGACGAGAACGAGCTCTACTTCGGGGTGCACCAGCGGATGTTCACCGCCCGGCTGAAGCAGCCGATCCCCGGCGCCCAGTGGACCGGGATCGTGTCGCGGATCGGCGTGCGGGCCCTGGAGACGGGCCTGGTGGATGCGGTGCTGTGCGTGGGCCAGAGCCCCGACGATCGCTTCACCCCGGTGCCCGTGCTCGCCCGCACTCCCGAGCAGGTGCTGGCGGCGCGGGTGAACAAGCCCACCCTCTCCCCCAACCTGGCGGTGCTGGAGCAGCTGCCGGGGAGCGGCATCCGGCGTCTGCTGGCGATCGGGGTGGGCTGCCAGATCCAGGCCCTGCGGGCCGTGCAGGACACCCTCCCCCTCGACGAGCTCTACGTGCTCGGCCTGCCCTGCGTCGACAACGTCAGCCGCCAGGGTCTGCAGACCTTCCTCGAGAGCGCCAGCCGCTCGCCGGCCACGGTGGTGCACTACGAGTTCATGCAGGATTTCCGCATCCACTTCCGCCACGAGGACGGCAGCGAGGAGACCGTGCCCGTCTTCGGGCTCGATACCCCCAAGCTCAAGGATGTGTTCGCCCCCAGCTGCCTGAGCTGTTTCGATTACACCAACGCCGGCGCCGACCTGGTGGTGGGCTACATGGGAGCCACCTTCGGGCGGCAGTGGGTCACCGTGCGCAATCCCCGCGGCCAGCGGTTGCTCGATCTGGTGGAGGTGGAGCTCGACCAGGCGCCGGTGACCAGCCGCGGCGACCGCCGCCAGGCCGTGCAGCAGGGGATCGACGCCTACGACAAGGCCCTCAAGCTGCCGCTGTGGCTGGCGGAGGCCCTGGGCTGGGTGGTGCAGCGCTTCGGCCCGGCCGGTCTGGAGTACGGCCGCTTCTCGATCGATTCCCACTTCACCCGCAACGCCCTCTGGCTGCGCCGCCACCACCCCGGGATCGCCGAGCGCCACACCCCCGCCTTCGCCCGCCGGATCGTCAGCCGCTACCGGCTTCCCTCCCCGTGAGGATTCCTTCATGACCCGCGCCTGCGGCGTGTTGCTGCACCCCACGGCCCTGCCGGGGCCTCCCCCCTGCGGCACTCTGGGGGCAGGGGCCCGGGAATGGATCGAACTGCTCGCCCGCGAGGGCGTGGGGGTATGGCAGCTGCTGCCCCTGGCCCCCACCGATGGCACCGGCTCGCCCTACAGCTCCCCCAGCGGCTCCGCCCTCAACCCCTGGCTGATCGACGTCGACGATCTGGTCGACGACGGGCTGCTGCTCCCCGACGACCGGGCCGCCCTGCCGCAGGAGGGTGACGCCGGCCGGCTGGATCCGGCTGCCGCCAGCCGCAGGGTCGCCGCTGTGGGTGTGGCCCTGCGCCAACGCTGGTCGGTCCAGCCGGCCGAGCGGCGCCAGGCGTACGAGCGCTGGAGCCGCGGGCAGCGCGGCTGGCTTGTGGACCACTGCCGCTTCATGGTGCTGCGGCGCCTTCAGGACGGCCGGCCCTGGTGGGAGTGGCCCGGGTCGCTGGCCCAGCGCCAGCCCCGGGCCCTGCGGGCGCTGGCGGACAGCCAGGCCCCTGCCCTGCTGGAGGAGGCGCTGCTGCAGTGGCAGCTCCAGGTGCAGTGGGACCGGCTGCGGCAGCTGGCCCACCGTTGCGGCGTTCGCCTGGTGGGGGATCTGCCCTTCTATGTAGCCCACGACAGCGCCGACGTCTGGAGCCATCGCGGCCTGTTCTCGCTGCGCCTCGAAGGCAGCCTAGAGCTCCAGAGCGGCGTTCCGCCCGATTACTTCTCCGCCACCGGCCAGCTCTGGGGCACGCCGGTCTACCGCTGGTCGCGCCACTGGCTCGGGGGTTTCCGCTGGTGGCTCGACCGGCTGGAGCGCCAGCTCCAGCTGTTCGACCTGCTCCGGCTCGATCACTTCCGCGCCCTCGAGGCCTACTGGGCCGTCCCCGGGGGGGAGGCCACCGCCGAGAACGGTCGCTGGAAACCTTCGCCGGGCGGTCCCCTGCTGGCCCTGCTCCGCCGCCGCTGCCGCCGCCGTGGCCTGCTGCTCCCGGATGGGCGCCTGCCCCTGATCGCCGAGGACCTCGGGGTGATCACGCCGCCGGTGGAGGCCCTGCGGGATCGCTTCGCCCTGCCGGGCATGAAGATCCTGCAGTTCGCCTTCGACGGCAACGACGACAACCCCTATCTGCCGGCCAACTACAGCGGCAGCCGCTGGGTGGTGTACACCGGCACCCACGACAACGCCACCAGCCAGGGCTGGTGGCACTCCCTCGACGACGGGGCTCGCCATCGCGTGGCGCAGGCGGTGGGCGCCGATGTGCGCGCGCCTGCCTGGCAGCTGCTGGAGCTGGCCCTGGCCTCCTCGGCCGAGCTGGCGGTGGTGCCGCTCCAGGATTTGCTGGAACTGGGCGATGAGGCCCGCTTCAACACGCCCGGCACCACCGAAGGCAACTGGCGCTGGCGGCTCGATCGGCCGGTGGCGGCCCTGGCGGGGCCCCTGCAGGGCTACGGCACGATGGCGTCCCGCTTCGGTCGCGGGGCCGGGGCCGCCGCCGGATAGCGCCAGCTGCCGTCGCGGCCGGCCGCCAGCGGAGCCCCCCGCCAGCGAACGGCGGCGCTGCCCCCCGACGGCGCGGGCTCCAGCGAGAGCCGGAAGGGGGGCAGCACCGGCAGGGTGAGCCGGCCTTCGAGGTTCGTCAGTACGGTCGGCGCTCCCGTGCCGCTCTGGAGCTGCAGCCGCGTGGGACGTTCGAGGTTGAGCTCCAACGGACCCAGGGACAGGTCGGGGCGCTGGCCCCCTTCCCCTTCGCGCCGCAGCCGGGCCAGGGCCTGACCGGCGTCCGCCCGCTCCAGGGGCCTCAGTTCGGGGAAGGCTCGCAGCACCTCGGTTTCCCGCTCCTTCCCCGCCGGTGCATCCGCCGGCAGCGGCGGGATTGGGCGGCTGCTGAGCAGGCCGGCGGCCGCCAGGCGCTGCTGCTGCAGGTTGAGGAGATGGATCAGGACGAGGGTGAGTGCGGCGTAGAGCAGGCTGCCCGGCCAGGTGCCGAGGGCATCGATGCTGGCGGGATCGAACCGCCGCAGGGGACCGCTGCGCCGGGCTCCCGACGCGCGCAGGCCCCCGGGAGGCAGCGCCCCGTCCAGGCTGCCGCCGGGGATCTGCAGGACATGCTCCAGCAGGGGCAGCATCGTGCGCAGGTACGCGGCTTCGGGGAGGCGGTCGCGCCAGCCCTTCTCCAGCGCTTCGAGCACGGTGGTGCTGATGCGCGTCTCGCGGGCCAGATCCCGCAGACCCAGGCCGCGGGCCTCGCGCGCTTCCCGCAGGGTACGGCCTGCGGCCTGGAGCGGATCCTGCGGAGGCGCCGTTCTGCTGCCTCCGGCGGCGGGCACCGCGCGGCCGAAACGCCCACGCAGGCGTCCCACGAGCTGCCGCAGGGCCGGAAGGGGGGGCGGGAGGCTCAGGGGGACGGGGCCAGGAGGGCCTGCCATTCTTGCGGCTCGAGCCGACGCCAGTGCCCCTCCGGCAGCGCCCCCAGTGCCAATGGCCCGATGGCGACCCGCTCCAGATCGAGCACCGGATGACCGAGCCGTTCGCCGGTGCGCCGGATCTGTCGGTTCCTGCCCTCCCGCAGGACCAGCTCCAGCCGGGTGATGTCGGCGCGTTCCTCCAGGACCCGCAGCTGCACCGGCAGGCTGGCGATCCCGTCGAGCGGCACGCCGCGGCGCCAGCGCTCCAGCACCTCCGCGCCGGGACGGCCCTTCACCCACGCCCGGTAGGTCTTGCGGTGGCCGTAGCGGGGGTGGGTGAGCCGCAGGGTCAGGCTGCCGGCGTTGCTCAGCAGCAGGGCACCGCGGCTGTCGGCGTCGAGCCGGCCCACGGGATGGAGGCCCTGGCCCCGCTGCAGCTCGGGGGGAAGCAGATCGAGCACCGTAGGGCGACCGCGGGGATCGTGGCAGGTGCTCAGCACCCCCGGCGGCTTGTTCAGCAGCAGGGTGAGGGGCGCGGGGGCGGCCCGCAGGGGGCGGCCGTCGATGCGGATGTCGTCGCGCTCGGCATCGGCCCGGTCGCCCAGGGCCGCCATCCGGCCGTTCACCTGCACCCGCCCCTCGCGCAGCAGCTCCTCGCCCCGGCGGCGGGAGCAGAAGCCGGCGGCGGCCATCAGTTTCTGCAGGCGTTCCGCGGCCATCGGCGGGGTTGGGACGCGGTGGAGGGGGCGGCGGAATTCTGCCGCCAGGGCGGATCCGTTCCGGGAAAGGGTGGTATGTTTACGAAACCAATCAGTTTCGTAACGCGAAACGATGCCTTCGATCACCGTCGCGACCTCCGCTGCGGCCCTGGCCGGCACCGGCGATTCGCTCCGCTCCTACCTGCGTGACATCGGCCGGGTACCGCTGCTCAGCCACGAGCAGGAGATCACCCTGGGCCGCCAGGTGCAGGAGCTGATGGTGATTGAGGAGCTGCGCGAGGAGCTCACCCTGCGCTCCGGTGGCGAGAGTCCCTCCGAGGAGCTTCTGGCCGAGGCCGCCGGCCTCACGCCGCCGCTGCTGCGCCGACGGATCCAGGCGGGCCGGCGGGCGAAGGAGCGGATGGTGGCGGCGAACCTGCGGCTGGTGGTGAGCGTGGCGAAGAAGTACACCAAGCGGAACATGGAG
>JBKDPV010000026.1:0-25916 GCA_046342315.1 Cyanobacteriota bacterium
ACTTTAAGCTCCGCCAGCCACCGCTCCGTCGATCTGCTCGGCCGCGTCTATGAATACTTCCTCACCCAGTTCGCCAGCGCGGAGGGCAAGAACGGCGGGCAGTTCTACACCCCGCCGTGCGTAGACCGCCTGATTGTCGAGATGCTCGCGCCAACAAAAGGTAGCCGCATTTACGACCCCGCTTTTTCCTCCGGCCCACGTCTTGTGATGGCGGCAGAGTTTCGTGAAAAGCACGGTGGCAACGCGACGGACATCTCCCTTGTCGGCCAAGACGCCGCGCCTACCGCGCGGCGTTTTGCTTTGATGAACTTCGCCATCCGCGGCATCGAGGCCGACATCGGCCCCGAGCACGCCGACACCTTCCGCCGCGACCTCCATCCCGACCTCCGCGCCGACTACGTCCTCGCCAACCCGCCCTTCAACGACTCCGACTGGTTCCGCAAGGACGACGACGTGCGCTGGCAGTACGGCGTGCCGCCCAAGGGCAATGCGAACTTCGCCTGGGTGCAGCACTTCCTCCACCACCTCGCCCCGCAGGGCGTGGCCGGCTTCGTGCTCGCCAACGGCAGCATGAGCTCCAACCAGAGCGGTGAAGGCGAGATCCGCCGCGCCCTAATCGAGGCGGATCTGGTGGACTGCATGGTGGCCCTGCCCGGCCAGCTCTTCTACAGCACCCAGATCCCGGTGTGCCTCTGGTTCCTGACCAAGAGCAAGGCTGCTGACGAGCAACGGGGCTTCCGCGATCGGCGCGGGCACGCGCTATTCATAGATGCCCGCAAGCTCGGCACCCTGATCGATCGGGTGCACCTGGAGCTGCTGGAGGCCGACCTGGAGAAGATCAGCGGCACCTATCACCGCTGGCGGGGCGCCAATGGGGCTGGCGACTATGCCGATGTGCCGGGGTTCTGCAAATCGGCCAGCACCGCCGAGATTGCTGCCCATGGACATGTGCTCACGCCAGGACGGTACGTGGGCGCGGAGGAGGTGGAAGACGACGGCGAGCCGTTCGAGGAGAAGATGCCGCGGCTGGTGGCGGAGCTGGAGGCCCAGTTCGCGGAGTCAGCGAAGTTGGAGGATGCCATCAGAGCCAACCTGAGGGGGCTGGGTTATGGCGGGTGACTTCCGCGCCAAGACTATTCCGCTGTCGAAAACCACCAAGTTCATCGTAGACAACCGTGGACGGTCTGCGCCGACAGCCGACCATGGGATCCCACTTATTGCCACCAACTGCATTTCAAACAATCAGCTTTATCCTGCATACGAAAAGCTCCGATTCGTCACAAAGGAAACTTACGGGAATTGGTTCCGTTCTCACCCACTTCCCGGAGACATCATTCTAACGACCAAAGGCAGCCAGAATGGAGCGATTTGCCTGGTTCCCGACCCAGTTGATTTCGTCATTGCCCAAGACATGGTGGCTCTAAGAGCCAACGAGAAGATCATCGATCCGCTTTATCTCTTTGCCGCACTCCGCTCGGCAAACGTTCAGCAAGAAATCAAGAATCTGGATGTGAGCGGAGTTATTCCTCATTTCAAGAAAACAGACTTCGATAAGCTCCAGCTCCCATATCCCGAACGCAACGTTCAGGAGATTATCGGACGTATCTACTACGATTTCTGCGCCAAGATCGAGTTCAACCGGCGGATGAACGCGACGCTCGAGGCGATGGCGCGGGCGCTGTTCCAGAGCTGGTTCGTGGATTTCGATCCTGTGCGGGCCAAGCTTGATGGGCGACAGCCTGTTGAGCTTGATCCAGGGACTGCCGGCCTTTTTCCGGCAGCATTCAAAGACTCCTCTCTTGGACCAATCCCAGATGGGTGGAGCGTGATAGCCCTTGGCGAGATTGCTGACTTCGAAAAAGGCCTCTCCTATAAAGGTGAGGGCCTCGCTGAAAATGGAGGGATGCCTATGGTGAACCTAGGCTGCTTTGCTGGTCGAGGATTGTTCAACGCAAACCGGTTGAAGCGATACACGGGGGAGTATCGCCAGCGTCACTTGGTCCGTGCCGGTGATTTAGTCGTTGCCAACACTGACATGACACAGAGTCGGGTTGTCATTGGAAGCCCTGCTTTGGTTCCAGAGTTGAACGGTGCCAAGGAGTTCCTATTCACCCATCACGTCTTTGCGGCACGATTTAAGCCTGGCGCGGAAATCTGGCGGAGATATATCTTCTTTACACTACTCCAGCCGGAGTTTCGAGAGATTGCTGAGGGGTTTTCAACCGGTACAACCGTGCTGGCACTTCCCCGAGATGGCTTGGCGAACTACACGCTCTGCATTCCACCCGTTTCGCTACTGGATGCCTTCGAAAGGCTAGTCAGTCCGATCCTCTCGACAGTAGATGCCAACCTCCACCAATCCGGAACCCTCGCTACCCTGCGTGACACGCTGCTTCCGAAGCTTCTAGGCGGGGACATTCGCCCTTCTAGCGTCTAACAGACGATTACAACGCTTATGACCGACGACCTATCTCCACTCAGAGAGTCAGTCTTCTCCACAGCACTCAACGAGCTCGAAGACCTTCTAACGCAAAGCTGTAAAGCGTTCCTGATCGGTGCAGGTTGCAGCAAGTGTGCTGGCCTGCCCTTAATGGCGGAGCTCACGAACCTGACCCTCAAGAGTACAAAGCTGAGTAAGACCACAAAGACTATTCTCTCGGCCATTGAAAAGCACTTCGCCGGCGCTGATGCCGCGAACATAGAAGACTACTTAAGCGAGTTGGTCGATCTTGTAGCTATTGCGGAACGGCGTGGCGTTCGCGGAGCAACTAGCCATACTGCTCCACTTGCCGGGACAGATTACACAGCAAAACAACTTAAGGTCGCGGTGGATGAAATCAAAGCAGCGATTGCTCAAGTGATCGATGTGCCCGTCTCGATAGATGTTCACTGGAAGTTTATCCAGGCGGTTCATCGTCCGACACGGCCTGGCAGAACGATGGCGGTTCGTCCGGTCGATTACTTGGTTCTGAACTATGATACGCTCATTGAGAGTGCACTAGCCCTTCAAAAGCTGCCTTACGCCGACGGAATGAACGGGGGCAATAGCGCATGGTGGGATCTGTCAACATTTGAGGCAGAGAGCCTTTCCGCCCGCGTTATAAAGCTTCATGGCTCTATCGACTGGAGCGAAATGTCAGGTGAACCGCTGCCACGGAGGATCGACAGGAATCTTAATTTGCCCACCGGTAATGAGCAAAAGGTTCTGATCTGGCCCGCATCCACTAAGTACCGCGAGACTCAGCGGGACCCCTATGCCCAGCTATCTAGTATCGCTCGTGATGCTCTTCGGCCACCTTCTGGCACTCAAACCGTCCTGACGATCTGCGGTTATAGCTTCGGCGATTCGCACATCAATCTCGAAATCGAGCGGGCGCTTCGTGAGTCGGGAGGCGAGTTGACGGTTGTCGTTTTTACACATGCCGAAGAGCCGTCTGGCGAGCTAATGCGGCTCCACCAAGACAAGTACATCAGTGAACAAATCCGAATCTACGCCCGAAGAGGATTCTTTCACGGCGCCACCGCAGGCAGATCAGAAGTCGATCTGCCTTGGTGCAAGTTTGAGAACATCACACGACTTCTTGGAGGTGAACGATGAATCATGAATTCCATAATCCGAATGATCCATTGGAAAACCTCTCGATTGGAACGATCATCGAGGTTGATGGGTCTCACATTGTGGCAGAACTGAAGCCTGGAATTACCGAGCTATCCCGTGTCTTTGGTGGTGATGCATACCCCATTGGGCAGTTCGGCTCGATTGTAAAGATCCATTTTGGGCGGAAGATCATCTTCGCCTTTGTCGGGAGGCTTCGCATGAAAGCCGAATATGAATTAGAACACGGCATTGCTCCTCAGGCAGCGAGCGATGAGCGTGTGATTGAGGCGGACCTTTTTGGAGAGGGTGAATGGCTGAGCGACACATCAGTCACACCATTTACTTGGAGCCTTAGATTTGATCGAGGGATTGCAACCTACCCACTCCCTCAACAGACAGTTTACCTGACTCCTAAGCGAGAGCTACGGTATATTTATGGACACGGAAAAGGGCCATCGGTCCATCTTGGCGAGCACGTCGGAACAGGTGGAACAAAATGCTACGCCGAGATGAATGAACTGCTGGGTAAACACACTGCGATCCTCGGCTCAACCGGCGCTGGAAAATCAGGCACTGTTGCAGCGGTTCTTCACAGTCTTCTTGAACGAGGGTCTGACGTCGGGTTGACCAATTGGATGCCGCGCATCGTCGTGCTCGATCCGCACAATGAGTATTCCGCAGCATTTCCAGGACATAAAAGACTCTCGTCTGATGACGGTTCGTTGGTTCTTCCATACTGGCTTTTGAGTTTTTCGGAGACAATCGCATTGGTGATTGGAAAGACTGAGTTTGTTGCCACTTCCCAGGCCAATATTGTGAAAATGGCACTTCTAAAGGCCAGGATTCAAGGGGCAACAGCACTCGGGCTGAATCCCGAGAACATTACAGTTGACTCTCCTGTCCCATACAAGCTGTCGACTTTCATCACCGCTGTCCAAGCTGACAGACCGACGCAAACTAGCAAACAAGATTCGCACAACTCCATCTTGGAGAAGCTCGATGTGTTGACTCGTGATGCACGCCTCGCCTTCATGATGAAGGAGTGGGATGGAGACGCTCAGGATCCTTTCCCGGTGATTTTATCGCAACTTGTAAGCGACGCCGCTCAACCGAGAATCGTCGATCTTTCTGGAGTACCGAACGAGGTTGCCGGCGTTTCGAGTGCTGTCATCGCAAGGACTCTCTTCAACTTGAAAGTGTGGCAAACGGCTGACGAACGCCAGGATGATCCCATTTTGCTTGTTTGCGAAGAGGCGCACCGATATGTTCCCAACCGCGGAGAGGCTCAATACGAAGCTGCACAGGATGCGATTCGCAGAATCGCCAAGGAAGGCCGTAAATACGGAATCGGGCTCCTACTGATTTCACAGCGTCCGAGCGAAGTCGAGGCGACCGTGTTGTCGCAGTGCAATAGTTGGATCATTCTCCGGATTACCAATGATGCGGACCGCGAGCATGTCCGGGCAATTCTTCCTGATTCCATGGCAGGACTTACGAAAATGCTTTCGGGATTGCGTCGTCAAGAAGCCATTTTTGTCGGCCAAGCCGCAGTCCTCCCGTCAAGGATTCTTATTCGTTCTCTCAAGCCTGAGCAATTACCGCGCTCCAATGATATCGACTTCGAAAAAGGATGGCAGGCAACGGCAATGTCCGAGGCACAGCTCGCGGAGATTGCAAACAAGTGGCGGTATCAAGTTAAATGAGCTTCCAGAATACGTGGTCGAAGAGTCAGTTCTCGTCTGGTATAAGAAGCTCGGCTATTCAGCATGGCACGGCACCCGGATCACACCCGGGATCCCGCCGCAGAATCTGAGAATTCCGGCTAAGGGGAGTTGGAGGGGTGACTGTGCAAGGCATCCTGCCGCTTAATGCTGCCCCGCTCAGGACCCTTTCGGCACAAACACCCGTGGCGCCAGATTGAGCTGGCGACTGCGCCGCACA
Organism: Cyanobacteriota bacterium; assembly: GCA_046342315.1. Taxonomy (GTDB): domain Bacteria; phylum Cyanobacteriota; class Cyanobacteriia; order PCC-6307; family Cyanobiaceae; genus Cyanobium. The sequence continues at coordinate 5,540 of JBKDPV010000026.1, forward strand.
AAGCCGCGATCATCAAACGACGCGATCGACGCGCAGCTTCGGCAGCTGGCATGGTGCAGCGCATCGGCGAAGTCGAGCCCGTTGCGCACTCCGGCCACGGCCTGCTCCAGAGCCGGTCGGTCTTCTGCCGTGAGGCCGGGATGGGCCAGCAGGTGGTCGAACACCTGCAGCACCTGCTCCACCGGAAAGCCGTAGTACCCACGCAGCACCCACTCCAGCTCCAGGGCCACCGTCTTGGCCAGGAACAGCGGCTGGCCGGATTCGATCAGATCGCGGGCGGCCCGGCGCTGCCGTTCCGTGGCCGCATCGGCGTTGTCCTCCGCCACGAAGTAGCGGGCCAGCACATGGGTGTCCAGGCCAATCACTGGCGCAGCAGGCTGGCGGGATCGAAGTCCACCGGCACGGCAGGCCGGCTGGTCTTCAGCAATCCGAACCCGCTCTGCGGCACCGGTTGCTCCGGCTTCCACGGGCGCAGCTCGATGTGATCCCCCACCAACGCGAAAGTCACGCGGCTGCCTCTGGCCAGCCCGAACTGCTGCCGCATCGCCTTGGGGATGGTCACCTGCCCCTTACTGGTGATCGAGCTGGTGATGGCATCGGCAGAGTCCATCGACACTGACCCGTGAGAGATGGAATTACCTGGTAAGACTAGCTTCGCGGCCGGGGATCACATGCGCTCGCGGCCGGATGACATCAGGCACACACGCTCCCTAAACTGGCCGAATGAAGCCCTTCGCGTGGAGCCCTGAGAAAAATGCTCAACTCCTGGCCGAGCGGCAGCTGTGCTTCGAGGCGGTGGTGGTGGCGATCGAGGCTGGTGATCTGCTCGACGTGTTGGAGCACCCCAACCAGCAGCGCTATCCAGGGCAGCGCATCCTCGTGGTGCGCCTCCATGGCTACATCCACCTGGTGCCGATGATCGACACCGCAGAGCACCTGTTTCTGAAACCAATCATCCCCAGCCGCAAGGCCAACCGCTTCTACAACCCATCCGCGCCCGCCGGGCATGAATCATGACCATCCCCTCCTCACCTGAACTGGAGCCTGCAGAACAACAGCTTCTCGCTGATGTCGAGGCCGGTGAACTGCGCAGTGTGGCCACGCCGGCTCTTCTCAGCCAGCTCCAGGAAGCAGCGAAGGCAACGGGCCTGAAAGACCAGCGGATCAACATCCGTCTCTCCAGTGCTGACCTCCAGGCCATCCGCACCCGCGCCCTGCAGGAAGGCATTCCGTATCAAACCCTGATCAGCAGCGTGCTGCACAAGTACGTGAGCGGCACGTTGCCGGAACGATCTGACATGGTGCGAGATTGAGTTGGAAGGTCCGTCCGACGTTGACGCGATCGGTGAAAGATGCCATCGCTTCCCTGGGGCAAAGCAGCTAACCTCACACCATTGCGGTTGGGCCATGTCCGAACAGGAACGCCAGCTTCAAGACCTCGAAAGACAGTTCCCGCTCGCCTCCGGTGAGGCCTTTGCTGCCGCCCGTGCTCAGGTGCTCGCCTCTGGGCAAAGCGTGTTGCAAACCGAAGGTGGCTTCCTCGTCCGGGTCTTTCCCGACGGCCGCAAACAGCGGCTGAAGCCGGTCGAGCCCCCCACCCCGGTCAAACCTGGCACCACCTTCACCATCCGGTGATCGCGGCCACACCCCGGCTACGGGTGTTCGCCGGGCCCAATGGCTCGGGCAAAAGTGTGCTCAAGGCGGTGCTGCCGCCGTCCTTGCTGGGGATCACGTCAGCCCCAAAGGTAACGATTGCAAAAAATGCACAGGTTCGTTCAGGGGAGTGGGTGGCTCGCTGAGCAGCGACTGTGCTGATGCTTATCGCTTGCCGATGAAGTCCTCTGCCGTCATGCCGATGTCCTTGGCGATCTGACGCAGCAGTGGTGGCGAGATGTCACGGCTCTGATGGAAAGGAACGGTGGTGCACCGACCAAGGGCATCCCTGAACTGCTTGTGGGATCCTCTCGGTCTCAATTCCACGAAACCCATGGCCAGCAGGATCCTCACCACTTCCGCAGGCTTCAGAACAGGTAGCTGGCCCAAGGCCTTAGCTCGCTACAAAAATCTGCTGCAAGCCAACGAAATCAGCTTCGAGTTGTGGCTCGCCATCCTCAAGCAGCATCTCAATCACCTCAATGAGATTGGCCTGCAATTCCTCAACGGTTTCTCCCTGACTATGGGCCCCGGGAAATCCAGGTACATAGCCAACGAGCAGTCCCGTGCTGGGACAGCGCTCAATCACAGCGGAAAACGTTCGCACGGGCTTGTTTCTGGACGCTTTGGCCCCATTCTGGTGCAGATCTGGGCCACACGTTCGTTGCGGCGCCAACCGCCCCCATGACCCTCACTGAATCCATGGTCGAAGAGGCCGCCCTCGGCTGGTTCCGGGAGCTGAGCTATGCCGTGCTCCCAGGCCCCCAACTGGCCCCCGGGGAACCGGCGGCGGAGCGGGAGTCGTTCGGCGACGTGGTGCTTGTGGGCCGCCTTCGCGAGGCCATCCGCCAACTCAACCCGGCCATTCCCGTGGAGGCCCGCGAGGGGGCCCTGCGCAAGCTGCTGCGCCTGGCCACGCCCTCGCTCGTGCAGACCAACCGCGCCTTCCACCGCCTGCTGCGGGAGGGCGTGCCGGTGGAATACCCCCGGCCCGATGGCAGCATCGCCGGCGACCATGTGCGCCTGGTCGACGTCACAACCGCTGCCGCTAACGACTGGCTGGTGGTGAACCAATTCTCCGTCAGCGACGGCCAGCACAACCGCCGTCCTGACCTGGTGGTGTTCCTCAACGGACTTCCCCTTGGCCTGATCGAGCTCAAGAACGCCGCCGCTGAAGGCGCCACCATCTGGAGCGCCTACGCCCAGCTGCAAACCTACAAAGCCGAGATTCCTTCGCTGCTCCAGTACAACGCCGTCCTGGTGCTGAGCGACGGCCTGCAGGCCCGCATCGGCTCGCTCACCGCCAACCAGGAGTGGTTCAAGTTGTGGCGCAGCATCGATGGCGAGTCCGACGCGCCCGCCACGGCCCTGGAGCTGGAAACGCTGATCCGGGGCGTGTTCGAGCCGCAGCGCTTCCTCGATCTGCTGCAGCACTTCATCGTCTTCGAGGAAGACCCCGATTCGGGCGCCCTGCACAAGATCATCGCCGGCTACCACCAGTTCCATGCCGTGAACGCAGCTGTGGAGGAAACGGTGCGCGCCAGCGGCCTGGGCCAGGCAGCTCGCAGCCAGGGCGGGCGGCCTGGCGACCGCCGCGCCGGCGTGGTGTGGCACACCCAGGGCAGCGGCAAGAGCTTCTCGATGCTCTTCTATGCCGCCCGCATCGTGCGCCATCCGGCACTGCACAACCCCACCCTGGTGGTGCTCACCGATCGCAACGACCTCGACGACCAGCTCTTCGGCCAGTTCCAGCGCTGCGCCGACCTCCTCGGCCAGACGCCCGTGCAGGCCGCCAGTCGCGACCACCTGCGCGAGCTGCTCAACCGGGCCAGTGGCGGCGTGGTGTTCACCACGATCCAGAAGTTCATGCCGGACAAGGGCGAAGCGATGCCCGAGCTGAGCACCCGGCAGAACATCGTGGTGATCGCCGATGAAGCGCACCGCAGCCAGTACGGCTTCGGCGGCAAGGTTAACGAGAAAACCGGCGTGATCTCCTATGGCTTCGCCAGCAACCTGCGCGATGCCCTCCCCAACGCCTCCTTCATCGGCTTCACCGGCACGCCGATCGAGCAGACCGACGCCAACACCCGCGCCGTGTTCGGCGACTACATCTCCATCTACGACATCCAGCGCGCCGTTGCTGACAGGGCCACCGTGCCGATCTACTACGAAAGCCGCATCTCCAAACTCTCCCTCAACGCATCCGAGCTGCCCAGGATCGACGCGGAGTTCGAAGAGATCACTGAAGGCGAGGAGTTCACCCAAAAGGAAAAGCTGAAAACCAAGTGGGCCGCCCTCGAAGCCCTGGTGGGTGATCCCAAGCGCATTGCACTCGTGGCCGCCGACCTGGTTGCACACGTGGAGAAGCGCTTCGAGGCGATGGACGGCAAGGCGATGGTCGTCTGCATGAGCCGCCGCATCTGCGTCGATCTCTACAACGCCCTAATCCAGCTGCGGCCCGAGTGGGCGCAAGACACCCTCAAGGTGGTGATGACGGGCAGCGCCGACGACGGTCCCGACTGGCAGACCCACATCCGCAGCAAGGAGTCGCGCCGCAAACTCGCCAACCGCTTCAAGCTCGCCACCGATCCCTTCACAATCGTGATCGTGCGTGACATGTGGCTCACCGGCTTCGATGCGCCCTGTCTGCACACCATGTATGCCGATAAACCGATGCAGGGCCACGGCCTGATGCAGGCGATCGCCCGCGTGAACCGGGTGTTCCGCGATAAACCCGGCGGCCTGGTGGTGTATTACCTCGGCCTCGCCGATCAGCTCAAGCGGGCTCTTGCCACCTACACCGAAAGCGGCGGCCAGGGCGACCCCACCTTCGACACCGCCCAGGCCATCGCCGTGATGCTCGAAAAGCACGGCGTTGCCACCGATCTCCTGCACGGCTTCGATTGGTCGGCCTGGACAAGCGGCACCCCCACCGAGCGCCTGCAGCTGCTTCCCGCCGGCCAGCAGCACATCCTCCAACAGGAGAACGGCAAGCAGCGCTGGCTGCAGGTGGTGGCCGAACTCTCCCGCGCCTTCGCCCTCTGCTCCGCCAGCGACGAGGCCACCGCCATTCGCGACGACGTGAGCTTCTTCCAGGCGTTGCAGGCCGCCCTCGCCAAGCAGACCAGCAGCACCAGCAAAACTCCCGAGCAGATCTATGCCGCCATCCGCCAGCTGCTGAGCAAGGCGATCACCACAGAAGGCCAGGTGATCGATGTGTTCACCGCCGCCGGCCTGCCCAAACCCGACATCTCGATCCTCAGTGATCAGTTCCTCGCCGAGGTGCGTGGCCTCAAGCACAGGAACGTGGCCGCTGAGCTGCTGGAAAAGCTACTGCAAGACGAACTGAAGGTGCGCTCCAAGCGCAACCTCGTGCAGAGCCAGGTGTTCTCCGAAAAGCTCAAGAAGGCCCTCAACGCCTACCACAACCGCGCCATCACCACCGCCCAGGTGATCGACGAGCTGATCGCCCTCGCCAAGGAACTTGATGCCGCCGGCAAACGCGGCGAATCTCTTGGTCTCACCGACGACGAAGTCGCCTTCTACGACGCCCTCACCGCGAACGACAGCGCCGTGCAGGCCATGGGCGACGCCAAGCTCAAGGTGATCGCCGCCGAGCTGATCACCCAGGTGAAGAAGAGCGTCACGATCGACTGGACCCTGCGCGAAGGCGCCCGCGCCAAAATCCGCGTGATGGTGAAACGCATCCTCAACAAATACGGCTACCCCCCCGATCTGCAGGACGACGCGGTCAAAACCGTGCTGGCCCAGGCGGAGCTGCTCTGCGCCCACTGGGTGTGAGGGACCTCCCTGTGGGAACTCACCCCAGTGTCCGCACGATGTCCTTCATCAGCAGCACCAGGTGCAGCGGGTCGGTGGGGGACGGCTCAAACTCCGGGACCAGGTGCCGGTAGAACGCCCTGGCCGAGGCGCTCTCGGCATGGACAAGCAACCCTCCGCAGCCCACTTCGGATCCGATCAAGGCCGTCCGGCTGATCACATCCGCCAGTAGCGCGGCACCGAGTCCTCGCCCTTCATGGTGAAGGTCGACGCCGAGCCGGGCCAGCAGGGCAACGGGCTGGGGATAGCGACCAGCTCCTTTGCGCAGAAGCGGCGGAGCCTGCGTAGGAGAGAGGCTGGCCATGCACCAGGCGTAGTAGGCCACCACGTCAATGCTGCCATCTGCGGTCACCACGAACACCCTGCTGGTGCCACCACGGACGTGGGCCTGGCGGGCATGCTTGCTCAACCAGTTCGTCTGCTCCTCGGATCGGCATTCGAATCCGTCAAGGCGGTCGCTGGACGACAGCAGCCGGGGTGACAGATAGCGGACGCTCACTCCTGGAACGGTGAGGGCCGATCCATCAGGGCGCGCAGACCCTTCAGCGACCGTGCCGGCCGTTGATTGATACGTTCCCAGGCGTCGAGCGCCTCAGGGTTGAGGCGGAACCCTTCGCGGTCGGCCAGCACCTGCTGGGCGGCCAGACGCAGATGGGTGATCACGAATCCCGTGAGATCGGTGCCGGAAGCAGCCACCGCCCGATCAATCAATTCGCGATCCTCCGCTGTGGCCCGAACTTCAAGGCGCCGATCCCTGGCGCGGGCGCGGGCGGGGGCTTTGTCCATCGGCCAGCCTCTTTGTACGTCCATCGTACGGCCAGAGCCAGCCCATGCGTGTGAGCCCCCGGTGGCACTTCCCTGTGCAGCCGCTCCAGCCCCATGGCCACCCGCGCCGTCTATTCCTTCACCGGCTTCCCCGGCGTGCCGGAGCGACACCTCTACCTCCACCACGACGGCTACCCCACCGGTGCCGCCTGGCGGTTCGCCATGGCCCTGCGGCAGCGGCCGGAACCGGAGGCGTTCGCGGCCGCCTTCCTGGCCGGCCAGCCCGCTGCCGAACACCTGGCCGCCCCGGAGCAGGAGGCCGACGCCGAGTACCGCTACCGGGTGCAGCTGCTGGCCGGTGGCGGCGCGCTGCAGGTGATCTGCTGGCGGCGGCTGCCGGGCGGCAGCACCTGGCAACCCCGCTGCGGGCCGATGGCCCTGGAACTGTTCATCCGGCGCTTCCTGCCCGGGGAGCCGCTGTGAGCCGGGATCAGGGCAGGGAGGCCGCCACCACGAAGCTGGCGCTGCTGGAGAACCACGTCGGCGGGCCTCCCCGGCGCAGAGGCGGTAAAACGCGCCTGCCCTGCGTCCTCTCGATGGCCCCTGCACGTCCCAGGCGGGCTTCGGTGTTGCTGCTGGTGCTTCTGCTGCTCACCGGCGCCGCCGCGGCGGCGGGGATCGACCCGCCAGGGGTCCCCGGGGAGCCGCCGATCCCCGATTCGGCCACCGGGGCGGGCTCGGAAGCGTCGCCCTGGCCAGACGTGCTGCCGCCGCCCGTGCCGCCGCCCGCTCAGGTCACCCCCAACCCGACGCCGGCGGCCTCCAGGCCCGAGCGGCCGGCGCTGGTGCCCCGGGAGGTGCCGGTGGGCGACCTCGCCCTCCACCCCCCGGGACCTGGCCCGCTCGAGCCTGCGGCGGGACCCCAGCCGGCGCTGCACTACCCCCTCGCCATGGCGGCCACGGAGCAGGACCCCTGGGGCTGGCGGTTTTCGGAGGCCCGCGGGGCCTGGCGCATGCACACCGGGCTGGATCTGATCGTTCCCGAGGGCACGGCCGTGCTGGCGGTGCGGGCCGGCCGGGTGATACGGGTGGATGCGATCAGCGGCTACGGCCTCACGGTGCTGATCGATCACGGCGGCGGCTGGTCGAGCCTCTACGCCCATCTGCGGCACGCCTCCGTGGCCGAGGGCGACACCGTGGGGTCCGGGCAGCCCATCGGAGTGGTGGGCCAGAGCGGCAACGCCAGCACCCCGCACCTGCATCTGGAACTCCGCCAGCGGCAGCCCCGGGGACTGGTGGCGGTGGACCCGACGCCCCTGCTGCCGGCGCCGCCGGGGGGCGGCACCATCGCCGCAGACGTCCGGCCCTGAGCCTGGCCTTCCGGAGCCCTCGACGGTCAGCCCCGTGGCGCCTCCCCTTGGGCACACAGCCCCTTCTCCAGCACCAGCCTGGCGGCCTCCGCAGCGGAGAGGTTCCCCAGATCCACCGAGCGCACCGTATGGCTGCTGAGGTCGTGGTCGTAGCAGCGGTCGTAGTAGGCGAGCATCTGGCGGCAGGCGGCGGCCGCATCGCCCTGCTCGATCGCCTCCAGGGCGGCCGCGGTGCGCTGGGGGCCCAGGCGCCGGGCGATGCGGCGGGTGGCTTCGGCCACCAGCTCCGGCTCCTGCATCCCGTACACCTCCACCAGCCGGGCCACCCGCTCCTGGAGGGGCCGCAGCACCTCCAGCACCGGCGCCTCCTTCATCTGGCGCCACAGTCCGGCGGGGATGCGGCAGCGGCCCACCTGGGAGCTCTCGGCCTCCAGCCAGATCTCCCCGGCCCCCTCCAGGCGGACGAGGGCCCCGGCCAGCAGGTTCTCGTAGTGCTCGCTGCTGGGCTGGGGCGGCAGCCCCAGGGCCCCGAAGCTGCTGCCCCGGTGGTTGGCCAGGCCCTCCAGATCCACCACCGGCACCCCGCGGGCCGCCAGGGCCAGCAGCAGGTCGGTCTTGCCGCTGCCGGTGCGTCCCCCCAGCAGCCGCAGGGGCCAGGGGCGCTCGAACAGCTCCAGCACCCAGCGCCGATAGGCCTTGTAGCCGCCCGCCAGCAGCACAACGGGCAGCTCCAGCGCCTCCGCCAGCCGCGCCACGCTCTCGCTGCGCATGCCGCCGCGCCAGCAGTGCAGCCGCAGGGGCTCCCCCGGCGCGGTGGCCGCCAGATCGGCCAGGGCGCGGGCGAGGTTCTCCAGCCGCGGGCCCACCAGCGCCAGCCCCCGCAGCACCGCCGTCGCCCGGCCCTGCTGTTTGTAGAGGGTGCCCACCTCCGCCCGGCCGGCGTCGTCGAACAGGGGGAGGTTGTGCGCTCCGGGGATGTGGCCCTGGCGGAATTCCGCCGGGCTGCGTACATCCACGATCGGCCCGGAGCCCACCAGGAAGTCGGTGATGCGCTGCCGGGAGGCCATGGGCAGGAAGCAAAGGCACATACTGAAACCTCGCCCGGTTCTGCCCTCCCCGTTCCGTCGATGCCGTTCCGCCTCCGCAGCGCTGCCCTGGTCACCGGCCTGGCGCTTGCCGTCGCCCCCGTCCTGTCCCCGGCCACGGCTCCCACCGGGGCGCTGATGGCTCCAGCGGCGGCCCAGAGCAACAGCCAGCCGGTGCTGCGCATCGGCGCCATCCCCGATCAGAAGCCGGAGAAGCTCAACCGCCTCTACCCCCTGGTGGCGGGGGAACTGGGCCGCCAGCTGGGCGTGAAGGTGAAATATGTGCCGGTGGTGGATTACGCGGCGGCCGTCAGCGCCTTCCGCACCGGCGACCTCGACCTGGTGTGGTTCGGCGGCCTCACCGGCGTTCAGGCCCGCCTGCAGAGGCCCGGGGCCAAGGTGCTGGCCCAGCGCGACATCGATGTGTCGTTCCACAGCGTCTTCATCGGCAACGTGCGCAGCGGCCTGCGCCCCTTGACCCAGCAGAAGGGGCTGACCAGCCTCAAGGGCAAACGCTTCACCTTCGGCTCGGAGAACTCCACCTCCGGCCGGCTGATGCCCCAGTACTTCCTGCAGCAGGCGGGCGTGAAGCTCAGCGACTTCGCCGGTGGAGCGCCGGGCTTCAGCGGCAGCCATGACGCCACCATCGCCCTGGTGCAGAGCGGTGCCTACGACGCCGGCGTGGTGAACGAGCAGGTGTGGCGCGCCAGCCTGCACGACGGCAAGGCCAACCGGGCGCGGGTGCAGGCCCTCTGGCGCAGCCCCGGCTATCCCGACTACCACTGGATCGCCCAGCCCGATCTCGACCGCCGCTTCGGGGCCGGCTTCACCAACCGCCTGCAGCAGGCGATCCTGAGCTGGCGACCCAGCGATCCCGAGCAGAAGCAGATCCTCTCGCTGTTCGGCGCCCAGCAGTTCACCAAGGCCTCGCCCGCCGCCTACGGCCGCATCGAGCAGGTGGGCCGTTCGATCGGCAAGATCCGCTGAGGGGTCGGTGAGCACCCCGGTGCTGGAACTGAGGGGGATCCGGGTGCAGGGGCGCCAGCATCCCCGGCTGGAGCACGTGGATCTGTGCCTGCACCCCGGCGAGAGGGTGGCGCTGCTCGGTGCAAGCGGCGCCGGCAAGAGCACGCTCCTGGCGGTGGCCAACGGATTGCTGAAGCCCGCCGCGGGCACCGTGCTCTGGGAGGGCATGCCCCTGGCCCGGAGTCGGCGGGCCCGGCGCCGCCAGCAGGCCCGCATCGGCACCCTCTGGCAGGACCTGCGCCTGATCGAGGAGCTCACGGTGCAGCAGAACCTGAATGCGGCACGCCTGGCGCACTGGGGCTGGGCGCGCACCCTGCTCAACCTGCTGGTGCCCCTGGAGAGCGATGCCTGCGCTGACGTGCTGCGCCGGCTGGATCTGGATCCCGACCTGCTGGGCGCACCGGTGGGGGCCCTCTCCGGCGGGCAGCGCCAGCGGGTGGCGATCGCCCGCCTGCTGCGGCAGGAACCCTTGCTGCTGCTGGCCGATGAACCGCTGGCGAGCCTCGACCCCCGCCTGGCCGCCGACCTGCTCCAGCTGCTGCTGGGTCTGGCCTCCGCGCCGAAGGCCCTGCTGCTGAGCCTGCACCGGCCTGATCTGCTCGCGGGCTTCGACCGGGTGATCGGCCTGCGCCGGGGGCGGGTGCTGTTCGACCGGGCGGTGTCCGACGTGGACGGCGATCTGCTGGCCGAGCTCTACCGCGAATCCGGGGCATGAGGCCCGCCCCGCCGCTGCTGATGCTGCTGCCGGCCCTGGTGCTGGTGCCCGTGCTGCTGCTGCTCCCCTCCCAGTGGCACGGGGGAGGGGGCGAACTGATCGGCCGCTTCCTGCTGGCGGCGGTGCAGCCGTCGCTGGATCCGGTGGTGCTGCGCTCGCTCCTCGGCGGCGTGGGCGTGACGCTGGGGATGGCCCTGCTGGGCTGGTCCGCCAGCCTGGTGCTGGGCGTGGTGCTCGGGGCCGCCAGCTCCCGCACGGTCTGGGCCACGCTCGCAGGCCACCGCTGGCCCGCCGAGCTGCTGCGGCGCCTGCTGGCGATTCCCCGCTCGATCCATGAACTGATCTGGGGGCTGATCCTGCTGCAGCTGCTGGGGCTCCAGCCGGTGGTGGCGGTGCTGGCCATCGCCCTCCCGTTCGGTGCCCTCGTAGCGCGGGTGATTGCCGACCTGCTCGACACCCTGCCCACCCACGCCCTCGAGGCCCTGCGCGGCGGCGGCGCGCCGGCGCCGGCAGCCCTGCTCACGGCCCTCGGCCCGCCCCTGCTGCCGGGGCTGCTCAGCTATGGCGGTTATCGGCTGGAGTGCGCCCTGCGCAGCGCCACCCTCCTTGGGGTGTTCGGGCTGGGGGGCCTGGGCACTGAACTGCGGCTCACAATGCAGTCGCTGGAGTTCCGCGAGCTGTGGAGCGGACTGTGGCTGCTGCTGGCGGTGATGCTGGCCCTGGAGACCGGGGTGGCGCGGCTGCGGCGCCGCTGGCTGATGCCGCCCCGCCTGGGGCTCTCCGGCGGCGGGGTGGGGCGCCGGGGTCGGGAGATGGTGCTGGCGCTCCTGGCCCTGGTTCCGCTGGCCCTGGTGGTGGCCCGCTCTCTCGGGGTGGAGGCCTCGGCGCTGCTGCAGCGCCCCCCGCTGCCGCCTCTGTCCGCCCCGGACTGGGCCGCCGTGACGGCGCTGCCCTGGCCGACCCTGGTGGGGAGCACGGTGCTGCTCACCCTGGTGGCGGCCTGCCTGGCGGTGGGTCTGGCGCCGCTGCAATGGCTGCTGGTGGCCCCCTGGCCCCCCCTGGCGCTGGCGATGCGCCTGGGCTGGGCGCTGCAGCGGCTCTGGCCGCCACCGCTCACGGCCCTGCTGCTGCTGTTTCTGCTGCAGCCGGGGCTGCTCACGGCCGCCCTGGCCCTGGGCCTGCACAACCTGGGCATCCTGGGACGCCTGCTGCTCGAAGGTGCGGTGGATGGCGGCGCCGCGCGGGAGCAGGCCCTGCTCGGGGCCGGCAGCGGCCCGCGCCAGGCCCTGCTCTACGGACGGCTGGCGCCGGTGGCCAACGCCTATCTGGCCTACGGGGCCTACCGGGCCGACGTGATGCTGCGGGAAACCGTGGTGGTGGGCCTGGTGGGGGCCACCGGGCTGGGCAGCCAGCTGATGGAGAGCCTGAGCAGCTTCGCCTGGGATCAGATCCTGGCGCTGGTGGCGGTCTATGCCCTGCTGACGCTGCTGGGGGAGGAGCTGAGCGATCGGGCGCGCCACCGGCTGCTGGAGAGGAATGGGCAACCGGAGCGGGAGGCTTCGCAACTGAGCACAGGCTATTGAGAATCGCTTGCAAAAGGCCAGGTTATTGCCTACATTGCGAGTCATTCGCAACAACTGCGCTCGCCTGCACCGATGAGCTTCCGCTTCCTCCCCGATGACGCCGTGGCGGCCATCCGCATGCCGGCCGGTCAGACGGTGCTGATCGATCCCTCCCTCCGCCCCGGGGCCAGCTGCCTCGAAGTGCTCGAGGGCGTCGCCCGCGTCTACTGCCCCTGCGAGGACACCGAGGGCATGACCATCGCCTTCCTCCAGCCCGGCGACCAGCTGCGCACCGATCGCCTCTGCAGCGAGGGCGTCTGCGTGGAGGCGCTCACGCCGCTGTGCTTCCGCAGCGATGCCATGCCCGCCGAGGGCGCCGGCTTCGATGCCGTCAACGAGTGGACCCTCCAGCTGCTGCGCATCCGCCACCTCGGCAGCGCCGAGCAGCGCCTGCACGCCCTGTTCGCCCTGCTGGTGCGTCGCCTCGGCCGCCGCTGCGGCGACTGGTGCGATCTTCCCTTCCGCCTCACCCACGAGCGCATCGGCGAACTGATCGGCACCACCCGGGTCACCACCACCCGCCTGATCTCGCGCATCCGGGCCGCCGATCTGCTGGTGGTGCCCAACGGCGAACCCGGCCTGCGGGTGGCGCCGAAGCTGGTGGAAGCGGCCCCGCTGGCGGCATGAACAGCTTCAAGTCGCCCCGCATACGCACTTCCGAAACCCTGGTGGGCAGCCTCTGCCAGGAGGTCGATGCGCTCCGTCGCCGGGCCTCCCATCTGCAAGAAGCGATGCCCCGCTGCCGCAATCACCTGTTGTTCGAGCGGCTGCGGCGCGAACTGGCCAACCTGCAGCAGCGCCACCTGGAGCTCCACCGCGCCGCCCGCAGCCTGGCGGCCACGGCCGGGCGCGACTCCCTGGCGGCGGCCTTCCTGCTGGAGCTCACCCGTCGTCCCCTGGCGAGCTAGAACCACCTCAGGCGGAGAACCGGCCGGATCAGGAAGGCAGGCCGGGCTTAGGAAGGGGATCCGCTCCGCCGGCGCCATGGCCAGCCCCTCCCCCGACCTGATCCGCGAGTTCACCGAGCGCTGCCAGCAGTCGATCCGGGAGTTCGAGGAGATTCAGGTTCGCTGCGGTCTGATCGGCCCCTCGGGCAGCGGCAAGTCGTCGCTGATCAACGCCATCGCCGGCGAGAAGATCGCGGCGGTGGGCGTAGTGGAGACCACCACCGATCCGCAGGAGTACGTGCACAAGGGCATCACCTTCGTGGATCTGCCGGGCTGCGGCACCCAGAAGTGGCCCCGCGACACCTACATCGACCGCCTGAAGCTCGATGAGTTCGACTGCTTCCTGCTCGTCACCGCCCAGCGCTTCTACGACAGCGACGCCTACCTCTACCGGGAGCTCACCGCCCGCGGCAAACCCTGCTTCGTGGTGCGGAACATGATCGACCGGGCGATCGAGGACGGGCTGCACGACAACGACCACGACGAGCAGGAGACCCGCCGCCTGATCAGCGCCGACATCCGTCACCAGCTCGAGCCAAATCCACCGGCGCGGGTGTACCTCACCTCGGCCCGCCAGCCCGCCCAGCACGACCTGCGCGAACTGCTGGAGGCGATCGCCGAGGCCCTCGGCGGCCTCAAACGCTCCCGCTTCGTGGCCGACATGGCGGCCTACGGCGAGCAGGCCCTCAGCCGCAAGCGCCAGGTGGCCAACGAGCGCATCGTGCCCTACGCGGGCCTGGCGGCGGCCAACGGCCTCAACCCGATCCCAGGCCTCGACATCGGCGCCGACATCTCGCTGCTGCTGAAGCTGGGCAACGAGATCGCCTGCATCTACGGCCTCACCGACAATCAGCTGGCCTACGTGCGGCGGCTGCTGGGGCCGGACGCCCTTCCCGGACTGATGGCCAAAACGGCCCAGTTCGCCACCAAATACCTGGCCCGTGAGGGGGTGATGGCCCTGCTGCGCCGACTGGCCCGCAGCGTGGCCACGAAGGAGTTGACCCGCTTCATCCCGTTCGTGGGCCCGCTGGTGGCGGCCGGGATCGGCTGGCAGGCCACCTTCCTGCTCGGCGAGCAGCTGGTGCAGGAGGCGGAGAGCCTGGCCGAGGAGGTGCTGGCCGGCATCGTGCGCGGCACCTCTCCGGCCTAGCCCGCCTGGGCCCGCAGCCGATCGAGCTCCGCCTGCATCGTGCCGGTGACGAGCTGGTAGCACTCCTGCACGTAGTCCCGGTCGCGGCTGGCCACCAGCCCTGATCGGCCCAGGCGGATCGGTGCGCAGACCCGGGTGTGGATCGTCACGGGCAGAGGCAGGTTGGGCACCGGTCCCAGGGCCAGCCCCCAGGGCAACCCCAGATACAGCGGCAGCATCTCCGGGTCGATCCCGAGGGGCCAGGGAACGCCGAGGCGGTGCACGGCCTGCGCCAGGGGATAGAGATCGCCGATCACGAACAGAGTGTCGTGGGCGCCCCAGGAGATCAACGGCACGATCGGCACGCCCTGGCGGATCGCCAGCCGCAGGAAACCGGTGCGGCCGGCGAACTGGATGCGGCCCCGCTGGTGGTGGGGGCGAAAGGCATCCTGGCCGCCGCCCGGATACACCAGGAGGCTGTCGCCCCGTTCGAGCACCGCCAGAGCCTTGCGGCCATGGAAGGGGATCGCCCCCATCACCCCCGCCAGTTCCGCGATCCAGGGATAGCCGGCCCAGAGCTTGGCGTGGGCCAGGCCATAGATCCGGCGTTCGCAGCCGAAGCGCTGATACCAGTCGTAGATGGCCATCGCCAGATCGGGCGAGGCGAGACCACCGTTGTGGGCGCCCACCACCAGCATCGGCCCGGCGGGCGGCACGTGCTCCCAGCCGCTGGTGCGGACGCGGAAGTAATGGCGATGGAACCAGCCCAGGAGGGGCATCAGCCGGCGGATCCGTTCCGGATCGCGCCGATCCCAGGGAAACGCGCCAGCGAGAGGCGATGGCATCGGTGCGACCGGGTGTGCTGCGTAGGGTGGCGCATTCCCTGGTGATGCATCTGTCTGCCCCCCATCCGCACCGCCGGCGCCGACGGCTCCACGCGATCGGTCCCGTACTCATCGGTGCCTGCCATCTGGGCAGCCTCTCCCTTCTGGTGACCGGCCTGAGCCTTGGAGCCGCGTTCTGGGCCCTCGGCCTCTATCACGTGCGGATGCTGGCCACCACAGCGATCTACCACCGGCTGCTGACCCACCGCAGCTACCGCACCCCCGCGGCCATGCTCTGGGTCGGCTGCCTGGTGGCAGCCTCGGCGGGCCAGATGGGGCCGAGCTGGTGGAAGGCGCACCATCTCGCCCACCATCGCCACGGCGACACGGTGGCCGATCCCCACACGCCGCTCAAGCCGGTGCGGGGCTGGCGAGGTTTCTGGCGCTCCCAGGCCGGCTGGCTGCTGGGGCCGACCTTCCATCCCGACAGCCTCCCGGCCGACGTGGAGGCCGATCCGGTGCTGCGCACCATCGACCGGCTGCACTTCCTGCCGCTGCTGGCCCTGGCGGCCCTCTCCTGGCACTGGGGGGGGCTGGCCTGGTTGGGGGCCTTCTGCCTGAGCACCACCCTGCTGTTCCACGGGGTGGCCACGGTGAATTCGGTGGCCCACCTGGTGGGCGAACAACCCTTCGCCACCGGCGATGCCAGCCGCAACAACTCCTGGGTGGCCCTGATCACCCTGGGGGAGGGCTGGCACAACCTGCATCACGCTTTCCCACGCTCGGTCCGTCAGGGCTTCACCCTGGAGCAGGGGCGGGTGCGGCGGCTGCCGGATCCCACGTATGCATTCGTGCGCCTGCTGGAAATGCTGGGCATGGCCTGGGAGCTGCGCCTGCCCTCGGAGCAGGCGCTGCAGGCCCGTGGGGTCACCTGAGGGGCGGGAGCGACGTTCTCCTCACCCTGAATGTAAAGCGGATGTAAGGACGCCCAAAGATTTGCAAGCTTCGCCTGGGCGTCCGGGGATGATCCCTACGCTTTCGGGCCAGGTGGTGCCTTCTTCCGCGCAACCTTCCTCGCAAGCTTCGGTGGAAGCTTCCGTGCAAGCTTCGATGCAACGATTCCGCGCCTCAGCGAATCACCCGAAGCGTTCGACGACCACCGACTCGAACACGACCACGGACCCCCACACTGCCTCCCACACCGAAGCAGGAAGAACGCTGCCCCTCCCTATCTCCCCCCTGCCCCCATGACCCTGGTTCGTGCCCCCCAGCTCGGCATCGAGCGTTTCGCCACCGATCGTGACAAGGAAGCCCGTACCCATGCCTCGGCCGAGGAGAAGGCCGTCATCGTGCGCGCGGTCTACCGCCAGGTGCTCGGCCAGCAGCACCTGATGGCCAGCGAGCGACTGCTGGGTGCCGAATCCCTCTTCCGCGACGGCTACCTGAGCGTGCGCGAACTGGTGCGCACCATCGCCCGCAGCGGCCTCTACCGCGCCAAGTTCTTCGAGAACTGCAACGCCTACCGCTTCATCGAACTCAATCACAAGCATCTGCTCGGCCGCGCGCCGCACAACCGCGAGGAGATGCTCCACCACTTCACGATCCTGCAGGAGCAGGGTTACGACGCCGAGATCGATTCCTACGTCGATAGTGCCGAATACCAGCGCCGCTTCGGTGAGAACACCGTCCCCTATCTGCATGGCTGGGATTATGCCGTGGGCCATGAGGGCCGCCAGTTCTCCTGGCTGATGCAGCTCGCCCGCGGCGCCGCCGCCTCCACCAAGGGCGACCGCACCGGCAACCAGGCCGCCCTCAACCGCTCCCTGCACCAGAACCGCGCCGTCTCGGTGAGTGGTTCGGCGCCGGCGGTGCGCATCACCTACGCCGCCCCCCCCACCGATTACCGCTTCGTCAGCACCGATGGCCCCTTCCGGGCGGTGGTGGCCGAAGGCAGCAGCCTCTACAGCAACCCTGTCGACGGGGGTCTGCGCACCGGCCCGGCGGGCCGGCATCGGCGCGAGGCCCTGAGGGTGCCGGCGGGCAACCGGGCCAGCGGCGAGCGGATCGCCACCCTCACGGTCACCGGCGTTGCCTCGAACGCCTGGGTGCGCAGCGGCGAGGTGGTGCTGCGGGTGCCCGTGAGCCGGATGAATGAGGCGCTGCAGCGGGTCAACCGCATGGGCGGCCGCGTCACCGACGTGTCGGTGGGCTGAGGAGCCCGCAGGCGGGGAGCACGGCATGGCGCTGATCAACACGGCCGTGGGCCTGCTGGCGATCAGCTCCCCCATCGGCGTTCTGCCGGTGGTGGTGAAAGCGGCCGAGGGGGATCCCCTGCGGATCCGCCGGATCAGCCGCCTTGCGGTGCTCACCTTTCTGTTCACCCTCACCGCCGCCTGCTGGTGGGGGCAGGCCCTGCTCGACCTGTTCGCCATCACCCTCGATTCCTTCCGGGTGGCCGGCGGCCTGATCCTGCTGCCGATCGGACTGCGGCTGATCGAGGGGCAGAACCTGGCCAGCGACGACGAGGAGCACGCCACCGAAACCCTGGGGGTGGTGCCGATCGGCCTGCCCCTGCTGGCCGGTCCGGGGGCGATCTCGCTGGTGGTGGCCGAGGCCCCCAGCGACTGGCCCGGCCGGCTGGCCCTCACGGCCGTGATCGCCCTGTTGGCCGTGGGCATCTACCTGGTGCTGATAGTGTCGATGCCGCTGCGGCGAGCACTGGGCGAGCTGCAGGAGAAGGTGATCAGCCGGCTGATGGGCCTGCTGCTGAGCGCCATCGCCGTGCAGATGCTGGTGGGAGGCCTGAAGGGCTGCTTCCCGATCCTGAACGGCACGCCGCAGCCAGGCCTGTGAGAGGGAAGATGGGCGCATGCAGCTCAACGCAGACCTTGGCCAGCGGGTGGTGATCACCACCCACTCCGTCCCCTGGACGGCCTCCCCCACCGTCGGAGTGGAACGGCGCCTGTTGGAGCGCGACGGCGGCGAGGTGGCGCGGGCCACCTCGATCGTGCGCTATGCCTCCGGCAGCCGCTTCCCGCTGCACCGCCACGACGCCGGCGAGGAGATCCTGGTGCTGGAGGGCGTGTTTTCCGACGACAGCGGCGACCACCCGGCCGGAACCTACCTGCGCAACCCGGCCGGCAGCGCCCATGCCCCCTTCAGTGAAGAGGGCTGCACCCTGCTGGTGAAGCTGCGCCAGATGCATCCGGCCGATCAGCAGGAGCTCGCCGTGAACACCAAAACGGCCCCGTGGTTCCCCGGACTGGTGCCGGGGCTGGAGGTGCTGCCGCTGCACAGCTTCGGATCGGAGTCGGTGGCCCTGGTGCGCTGGGCCCCCGGCACGATGTTCCCCCCGCACGGCCACCCCGGCGGCGAGGAGATCGTCGTGCTCGATGGCGTCTTCGAAGACGAGCACGGCAGCTACCCGGTGGGCACCTGGCTGCGGAACCCCCCCGGCAGTCCCCATCAGCCCCGCAGCCCGCGCGGATGCACGATCTGGGTCAAGACCGGCCATCTCCCCGGCACGCTCGGCCCCGACGGATCGCCCTTCTGATCCGGCTCCTCCTGAGGCCAGCTCTCCTCCAGGCCATCGCAGTGGAAGAACACCGCGCCAGCCAGCCCAAGCGGGTGATGGCGGCGCAGCATCGCCGTGATGGTGGCCGGGGTGAGGGTGCGGCCGTTGACGCGGAAGCTGATGCCCGGGGCGAGTCGGGCGCGCTGCTCAGCGCTCCAACCCCGCACCGTGCGCTCCAGCAGGGCGCCGTAGGCGCGAGGATCGCAGCGATAGAGCTGGGGATGGAGCAGATCCACCAGGTCCTCCTGCATCCAGCGGCCGGAATCCTGGAGCAGCTCGCGGTAGCCGTGGGGCAGGGGAGCGGGCGCCATCGACACCAGCGCACCGGGTCGGATGGTGTGCACCACCTGCCGGAGCATCCGCAGGTGCTCGGTGAGCCGATCGGCGCGGAAGGCCATCCAGGCGGGGTCCCGCGGTGGAGGGGGATCGCCGCCGCCGACGGCGCGCCAGGCCCGGCGGCTGCAGGGGTCGTAGCCAGCGTTCCAGGGCAGGGCGGGCCAGCGGTCGTCGCCCTGGATGCCCTGCACCTCGTAGCGCTCGAGCACCTCCACCGCCAGGTCGATCAGCAGCTGCTGCACCTCGGGGTGCAGGCCGTTCAGCCACAGCAGCGAGCCGTGGCGCACCAGGGCTCCCCTGGGATCGCGAGCGGCCCAGTCGGGCCTGGCCGTGAGCAGAGGAGCGCCATCGGCGTGCGGCGAAGCGGCGAAGCCGTACTCGAACCAGGGGATCACCGCCAGGCCGAGGGGGCGGGCCTGTCGCACCAGCTCGGCCAGCGGGTCAAACCCCCCGTAGAGGGGATCCTGAGCCGCAAAGCCATGGCGCTCCATCACCCGGCTGGGGAAGGCGGTGGCCCCCCGGTTCCAGACGGCGGGGAACAGGGTGGTGAAGCCCAGTGCGCAGAGTCGCTCCAGGGCACGGGCAATCCCCTCCGCCGAACGCAGCACCGGCGAATGGCGGCCCTCGGCGATCCAGACGCCGCGCAGAGGAGCGGACGCTGGCAGCTCAGCCACTCCGGGCCAGGCTCAGCCTCGGGCAAGGACCGGCCGTGTCGGCGCTCAGATGCTGGTCGCTCCGTGCCATGGCCCTATCCGCCATCCGCCCACGGCAACCCTATCGGCCGGGTCCGGGCAGGATGGGTCGGGGAACCGCGGATCCCTCCCCACTCCCTCCGATGCTGCGCTTCCTCGCCAATGTCATCTGGTTCCTGTGCGGCGGTGTGCTGATGGGGATCGGCTGGTGGCTGGCGGGGGTGCTGGCGGCCATCACGATCGTGGGGCTGCCGTGGGCCGGCGCCTGCTTCCGCATCGGCACCTTCTCCTTCCGGCCCTTCGGCCTCGAGGCGGTGAGCCGGACCGAACTCACCGGCCAGGCGGGCCTCGGCAGCGGCCCCCTCGGCTTCCTGGGCAACCTGATCTGGTTCCTGGTGGCCGGCTGGTGGCTGGCCCTGGGACACCTGGCATCGGCCCTGGCCTGCGCCGTCACGGTGATCGGCCTGCCGTTCGCCTGGCAGCACCTGCGCCTGGCGCTGATCGCCCTAGGAGTTTGTTGCCGATAGAGCAGCAGCCCGGCTGACACGGCGAACTCCACCCCTGAGCTGAACTGCTGCGGCTTTTTTCTTCTGGTGAGCATGCCCGTCGTCGTAGGGCTGAATCAGCCCGGGCTTCTCTGGCCAGGGCCACTGCCCCGCATCCAGTTGCTGACGCCAGCGCCTGCTGCTGTGATCGCTGGAACCTGAATAACTTGAGCAGGTTGTGCGTGGCGGCGATCAGGTGCCACTCGCCATTGACCTTCTCTATGCCGCGCAGCAAGAAGCGGCGCAAGCCGCGT
>JBKDPV010000027.1:0-7423 GCA_046342315.1 Cyanobacteriota bacterium
GGCCTGGCTGGAGGCCGAGCGCACGAAGCCCGGCAGCGGCTCGGAGAAGGCTCGCGAGGCCTGGGAGGGGGGCGAGGGCGACCGGGGCTTCCCGGAGCGGGAGAAGCCGGAGATGCTGCTCTGCTTCAGTGCCGACCTGCCGGTGGAGTCGATGCTCGACGACACGTTCACCGCCCGCGCCACCGAGCTGTTCACTTCGCTGTTGGAGGCCACGCAGGCCAAGGCGCCGCCCAAGACAAAACCGCAGCGCCGATGACGACGCCCCGCGACTTCGACGCCAACACCCTGCCCCTCGATGCGGGACGGCGACTCCTGGAGGCCAGCGCCGGCACCGGCAAGACCTTCGCCCTCGCCCACCTGGTACTGCGGCTGCTGAGCGAGCGCGGCATCGGCCTGCGGGACCTGCTGGTGGTGACCTTCACCGATGCGGCGGCGGCGGAACTGCGCGATCGGATCGGGCGGCGGCTGCAGCAGGGGCTGCGGGGCCTGGAGGATCCGGCCGCCGCCTGCGAGGACGGGGTGCTGGAGGCCTGGCGCGAGCGGGTCCTGGCGGATACGGCCACGGAGCGGCTGCGGGGGCGGCTGTTGCTGGCCCTGGAGGACCTCGACGCCGCTGACATCACCACGATCCACGGCTTCGCCCAGCGCTCCCTGCGCCGTCACGCCCTCGAGGCCGCGATGGCGCCCGACCTGAGCCTCGACACCGATCCCGGCACCCTGATCGACCAGGTGGTGCACGACTACTGGCAGCAGCAGGTTCTGGCCCTGCCGCCCGACTGGCTGGCGGCGCTGCAGCGGGGGAAGCTCGACCCCGTTCTGCTGGCCACGCTGCTGGAGAAGCTGGACAGCGATCCTGCCCTGGCCCTGGATCCGCTGCCGCCGGAGCTGCCACCGGACGTCCCGCTGCCCGAGGGCCTGCCGGCCTGCTGGCAGCGGCTGTGGGCGGCGTTCCGCGAGGCCTGGGCCCTCGACGGCCATGCCCTCGAGGACGCGCTGCGCGCCCAGGCGAAGGAGTGGCGCAGCCTGGGGGCCTCCAGCAACGACACCACTCCCTATTCGCCCGCGCCCCGAACGAACCGAGCCGCGGAGGTCGATGCCTTCCTGGCCACCACCTGCGGGGAGCCCGGTGGGGACCCACCGCATCCCGGCTGGGTGCACGAGTGCAAGCACCTGAAGGGCTACTTCCACCCCGGGATCTTCTCCAAGGTGGCCCGGAAGCTCGAAGGCGAGGAGCGCCCGATCCGCCTGCCCCGCCCGGCCCTGATGGAGGCTGTCGCGGGGGTGGTCGATGGCCCGCTCGAGGCGGTGCTGCTCCACGCCTGCTGCTGGGGGCGTGCGGAACTGCGCCGTCGCCGCCAGCGGGCCGGCACCCTCTCCTACGCCGATCTGCTGGCGGGCCTCGACCCCGGTGCCGGGGCCAGCGCCCCCACAACCCTGCTGCAGGCGGTGGGGGCGCGCTACCGGGTGGCCCTGATCGACGAGTTCCAGGACACCGACCCGGTGCAGTGGCGCGTGCTGCGGCTGGCCTTCAGCGGCCCGGATCACCTGCTGGTGATGGTGGGCGATCCCAAGCAGGCGATCTACCGCTTCCGGGGTGGAGATATCGCCACCTACCGCCAGGCCCGCGCGTCCTGCACGGTGGTGCTGGAACTGCGCCAGAACCGCCGCTCCACCCCGGAGCTGATTGCGGCGCTGAACCGGCTGATGGCCGGTCCGTCGGGGTCGGCTGGGAGGCTGCGGCGCTCCGATCTGGAGGTGCCGGCTGTGGAGGCCTGCGCGGATCGCCACGGGCCCGACGGTCCGGCCCTTGAGCTGCTCTGGCTCGGGGGCGAACGGGCCGCTGGCGCGAAGCCCCCGGCGAAGGGCTCCCTCGAACGGCAGGTCCCGCAACGCACAGCCGCCCATGTGCTCGAGCTGCTGCGGCGGGGCGCGGAGCTGGAGGAGGGCGGACGGCGGCGACCGCTGCGGCCCGACGACATCTGCCTGCTGGTGAGCTTCCATCGGCAGGCCGAGCAACTGAGGCAGGCCCTCGAACGGCTGGGGCTGCCCAGCCGGCTGGTGAGCACGGCCGATGTGTTCGCCACCCCGGCGGCCACCGCCCTGCAGCGCTTTCTCGATGCCCTCGCCGATCCCGCCGACGGGGGCCGGCTGCGCCTTCTGGCCGCATCCTCCCTGATGGGCTGGAGCGCCGCCGACCTGGCCTCCAGCCCACCCGAGCGCTGGAGTGAACTGGCGGGCCGGCTCGACCAGCTTGCCCGCGCCCTGCCGCGCCAGGGGCTGCTCGGGGTGCTCTCCGAGCTGCTCGGCAGCCGCAGCCTGGCCCGCCTCGCCCGCAGCGGCAGGCTGCGGGCTGATCTTCAGCAGGTGGCCGAGCTGGTGCAGCGGCGCATGCACGGCGATCAGCTCGGGGTGGAGGGCGCGGCCGACTGGCTGCGGCGCCTGCGCCTCGACGAAGGGCGCACAGGCCGCGGCGTGCCCGACGACCAGCAGCGCCACAGCGACCGGGAGGATGGCTGCGTGGCGGTGGTGACGGTGCACGCCAGCAAGGGCCTGGAGTATCCGGTGGTGGTGTGCCCCTATCTCTGGCAGTCCCCCGATCGCAAGCGCGCCAGCCTCGGGGTGCGCTGGCAGCCGCCGGGGGCGGCGGATCCCGTGCTCGACCTGCACAGCAACCTGGAGTGGGGAACCGGCTGGCGGGCCCAGAGGCAGCAGCGGGACGACCAGCGGGCGGAGGCCGAGCGGCTCGCCTACGTGGCCGCCACCCGGGCGCGCCACCTGCTGGTGCTGGCCTGGGGCCCCGCCGCCGGCCAGCAGGCCTCGCCGCTGCTGCCCTGGCTCTTCCCTCACCTCCAGCTCCCAGGCGACGGCGAGCCGCTGGCGGAGCGCTCCGATGGCGACTGGCTGGTGGAACTGAAGAACTCCGCCGCCGAGCGGCAACTGGAGCTGGCCATCGCCACCGGCGCCGCTGCCGACGTGGATCCCTGGGTCGCTCTTGCCTCGGACCTGGCCCTGGGACTCGGTCCGCTGCCGGACCGTCCGTTCGACCGCAGCTGGGGCCGCTCCAGCTACACCGGCTGGACCCAGGCCAGCCATCGCACCGCTCCCCCCGCCGCCCTCGATGAAGGGCGCGACATCAGCGATCCCAGTCCTGAGGAAGCGATCGTGTCAGAGGAGGACGGAGCGGACTGGCCCGATCAGGGACCGCTGGCGGAGGTCCCCCGCGGGGCCGAGGCCGGCGATGCCCTGCACCGCATCCTCGAGGCGATCGACTACAGCGGCGACCTGCGGGATCCCGCGAGCCGGGCCGTCACCGATCAGGTGCTGCGGAGCAGCGCGATCGACGAGGCCTTCAGCGAGCCCGTGCTCGTTGGGCTGGCCCAGGTGCTGACCACCCCCTGCGGCGGTGAGCTCGGGGCCTTCCGCTTCGCCGATCTGCCCCGCGAGCGGCGGTTGAACGAAATGAACTTCGACCTTTCGCTCGGGCGGGCCCGCAGCTCCGCCCTGGCGGCGGTCTTCCGCCGCCATCCCGGCGGCCTGTTCGCTGCCGCCTATGCCGAGCGGCTGGAGGCGCTGGCGATCGACAGCCGCGGCTTCCTCACGGGCTCGATCGATCTGGTGTTCACGGCCCCGGACACCGCGGGGCAGCAGCGCTGGTGGGTGGCCGACTGGAAGAGCAACTGGCTGGGCCGCCGCGACGCCGAGGGCCGGCCGGTGGCCTGCGGCCCGCGGCACTACGGCACCGCCGCCATGGTGTCGCTGATGGTGGAGAGCCACTACCCCCTGCAGGCCCACCTCTATCTGGTGGCCTTGCACCGCTACCTGGGCTGGCGCCTGAGCGACTACCGGCCCGAGCGCGATCTGGGGGGGTACGCGTATGTGTTTCTGCGCGGCACGCCGGGGCCGGCCGGGGAGCGGGCCCTCCCCGGTGCGGTGCCGGGGATGGTGGTGGAGCGGCCGCCCCTGGATCGGCTGCTGGCCCTCGACGCCGCCCTTGGCGTGGGACGGCCGGAGGAGGAGGCCGGGGATGGCTGAACTCCGCCGCGACCTGCCCGCCTGGCTGGGCCCGGTGGCCGGGGCCTTGGTCGAGGCTCTGCCGCGGCTTCATGGCACGGCCAGCGATCCCAGGCTCGCCGAGCTGATCTCCGCCCTCGCCCACGCCCTGGCGGCCGGTGAGACTGACCTCGATCTGGAGGGGCCCCCGCCGACGGGGGTGGAAGCCGCTGGCTGGCCTGGCGAGCACCTCCGAGCCCTGCATGGATCCCCGCTGGCACGCGGCCCTGATGGTCCGCTGGTGCTTCACGACGGGCGCCTGTGCTGGCGGCGCTGGCATGAGGGGCGCGAGCAGGTGCTCGAAGCCCTGCGGCGGCGGGCCGCCTGCAGCCCGGCGCTGGATCCCGAGGTGGATCCGAAGGTGCTGCGGCGGCGGGCCGCCGCGCTGGCGCGGGAGCAGGGCCTCGATCGCCACCAGGCCCTGGCCGTGCGGGCGGCGCTCGAACGCCCCCTGGTGCTGCTGGAGGGGGGGCCGGGCACCGGCAAGACCAGCACGGTGGCGGCGATGCTGGCCGCCCTGGAGCAGCAGCGGCCGGGGATCCGGCTGCATCTGGCGGCCCCCACCGGCAAGGCGGCGGCGCGGCTCCAGGCCGCCACTGGAGGCCGCTTCCCCTGCTCCACCCTCCACCGCCTGCTGGAGCGCCGGGGCGATCGCTTCGGGCGCGATCGTCACCATCCCCTCGCCCTCGACGCTTTGGTGGTGGATGAGGTGTCGATGGTGGATCTGGAGCTGATGGGGGCCCTGCTGGAGGCCCTGCCCGCCGCCTGCCATCTGCTGCTGGTGGGCGATCCGGACCAGTTGCCGCCCGTGGCGCCGGGCGCCCTGCTGCTGGAACTGCAGCGACCGGCCCTGCGTCAGGCCCTGGGCGAGGGGGTGGTGACCCTCACCCGGGTATATCGCAACAACGGGGCGATCGCGGCGGCGGCCGAGGTGTTGCGCCGCTCCCTCGGCGCGGGCGCCGATCCGCTGGCGGGTCTGCGGCCCCTGCTGGAGACCCTGCCCACCGGCGCCAACCTGGAGTGGCGTCAGGCCTCGCCCCTGGTGGTGCCCGAGATCGTGAGGCGGCGGATGCGCCGCCAGCTCGATGCCCTGGCCTCCCTCGCGGCCGCCTGCGACCCTGCCAGCGGAACCGGGGCGGAGGCGCTGCTGGCGGAGCGCGAGCGGTTGCTGGTGCTCTCGCCCGTGCGGCACGGGCGCTGGGGGCTGGAGGCCCTGCACCGCAGCGTGCTCGGCGAGGCGGCCATGGCCCCGCCACTGTCCTGGCCCCAGGGGTTGCCCGTGCTCTGCACCCGCAACCTCAGGGAGCTGGGCCTGGCCAATGGCGACGTGGGCGTGCTGGTGGGTGACGGTGCCGATCCCCAGCGGCGACGTCTGGTGTTCGCCAGCCCCGGCGGTGCGCCGATCTGGGTCCATCCGGCCCAGCTGGCCGGGGCGGTGCAGCCGGCCCTGGCGCTCACGGTGCACAAGGCCCAGGGCAGTGAGGCCGAGGAGGTGGTGGTGCTGCTGCCCCAGCGCGAAGGCGGCGATCGACGTCTGCTCTATACCGCCCTCACGCGGGCGCGCGAGCGGGCGCTGCTGCTCACCCCCACCGCCCGCGACCGCTGAGGTCAGGGCTGGCCCCTCTCCGTACCCTTGCCGCCGGACCCCGTCGTGCCCTGCCGTGGCTGCTTCCCTGTCCACCGAACCCGGCAGCGGCGACCGCTGTGAACGTCCGTGGGGGTGGTACGAGACCCTGGCCAGCGGCGGGGGTTACCTGGTGAAGCGACTCTGGATCGCTCCGGGCCGACGCATCAGCCTGCAGCGCCACCTCTACCGCAGCGAGCACTGGGTGATCGTGGGCGGAGGCGGCACGGTGGAGATCGATGGCCGCGAGCAGGCGGTGCAGCCCGGTGACACCCTGCTCGTTCCCCTGGGTGCCGTGCATCGGGCCACCGCCGCTGGCGACGGCCTGGCGATCGTGGAGGTGCAGCGTGGCGAGCAGCTGCGCGAGGACGACATCGAGCGCCTGGCCGACGACTACGGCCGTCTCGCAGCCTCCCCGCCACCCTGGAGGAAGGACGGCAACCCGGGGTGATAAAGTTTTGCTTCACCCCTTTGATCAAGGGCAAGGCAGCAGGGAGCCACTTCCCCACGGGCGCTGCCGGCCTGCGTTGAAGGATTCACCTGGCCCACGCAGGCCCTGCTACACCCTTGACTCAGATTCTTGACGGCGCCACCCTTGTGGCCGCCGAATCCTTCCTGTCGGCTGATGCCGCCGGTGAGGCCCTGATTGCCGCGCCCGTGGCCACATCCTCCGACTCTGCGACCTCCGCTGCGGAAGTTGCCAGCGAGGCCCTTCCGTCTGAGATCGACCGCGATGGCCCGCTTCTCTGCGAGCCCGCAGCTTCCCTGACCCAGGGCTTCGCGGCTTTCGGTCTGCGTCCGGAGATCCTCGAAGGCCTGGAGGCGATCGGCTTCCACGAACCCTCGCCGATCCAGAAGGCCGCCATTCCCGAACTTCTGCTCGGCCGCGACCTGGTGGGTCAGGCCCAGACCGGCACCGGCAAGACGGCGGCCTTCGGCCTGCCCCTGCTGCAGCGCCTCGATCCCGACCAGCGCACCCCCCAGGTGCTGGTGCTTACCCCCACCCGCGAGCTGGCGCTGCAGGTGGCCGAGGCCTTCAACGGCTATGCCGCCCGCCTGCGGAACGTGAAGGTGCTGGCGATCTACGGCGGCGCTGACTTCCGCGAGCAGATCCAGCAGCTGCGCCGCGGTGTGCAGATCGTGGTCGGCACACCGGGGCGGGTGATGGATCACATGCGCCAGGGCACCCTCGACCTCTCGGGCCTGCGCAGCCTGGTGCTCGACGAAGCCGACGAGATGCTGCGCATGGGCTTCATCGACGATGTCGAGTGGGTGCTCGAGCAGCTGCCCGCCCAGCGGCAGGTGGTGCTGTTCTCGGCCACCATGCCCACCGAGATCCGGCGCATCTCGCACAAGTACCTCAACGACCCCGCGGAGATCACGATCCGCACCAAGGGGGCCGACGGCCGCCGCATCCGCCAGCGCTATCTGAACGTCAACGGACCGCAGAAGCTCGAAGCGCTCGAGCGGGTGCTGGAGGCGGAACGCCGCGACGGCGTGATCATCTTCGCCCGTACCAAGGCCGTCACCCTCACGGTGGCCGAATCGCTGGAGGCCCACGGCTACGAGGTGGCGGTGCTCAACGGCGATGTCCCCCAGGCCCAGCGGGAGCGCACGATCGAGAGGCTCCGCGATGGCCGGGTCGATGTGCTGGTGGCCACCGATGTGGCCGCCCGTGGTCTCGACGTCGACCGGATCGCCCTGGTGATCAACTACGACATCCCCTTCGATTCCGAGGCCTACGTGCAC
>JBKDPV010000028.1:0-30282 GCA_046342315.1 Cyanobacteriota bacterium
GTGTTCGTGGTCGGCGATGCCGACCAGAGCATCTACAGCTTCCGGGCGGCCGACTTCACGATCCTGATGGGCTTCCAGGACGACTTCGGCGACGGCGCCGCCGATGACGTCACCGCCACGATGGTGAAGCTGGAGGAGAACTACCGCTCCACCGCCACGATCCTGGAGGCGGCCAACGCCCTGATCGCCCACAACTCGGAGCGGAGCGACAAGGTGCTGCGCCCCACCCGCGGCGAGGGCGAGCCGATCACCCTCACCCGCTGCGACGACGAGATCGCGGAAGCCGAGGCGGTGGTGCACGGCATGCGCACCCTGGAGGCGGCCCATCCGGACCTGCGCTGGGGCGACATGGCGGTGCTGTACCGCACCAATGCCCAGAGCCGGGCCCTGGAGGAGGCCCTGGTGCGCTGGGGCATCCCCTATCTGGTGGTGGGTGGCCTGCGCTTCTACGACCGGCGCGAGATCAAGGACGTGCTGGCCTACCTGCGGCTGCTGGTGAACCCCGCCGACACGGTGAGCCTGCTGCGGGTGCTGAACGTGCCGCGCCGGGGCATCGGCAAGACCACGATCGAGAGGCTCACCGATGCCGCGGGTCAGCTGGGCCTGCCCCTGTGGGAGGTGGTGAGCGACGCCGAGGCGGTGCGCTCCCTGGGCGGCCGCTCGGCCCGGGGGCTGCTGCAGTTCTGTGAACTCATCAACGACCTGCAGCGCCGCGCCCAGGACGCCCCACCCTCCGAGCTGGTGCAGCGCGTGATGGAGCAGAGCGGCTATCTGGCGGAGCTGATCGCCGATGGCACCGACGAGTCGGAGGACCGGCGCCGGAACCTCAACGAACTCGTCAACGCCGCTCTCCAGTATCAGGAGGAGAACGAGGAGGGGTCGCTGGAGGGCTTCCTGGCCTCCGCCGCTCTGGCCAGCGACGCCGATTCCAAAGACACGGAACCCGACCGGGTGACGCTGATGACGCTCCACGCCAGCAAGGGTCTGGAGTTCCCGGTGGTCTTCCTGGTGGGGCTAGAGCAGGGCCTGTTCCCCAGCTACCGCTCCCTCGACGATCCGGCCGCCCTCGAAGAGGAGCGACGCCTCTGCTATGTGGGCGTGACCCGGGCCAAGGAGCGCCTGTTCCTCTCCCACGCCAGCGAGCGGCGGCTGTGGGGCGGCATGCGCGAACCGGCGGTGCCCTCGGTATTCCTCTCGGAGCTCCCCCCCGATCTGCTGCAGGGCGACGTGCCCGGCAGCGGCGGCGCCGCCCTCCGCCGGGAGCAGCGCCTCGAGCGGCTCACACGGATCGACCGGCCGGAGAGCCGCCGGGTGCAGGGCGGCGGTGAGGGAGGCGTCCCGGCCAATGCGGTGCGCCGCCGCGCCGCCGCGCGTGCCTGGGCCGTGGGCGATCGCCTGCGCCACGCCGCCTTCGGCGAGGGCCATGTCACCCACCTGTTCGGCAGCGGCGAGAAGGTGTCGATCGCGGTGAAGTTCGAGGGCATGGGGCCGAAGATCCTCGATCCGCGGCTGGCGCCGATCGAACCGATCGCCGGCGGCAGCGCTTGAGCCTCCCGCGGCAGGCTCCCGCAGTGCTGGTGCTTACCGGCGGCCTGGTCCATCTGGTGCACCAATTGGCGGTGGTCCGCGAGCTTCCCGAGCTGGCCGCGGCCAGCGCCACGACCAGCTTGAGCGAGCCGCCGGCGATCGGCGTGCTGCTCACCGGGGTGCTGCGCCGCGATCCGGTGGCCCTGGCCGGACTGCACGGGGCGATCGATCGCTGGCTCGGCCTGCTGCGCCAGCAGGATCCAGCGGCCTTCGGCGGCCTGCACCTGCTGCCCGACGAGGACGCTGCCGCCGCCGAACCCTGGTCGATCGTCTGCCTCAACAACCAGTGGGTGGAGGGGCAGCGCAGCGTGATCGCCCGGCTCGATCTGCGCGACTGGGTGGTGTGCGGCGACGGCCTGGGGATCTACTACCGCTGCGCCCGCGAGCTCAGGGCCCTGTTACCCAGCCTGTTGAACCGGCCGATCCCCGAACCCGGGCGACGCGTTCGCTACGTGCTCAGCGGCCGCCAGCCCGTCTGGCACCGGCCGCCTGTGCCCGCGCAGCCGCCGCCGGAACGGCGCCGGCTGGAGCTGTTCGAGTCCCTGGTGGCCAGCCAGGAGGGAGCTGCCGCGACCGCCGTGCAGGTGTGCCTGGCGGCGGTCGCAGCGGCCCCGCCCGGGCGGCCGCTATGGCTGTGCTCGGTGCCGAATCTGGCCCACCAGTTCCCTGGCAACCAGATCCCGATGGCCGTGCTCGAACCGTGGCGGCAGCAGCTGGAGCGGCGGCAGGGCTTCGATCCCGCCTGCGACCGGCTGGTGCTGATCGACCACCCCAAGGCCCCGCCCCAGGGCAGTTTCGGGCCCCGCAGCGAATCCTGGCTGGCGGGGCCCCTGCGCACGCCGGTGGCCCTGGAGGTACTGGTGGAGCTGCTGATCCGCCGCAGGAGCGGCCGTCCGGTGGTGGTAGCCGGCCTCACCTCAGCCCTCTATGGCGTAAGCCGGCTCACCGGCGCCGAGGTGGTATGGCTGGGCCTGACCCCGCTGTGGCGGGCCAACCCGCTGTACCGCCGCAAGCCCCTGGAGTTCCTGCACCGCTGCCTGCGGGTGGCGCGGATGGCGCAGATCACCCGTTGCGGATAGGGAGGCGTGGATCGGCTTCAGAAGCGCACCTGCCAGGGCCAGCGGTCAGGGATGCAGAGGAACTCGTCGTTCCGGCCGCACAGCAGGGTTCCGGAGGGCAGCAGCCGCCCCTCCAGCCAGTACTGGAGGGTGATGTAGAGCGCCGGCAGCACGCACCAGGTGGCCCGGTAGCGCTGCAGCCAGGCCAGGTAGAGGATGAGCAGGAAGAAGGCCACCGTGTCCGCCAGCCGGCTGGTGATCTGCGGCAGCCAGATGTGGGCGATCGACTGCTGCACCCCGATGTACAGCAGGCCGAACAGCAGCAGCAGCAGGGTGATCGGGCAGCGCAGCAGCCGCAGAGGCGTCAGCCTCCGCTGCACGCACCCCAGCAGCAAGCCGAAGAACAGGGCCCGCTGCAACCGGCCCACGACGCTGCGCAGCGGGTAGCGGTTGAAGTACTCGTCCTGGGCATAGTCGAAGAAGCGATCGAGGGCGATCGGTGCCGCCAGCAGGAACAGGATCAGAACAGCCAGCAGCAGCCCCCACACCATGAGGCGGCGCCGGAGGGCGCCAGGGGTATCGGCATCGGAGCTCCTGGAGGGGGAACGCAGCCGGGCGGCCAGCTCCGGCAGGCGCAGCAGCAGCGGCGAAAGGCTCAGGGGCAGGTTGAGCACGAAGGTGTTGTGGGTGAGGGCCGAGAGTCCCACCCCCAGCCCCAGCCAGCGCCACGGCAGACGAATCAGCCGCGCCATCTGCAGCAGCAGCGGCAGCAGCAGCAGGGTTGCCAGTGCCTGGCGGGTGTGGGCGTTCTGGAGAAAACCCCGCAGCATCGGGCTGCAGGTGATCAGCAGGGCCCACCAGCCGGCCCAGGCCGGCACACCCCAGGCCCGGGCCAGCAGTGCCGGGGCGGCGGCGAAGCCCGCGGCCACGAGGCCATGCAGAGCAGCCATGCGGTAAGGGAGCAGAAGGATGAGGGGGCGCAGCAGGCGCCAGAGAAGCTCCGGCGGTGCTCGCTCCGGATCCACATCCAGATAGTGCGAGAAGCGGGTCACATCGCTGGTCCCCCAGCTGCCGAGTGTGAAGAACACCAGCGTGAGCACGAGCAGCGCCACCACGGCAGCCCACCAGGCCCGCTGCCACTGGCGGACAGCCGACACATGAATGCCGATGGCCAGGATGCCCTGTGCGACGAACAGAGCGCTCATGGCCAAAGGCGCCACCTGGAACTGATCAACCCGGAACGGGGCGGTCTCGGGGAAGGCGCCCTGGGCAGCAGCCGCAGCGATCAGAGGAAGTTCTGTGTACATAGGAGGCGTCAGTTCCAGTAGGTGACCTGCCAGGGGAGTCGATCGGGGATACACAAGAACTCGTCATTACGTCCACACGGAATCAAACCGCTGAACGCAAGGCGATCAAAAAGCCAGTACGAGAGCGTGGCAACAAGGGGCACAACCGAGAGACGCTGGAGTGAATAGGTTGACAGCCAGGAGAGAAAGATGATGAGCAGATAGAAGCCGACGGCATCCTGAAAACGGCTGGTAATCTGAGGGAAGAAAGAATGACGGATGCTCAACCTCAGCACGAAGATCGCGAAGATAAACAGCCCCGAAGCTCTTGCCAGCGGCGACTCCAGGAGTTGCTTTCGACTCGACCGCGCCAACCAGATCGCTGCCAGCCCGCTGATTGCAATGGCAAGCAACAGCTGATCAACTTCCAGCCTCAGCAGGAAGGTAGGAAAATAATCCTGGTTCCATAAGTAGTCGAACAGTTTCTCCCGCACAGCCTGGCCACTCCAGGCCAGCCAGGCCAGTGCCATGAGCATGGAGACCCCGAACACGAGCATCAGCCTTGCCGATCCTGCTCGGCGTGGGTCAAGAAAGGGTCTCACCCGTCGGATCACCGCGGGAGCCCTCAGCACCAGGGGCGATCCCGCAACGAGGAGACTGAGTGGAAAACTGCTGTGGCAGAAGGCGGCCGAGCCTGTCAGCGCCATCAGCCACAGCCGCGGCAGCCGTGGACCTCCCGCACACCAAAGCATCAGGGGCATCAGCAGAAGCGTGCTCAGGGCCTGGCGGGTCACCCCTGACTGCAGGAAATTACGCAGCAGCGGGCTGCAGACCACCAGCAGAGCCCACCAGCCCCCCCAGGAGTCGCACTTCTGCCTCCGCGCCAGCCAGATGGCAGCAGCTGCATACCCAGCCGCTACAGCGCCATGCAGGAAGCTGAAGCGGTAAGGGAGCCAGCGAACAAGTGGCGCCAGCAGGGTCCAGAGCGGTTCGCTCCAGCCCAAGGTCTGCGGATCGTCCACCAGCATGTAGCTCAGGCGGGTCACGTCTCCGAGTCCCCAGCTGGCGAGGGTGAAGAAGAGGCCGGTGACCAGAACCAGCAGCAGCGAAGCGATGCTTTGGGTCGCAGGGTGCTGCCGGCGGGCCGAGCGGTCGATCAGCCAGGCCAGCGCGATCTGGACAGCGAACAGTCCCATCAGCAGGAGGGGGTCGCTGCGAACCTGATCGACCCGATAGGGCCCCCGCTCGGGGAAGGCCGCCGCGGCCAGGAGCGCCTGCATGGATCAGAACCTCCCCTGCGCCGTCGAGCACAGAAGCAGAGCCAACGTCTCGCCTGCCAGGGTGTGGCCGAATCCCCAGTACGGATCCAGCAGCTCCCGCACCGCAGTGGTGGAAGCTTCGGGCTCCAGGCTCAGGGCCTGCTGCAGCGCGGTGCTGAGGCGCTGCCGTTCCTCCCACTCGGCGGCCTCCTCCGCAGCCTTGTCGCCCGCCAGGGCTGAGAGGTCCTGCTCGGCCTGCACCGCGAGCCAGTGCAGCCGCAGGCCGAGGGCGACGCCATAGCCGAGGTGGGTGCCGAAGGCGTTGCTGGCCAGGCCGTCGCTCAGTTCCACCAGCGTACGCATGGCATCGAGGAACCAGGGATTGGAGCGGTGGCCGTTACAGGCCACGATCCACTCCGGCGGCAGCTCCGTGAGCTCCGGATCCTTCCAATGCCGCAGCCAGATCACACTGCGGTAGCCCCCCGAGCGTGCGGTGGAGGCCACCGCCTCGATGCAGGCAGCCGCATCCATCCGCCGCGCCACCTGGTCCCAGCTGTGAGCCAGCACCACCAGCAGGGTGGGGCCCAGCAGCTGCCGCAGCCGCTGGATCTCGGCGGGCTCGGGCACGGGCCGGGCGTAGGCGATCCAGGGACCGATCGGCACTGCTGGCAGGCCAAAACGCTCCTCCAGCCAGGCGGCTCGCCGCGGTCCCATGCACAGATACCCCTGGGTCCAGGGACGGGGGCTCTCGAAGGTGGCGCTGCGGCTCACCTTGAGCCCATGCTCCAGCAGCCAGGGCAGGGGCGGGCCGATCAGCGGCAGGCCGGCGTGGCGCTTGAGCTGCACGTCGTGGCCGTAGTGATGGGAGGAATTCTCCAGCTCCCGCTGCGCCGGGCTGAAGAAGGCCTTGCGGCCGGCCGAGGATCGGAAGGCGCCCCGGTCCCAGAGGTCGGAGCACACCTGCGGTGCCAGGGGCCGGGCCGCGAAGGCCTGGTGCACGAGACCGCGATAGGCCGCCAGGGCCTGCCACTGGTCGCTGTCGGCCCGGGCCGCCCAGGTGAGGGGCGTGAGCGGCAGGGGCCCAAGGCGACCTTCCCGTAGAGCGCGGTGCAGGCGGATGCGCAACCGGTCGCGCAGGATGCGGCCGGGATCAGTCATTGCGATCCCGCCAACCGGCCTCCGCCAGGTCGCTCCAGGCGCCGCGGGCTCGCAGGATCTCTTCGGCCAGACGCCGAACCGCCCCGTCGCCGCCGTTGCGATCGAGCACCCAGTCGGCCCGCTGCCGCAGCGGCGTCACCGCATCGGCCGTGCAGAGCAGCAGGCCGATCGCCGGCCGCACCGCCAGATCGTTGAGATCGTCGCCCACGAAGGCACTCTCCAGTCGCTGCACCCCCAGCAGCTCCTGCAGGTCGCGCAGGGCGGCGGGCTTGTCACGCACGCCGGTGAGCACGTGGCGGATGCCCAGGTAGCGGGCACGCTGTTCGGTGGCGCCGCTCTTGCCGCCGCTGAGCCAGGCCACCTCCACACCCGCCTGCTGGAGCAGGCGGATGCCGAGCCCGTCGCGCACATCGAAGCGCTTGAGCACCTCACCCGATTCGGTGGTCCAGAGGCCGCCGTCCGTGAGCACCCCATCCACATCCAGCACCAGCAACCGCAGAGCGCCCAGCTGGGCTCGGCATCGGGCACGCCCGCGGCGATGACGCCAGCGTCGGTGGAGCGTGCGCAGCACCGATGTCGTCAGAGGGTGCTCACAGCCGCACCGGCGGCCAGGGGGGCACGGATCGCCATCAGCTGCTCGAGCAGGGGTTCCAATCGATGCAGCGGCACCATGTTCGGACCGTCGCTGAGGGCGTTCTCGGGATCCGGGTGCACCTCCAAGAACAGCCCGTCCACCCCCACCGCCACCGCCGCCCGGGCGAGCGGGGCGACGAACTCGCGCTGACCGCCGCTGGAGGTTCCGCGCCCGCCGGGCTGCTGCACGGAGTGGGTGGCATCAAAGATGACGGGGCAGCCCAGATCATGCAGCTGGGGCAGGCTGCGGTAGTCGACCACCAGCGTGTTGTAGCCGAAGCTGTTGCCGCGCTCGGTGAGCAGCACCTCGCCGGCGCCGGCATCGCGCAGCTTGTTCACCACCTGGGCCATGTCCCAGGGGGCGAGAAACTGACCCTTCTTGACGTTGATCGCTTTGTCGGTGCCGCGGGTGGCCTCGGCGGCAGCAACGAGCAGATCGCTCTGGCGGCAGAGGAAGGCCGGAATCTGCAGCACATCCACCACCTCGGCCACCGGCGCGGCCTGCTGGCTCTCATGGATGTCGGTGAGCACGCGCAGGCCGAAACGGCGCTTCACCTCGGCGAGCACCTCCAGGCCGGCGTTCACCCCCGGGCCGCGGAACGAGCGACCGGAACTGCGATTGGCCTTGTCGAAGCTGGCCTTGAAGATGTAATCGATCCCCAGCCGATCGGTGATCGCCTTCACCTGCTCGGCGATCGAGAACACAAGATCCTCGTTCTCGATCACACAGGGGCCGGCAATCAGCGTGAAGGGCATGGGCCAGGACAGGTGAGACCGTTGATCGATCCTAGGGTGCTGCTGGTTCAGCCCACCAACCGGCGTTCGAGCGAGGCCAGATCACGGAAGCTCTCGGAGCGCTGCTGCAGCTCCTCAAAGCTGCCCCAGGCCTTGATGCGGCCCTGCTCGAATTCATAAATCCGATCGCAGCGCATCACCGTGGAGAGGCGGTGGGCGATCACAACGGTGGTGCAACGGCGGCCGATCACTTCGAGAGCCTGAATGATTTCATTCTCCGTTCGATTGTCGAGCGCGCTGGTGGCTTCATCGAGCAGCAGGAATTCGGAGCCGCGGTAAAAGGAACGCGCCAGGGCAAGGCGCTGCCGCTGGCCGCCGGAGAGCTGGAGGCCGTTCTCGCCGATCGGCGTGTGCAGCCCGTAGGGAAGTTCGGCCACGAACTCATCCAACTGGGCCGCCTCGAGGGCGCTCCAGACGGCATCCTGATCCACCTGGTCCTCGTCCTTGCCGAAGGCGACGTTCTCCAGGACGCTGGCGTCGAGGAGATTGATGAACTGGGGCACCTGGGAGCAGCAGGCCTGCCAGGCCGGCCGATCCAGCTCCGAAACGGGGATGCCATCGAGCGTGAGGGAACCCCTCCCGGGCTCGAGCAGGGCGAGCAGCAACTGGGCCGTGGTGGTCTTGCCGCTGCCGGTGGTGCCCACGAAGGCCACGCGGGATCCCACGGGGATGGTGAGGTCGATGCCCCTGAGCACCCAGTCGGCGGATCCGGGGTAGGCGTACCAGGCGTCCTGAAGGCCGATCGAGCGGGTGGGGAAGACGCCCTGGGGACTGGGCACACCAGGATCACCGAGCACCGGCCGACCGGTGGGCAGGCGCAGATACTCCAGGGTGGTGTCGATCACGGGCAGACCGCCCCGCAACTGGTTCATCGAGGCGAAGAAGTCCTGAAGAGGTGGCGTGAGCCGCAGGGCCGCCACCGCGAGGGAGGCCAGAAAAGGCAGCACACTGCGGATGTCGGAGCGATCGCCGCTCATCAGGGGCGGCACGGCACCGACGGCGAAGATCAGGGTGATGCCGAGCGGCTCGATCAGCACCCGCGGGATCGTGGGAAGCAGCTCGGTGACCCAAGTGTGGCTCTTGGCCCGCTCACCGGTGCGCACGAAGGCCTTGCGGAAGTGGTCTTCGGAGGCGGTGAGCTTGATGTCGCGGATGGAGCCGAGCGATTCCAGCAGGATGTGGGCGGTGCGGGATTCGAGCCGCAGCTTCTGCTTGGCGGCATGGCGCAGATAGGGCGTGATCAGCTGGGAAATCAGCAGATAAGCACCAACGAGAGCCGAGATCAGCAAAACGGCCGACCAGCGACCGATCACCAGAATGCCGATCGAGAGCAGGGCGATCGAAAAGATGCTGCCCACCATCTTGAGCAGCGGATTGACGACGGACTTTGAGGTTTTCTTGATATGACTCAGCACCATCGTCGAAAGCTTGGCGGTGCTTTTCGAAAGGTGATACTCATAACCCTGCGCCAGAACATTGGCGTGGATCATGTTGGAGAGATCGATCCACACTCTCGCGGTGAGTCGTTGCTGCAGGAACTGCAGACCGAACTTGACGAACGACGCGAGCCAGGAGAGGATCACAAAGATCAGAATCAGCCACAGACTCTGATCCACGGCATCGCCACCGAACACCTTCACTCCAGGCACCCTGTCCTCGAGATCGGCGCCCACCAGCGAACCCATGAGCCGGGCGATCACAGCCACCGAGCCCAGATCAAGGATGCCGGGGATCAGCGAGAAGGCCACCACCCGACGGAGCTGGCGCAGGCGCTCCGGAGGCAGATAGCCCATCAGGGCCCTCAGCTGGCGGGCGGTGCGGCTCCTGGCAAAGATCCTGGAGAGGGGCCGTAGGCGTAATGGTCTTGAACCCATGGATCAACGCTATGGGAAACCCCTCCCCCATCACCCCCGTGCCAGACAGCGCCTGAGCCGCACCCGCAGTTGCGCGGCGCGCACCCGCCAGAGCGGTGGGGTCCGCAAGGCCGGCTCACCGGCAAGCCGGAGCCGCCAGTGTGCGTCGATTGCGTCAAGGGCGGCCCGCCAGCGCTCCAGCAGCACCGGTTCGGTTGCAGATTCCAGCAGCGTGCCCAGACGTTCCGGCGCAGGCAGCCAGGCCGCCGGCTCGGCCACGGCGTCGCGGATGCGCTGCAGATCACCAGCGAGGGTGCCGCAGCCGATCTGGTGGCCCACCAGGCCGGGATCGAGGCTGTCGGCCAGGGCGTGGTTGAAACTGCTGAAGACCACGCAGCCGCAGGCCAGAGCCTCGAGCGGCGGCAGTCCGAAGCCCTCGCTGACGCCGCGGCCGCGCCAGTAATCGGCAGAGTCGTACAGCACCACCGCGGCACTGTTGAACAGTTCCACAAGGTCGTCGACCCAGCCGCTCACCACCTCCACCCGCAGGCCGGCCCGGCGCAGTTCCGGCACCAGCCGATCGAGCACATAGCTGCTGGTCTTGCGCTGCTGCACCAGCACATCGATGGGCCGACGAGGGAGCGCATCACCCTCCCCCCGGCCGCGGGCACCCCGCTCCAGCCACATCGGCTCCAGGGCGTTGGGCACCAGGAACAGCGGATTGCGGGGGGCGCGATCGCCCCAGTAACCCAGGGTGTTGCGACTGACCGCCAGCACCGGCACGCCGGGGGGGAGGTCGAAGCCATAGCCGCTGCTGTGGGCGTGATAGGCCACGGGCCGGCCCCGCAGACGATGGAGAAGCCGGGGCACATCAAAGCCCCAGCTCACCACCCAGAGGGCCTGGCCCGGGGGTGGCTCACGGCGCAGGAGATCGGGAAGGTACGGACTATCCGGCTCGCGCTTCCGGTACGTCACCACCTCGGTGGGGCGCAGCCGCGCCACCAGACGGGCGGTCTGCAACTCCACCAGCAGACCGCCGCCACGGAATCTGCTGCTGGTGCCCGGCACCAGGAAACGGATGGGGTTCAGCGCGGGAACGCTCAGGCGGCCACCGCCTCGGTGCTGCCTGAGCGCTGGCGACGGGTGAGGAAGCCGAACAGCACCTTGCCGATCGCAGCGATCAGGTTGCCTTCGAGCTCCTGGAACATCGTCATGTTGCAGTGGAAGGCCTGATTGGCCTCCTCCACGATGCGATCGGCCGTTGCCTGATCGATCGGCAGGGCATCGAGGGTGGCCCGGTAATTCGCCTTGAAGCCCTTCTCGTCGGGAATGGAGTCGAACTCGTAGAAGCGCAGCCCATCGTGCTCGCCCAGGTTCATGGCCTTCTGGGCGATGTTCTTGAGGATCTGACCGCCGGAGAGATCACCGATGTAGCGGGTGTAGTGGTGGCCCACCAGAAGCTCGGGGGCCTCCTTGGCCACCTGGCGGATGCGGGCCACGTAGGCCTGAGCACCAGGCGTGGCTGCCGCCTTCTGGCGCCAGTCGGGGCCGAAGTAGAAGGCCAGATCCTGCTCGAGCGATTCGCGGCGGTTGAGCTCGGGGAAGGCGATCGGGCCCACCACCGGGTGGGTGCCGAGGCGGCCAATCTCCTCCTCCATGGCGCTGTACACATGCCAGAGGTCGGCCACCAGGGTGCGGTAGCTGGCCTTGTCCACCACTCCCTTGAGGAAGCAGCTCACGAAGCCGGTGTTCTCGGCCATGGTGTGGGCCTTCTTCGTTCCCTCACGGAGCTGGGAGGCCAGGGCGACGGACATCGTTCGACAGGGGTGGCGGGAGAAGCCTTCGCAGGGGGCGCGCCGGGATGGCTGCGGGCTCCGGAAGGGGCAGCCAATAAAGTTAGGGGTGGCCTCGACGCAGGCGCCGACAAGGTTGCGAAGGGTTACGCGGCGGCGCGGGCCTCGCCGCCGAACAGGTCGAACAGGTCGCGGCAGAAGTGCTGGAGCTCCCCCACCACCTCCGCCTGGGGCAGATGGCTGCCGGAGGGATGCCAGTCCCCCACGGTGGCCAGCCGCCAGCGCTCCGACTCGTACGTGAGACCCCGGATCGTGACCCCCAGCAGCCTGGGCCGGCGGGCCGAATGAACGGGCGGCCGCTCCAGCCGCAGCTGCACCAGCAGGGAACGGCACTGGGTGCGGGGGCTCCAGCCGGGAAAGTGGAAGGAGAGGTCCACGGTCTCGCTGTCGGCGAAGGCGCGGGTGAGCGGGTCGTCGCGCCAGGGGGTGAGATTGGCCCGGGCGGCGGGGAAGCGGGCGCGGAACAGGGTCACGGCCGAGGCGATCGCCTGGGCCAGTTCCAGCGATCGGGCCTGATCGGCCGCATTCATGCCGTTTCCCCTGAGCAGAATCCCCGCATGGCCGAAACCTAGGCTCGCCGGCGCCTCCCTGCGGAATCAATGGCCACTTACGAGAAGCTCACGCCACCGAGCCAAGGCACGGCGATCCGCTTCGAGAACGGCCAGCCGGTCGTGCCCCACGATCCGATCATTCCCTTCATCCGCGGCGACGGCACCGGCGTGGACATCTGGCCCGCCACCGAGCGGGTGCTGGATGCAGCGGTGGCGAAGGCCTACGGCGGCGCGCGCCGGATCGAGTGGTTCAAGGTGTATGCCGGCGACGAGGCCTGCGAGCTCTACGGCACCTACCAATACCTGCCACAGGACACCCTCACGGCGATCGAGCAGTACGGGGTGGCGATCAAGGGCCCCCTCACCACGCCGATCGGCGGCGGCATCCGCTCGCTGAACGTGGCCCTGCGCCAGATCTTCGACCTCTACTGCTGCGTCCGCCCCTGCCGCTACTACGAAGGCACCCCCAGCCCGCACAAGCGCCCGCAGGATCTCGATGTGATCGTTTACAGGGAGAACACCGAAGACATCTACATGGGGATCGAGTGGGAGGCCAGCGATCCGGTGGGCATCGAACTGCGCCGTCATCTCAACGAAGTGGTGATCCCTGCCAACGGCAAACTCGGCAACCGTCAGATCCCGGAGGGCTCGGGCATCGGCATCAAGCCGGTGAGCAGGCACGGCAGCCAGCGCCACATCCGCAAGGCGATCCAGCACGCCCTGAGGCTGGAGGGCGGCAAGCGCCACGTGACCCTGGTGCACAAGGGAAACATCATGAAGTTCACCGAGGGCGCCTTCCGCGACTGGGGCTATGAACTGGCCACCAGCGAGTTCCGTGACGTCTGCGTGACCGAGCGGGAGAGCTGGATCCTCGACAACCTCGCCCGCAACCCGGGGCTGAGCATCGAGGCCAACGCCCGCATGATCGATCCCGGTTTCGACGCCCTCACCCCCGAGAAGCAGGCGGCAGTGTGCAACGAGGTGCGGGGGGTGCTGGACGCGATCGGCACCAGCCACGGCGAGGGCCGCTGGAAGCAGATGGTGATGGTCGACGACCGGATCGCCGACAGCATCTTCCAGCAGATCCAGACGCGGCCCCAGGAGTATTCGATCCTGGCCACCCTCAACCTCAACGGCGATTACATCTCCGATGCCGCCGCCGCCGTGGTGGGCGGGCTGGGCATGGCGCCGGGCGCCAACATCGGCGACAACGCCGCCATCTTCGAGGCCACCCACGGCACTGCCCCCAAGCACGCCGGCCTCGATCGCATCAACCCCGGCTCGGTGATCCTCAGCGGCGTGATGATGCTGGAGTTCATGGGCTGGCAGGAGGCGGCGGATCTGATCACCGCCGGCCTGAGCGCCGCCATCGCCAATGGGGAGGTGACCTACGACCTGGCCCGGCTGATGGAGCCGCCCGTGGAGCCGGTGAGCTGCTCCGGCTTCGCCGAGGCGGTGGTCCGCCACTTCGGCGGCTGACCCACCGCCGCACACCGGACGCCAGACTGCCGCCATGAGCGCCTCCCCCACCGGCGCCGTGGTCCCCGCCGGCATCACCGATCCGTGCGTGCACTGCGGCTTCTGCCTGCCCACCTGCGCCAGCTACCGGGTGCTGGCCACGGAGATGGATTCGCCCCGGGGGCGCATCCACGCCCTCAAGGCCATCGAGGCGGGCGAACTGGAGCTCGATGCCACGGTGGCCAGCCATTTCGACAGCTGCCTGGGCTGCTTCGCCTGCGTCAGCGCCTGCCCCTCCGGTGTGCGTTACGACCAGCTGATCGAGGCGGCCCGGCCGCAGCTGAACGCCCCCGAGCTGCGCAGCCCTGCCCAGCGCGCCTTCCGCCGCGCCCTGTTCGCCCTGCTGCCCTACCCGGGCCGGCTGCGGGCGGTGCTGGCTCCGCTGCGGGCCTATGCCGGCACCCCCCTGCAGGCACTGGCGCGGCGCACCGGCCTCACCCGCCTGTTCGGGCCGCAGATCGAGGCGATGGAGCGTCTGCTGCCGCCCCTGGCCCCTGAAGCCTTCCGCGACGACCTGCCCGTGGTGGTGCCGGCCCGGGGCGAGCGGCGCCAGCGGGTGGGGTTGGTGCTGGGGTGCGTGCAGCGCCTGTTCGATCCGGCGGTGAACGCCGCGGCACTGGAGGTGCTGAGCGCCAACGGCATCGAGGTGGTGATCCCGCCGGAGCAGGGCTGCTGCGGTGCCGTCACCCATCACCAGGGGGAACTGGAGCACACCCGTGCCCTCGCCCGCGACCTGATCGCCCGCTTCGAGGCGGTGATCGGCCCGGGGCGGCCGGCTGGGCCGGAGCCCCTCGACGCGGTGCTGGTGGCGGCCTCCGGCTGCGGCCACACCCTCAAGCACTACGGCTCGATTCTCGAGGAGGAGTCGGGGGGCACCTTCGCCGCCCGCGTGGCCGACATCCAGGAGTACCTCGATCGTGTGGGCCTGAGCGAGAGTTTCGCCGCCGCCCTGCGGCCGCTGCACCACGCCGACGGGCAGCCGGCCACGGCCGAGCGCCCGTTGGAGCTGGCGTACCACGACGCCTGCCACATGCTCCACGGCCAGGGCCTCAGGGAGCCGCCCCGCTCCCTGCTGCGCCGGATCCCCCACGTGCGCCTGCGGGAAGCCACCGAAGCCGGGGTGTGCTGCGGCAGCGCCGGCATCTACAACCTGGTCCAGCCCGAGGAGGCCGCCGAGCTGGGGCGCATCAAGGCCGCCGACCTGGCCGGCACCGGGGCCGCCATCGCCGTGAGCGCGAACATCGGCTGCAGCCTGCAGATCCGCCGCCACCTCGAGGAGAGCGGCCGCTCGCTGCCGGTGCTGCATCCGGTGCAGCTGCTGGCTCGCAGTGCCGCCGGTGACTGATGTGCC
Source organism: Cyanobacteriota bacterium (assembly GCA_046342315.1). Classification (GTDB taxonomy): domain Bacteria; phylum Cyanobacteriota; class Cyanobacteriia; order PCC-6307; family Cyanobiaceae; genus Cyanobium. Next base: position 14,903 of record JBKDPV010000028.1, read on the forward strand.
CGCCGCTACGGAGCGGGGTGGATACCATCGCGACCACTCCCTCTGCTCCCCCTCCATGCAGGTCCCGTCCGGCGATGGCGCGGCCGCTGGCCCCGGCGGCGACCTGCTCCACGATCCCGGCTTCCAGAAGCTGATCCGCCGGCGGCTGGAAGGAACGGAGTGGCTCAAGAACGTGGTGATCGTGGGCAGTGCTCCCAGCGCCCCACGGCTCGAGGAGCACCTGGGGGACGAAACGATCGTGGTGGCGCTCAACAACGCCCACCGGGCGGTGTCGCGTGTGGATTTCTGCCTCTACAGCGACGACCTGCCCGCGGCCGACAAGCCGGCCCGTTGCGCGGTGATCGGCCGCTCCAGTCCCCACTACGGCCCGGCCCAGCAGCGCTTCGGCGGCGTGCTCCACGGCGGCGGCACCATGGCCTTCAACGCCGCCTACTGGGTGCTGGCGAACTTTCCCTTCGCCCAGCTCTCCTTCTTCGCCTGCGACATGGTGTACGAAGGCGAGCGCAGCCACTTCTACGGCAAGGGCCAGCCCGATCCCCTGCGCCGTGACGTCACCCTGCAGAACCTGGAGGCCAAGTCGCTGCGGCTGTTCTGGATGGGTCTCGAGCAGCAGGTGCTGGTGCTCAACGCCTCGGCCGAGGCCCGCTCCCGCCTGCGGCTGCCGCGGCTGGGCTCGGGGCTGCCCCTCGCCCGTCTGCTGATCGAGGAGCGCCTCGAAGCGATGGGGGCGCTGCGGGAGCGGCTGCGCCCCCTCGCCGAACGGGCCCTGGAGCAGGAGGCCCTGGCCCCCTGTGATGGTCTCCGCCACGACTACTGGCGGCTGGAGGAGGATCCCGCGGTGTGGCACCACGTGCACACCTGCGACGAGCTGTGGCTGGCCCTCGATCCCGAGCTCCAGGCCTTCGGCGCCCGGCTGGCCGAACGGCTCGAGACCCCACTCCTGCGGGCAACGCGCCACTGAGCTCCGCCCCTGTCGTCAGAGCGGGCCACCCCGCTCCATCCAGGTCCAGGCCTGCCTCAGGGTGTCGGCCTCCCCCAGGTTCCCCGGGAAGGTGAGCACCGGCAGCCCGGGGGCGGCGGCCACGGGGGCCAGCACCAGGGACAACCCGGGCAGCAGCTGACCCTGCAGGTCCACCCGATCGAGGCCCAGGCCATCGGCCAGCAGGGTGTGGGTGGTGATGCCCCCCTTGCTGATCAGATAGCCCAGCCTTGGTGCCAGCGATGCCGCGAGGCGGGCCATCAGCCCCGCCAGGGCCAGGCCCAGGGCCCGGCGCTCGCCGGCATGGCGGCAGCGGAGTTCCCCCCGGCTGGTGAACAGCACCGGCGTGCGGCCCTCGGCGAGCACCGCCTGGAGCTGCTGGAGCCAGTCGGCCTCGAGCGAGGCCAGCAGCCGCTCGGGGAGGGGACCCTCCAGCACCCGGTGGAGGCGGGCCACGGGCAGTTCGATCCCGCGGCAGTGCGGCTCCGTCAGCAACCGCTCCAGCTGGGCATCGGCCAGGGGAACGTGGGAACCCACGAGCACCAGCCCCGGCCGGGGGCGACCCTCTTCATCCCGCCGCCGCAGGCCGGCCAGGGTGACGGGGTCGAGGGGCTGGGGAGGCAGGGCCGCCAGGGCTGCCGGCAGGCCCGCTGCGCTCTGGGCCAGGAAGCGGCGGGGCCGGCCAGCGGGAGACTGCGCGCCGTCGCCGCCGGCCGTGGTGGCGCTCAGATCCCGCAGGGCGGCAGCCAGAGCATCCAGGTGCACCGACCGCTCGGCGTCCACCGCCACCAGCGCCTGATCGGCGAGGGCGGCCAGCCGCTGCCGCAGCCGGCGGGGATCGCCCTCCAGCTCCGCCAGGCCCAGGCACTGCACACGGGCCGCGCTCAGGCGACCACCGCTGCGCTCCTCCACCCAGTCAGGCAGGTAGCTGGTGGAGTAGCCGAACAGGCTGTCGCGGGCGAAGGCGCTCTCGTGCACCGGTTGGCCGTGCAGCAGGTGCACCCCATCCACGGTGGTGCGGCCGCCCTCCAGGAAGGCGGGGACCAGAAAGGTGGCATCGAAGGGACCCAGGGCTGCCGCCAGCTCCTCCACCTCCAGCGGGAAATGGCCCCGCAGGGTGGAATCCCCCCGGCTCACCAGAATCCAGCCGTCGAGAAGGCCCAGCTCCCGGGCCCGCGCCAGGGCGAGAGCCAGCGCGGCCGCCAGCTCCCGGATCCGCGCCCGCGCCTCCTCGGGACCGAGGGCGCGGGTGTTGGCCAGAAGGAACAGCAGCGGCGACGGATGGGCCAGGGCCGCATCCAGAGTGGCCGGGTCCCAGCGCAGCAGCAGGGGGCAGCCGTGCACGGTCTGGGAGCCGGTGGGGTCGTCGTCGATCACGACGATCTTCAAGGGCGACAGAAGCGGGGGAACCCACCATGCTGATGGATCAGCAGGGAGCCGATAACGTGTCATCCCGACCACAGATCCGCGTCGATGCTCTCCCCATCACCTGTGCGAACGCTGCGGGTCATGCCGATGGGCGACTCGATCACGGCCGGTGAGCGGGTTCCCGGCGGCTACCGAGCTCCCTTGCGCGACCGGATCACCGGCCGGGGATGGAGGGTGGATTTCGTCGGCAGCCAGCGTCAGCCGGGTGACATCTCCACCGACCGCGACCACTGGGGCCGTCCCGGCTGGGGCATCGCCGATACCGACGAGGTGATCAACGGGCGTCGTTACGTGTCGCTGCAGGCCAATGAAGGCCCCGGGGGAGCCCGGCGCCCTGGGCTGTGGGATGAACTGGAGTCGGCCATCTCCTCGCGCTATTTCTCACGCTCCAGCGGAGTCGACAACCTGCTGCTGCTGATGGTGGGCACCAACGACGTGGTGCACCAGGTGGTGGAGCAGCGCAACGGGGCCAGACCCGCCGGTGATCGCGGCAACGACGGCAGGGGCGAGCAGCAGAATCGCATCGGTGATGCCACGATCGACCGCCTGAGGGCTTTCATCCAGCGGATCGACCGATTTGCCGGACGGGCGGGTCTGGACCTGAAGGTGGTCCTGGGAACCATCCCCCGGTTCGACAACTCCTGGAACGCCGGCGGCCTGAAGGATCCGATCAGCCCCGTGATGCAGCAGGAAGCCACAGAGGTGAACCGATGGATCCGCCAGCGCTCCAGCGGCCTGGCTCTGCGCAACATCACGGTCACGCCGGTCGACCAGCGGGCCGCCGTGGGCAACTCCCTGATCGATGGCCTCCATCCCGATGCCAACGGCTATCGCAGGATGGCCGACACCTGGTGGGAGGGCATCCAGGACGCCCTCACCTGAAATGCCCACCCTTAGGGTGCCCCGGTGATCGTCTCTCCTCCCCCGTCCTCCCCCTCCATCACCGGGATGCTGAGTCCTGGACGTGACGAGGTGCCCGGGGTGGTACGGGCCCTGTACGAGGAGGGCACGCCCTGGCTGCCGTCGGGCCTTGCCAGCCGACTGAACTGGGGCCCGCCTCTGAACCGCCCCCATCGGGTGTTGAGCGTTGCCGCTCTGGATCGCATCCTGGAGCACAACCCCGGCGACTTCACGATCACCGTGGAGGCAGGAGCCTCCCTGGAGGCGGTTCAGGCGGCTCTGGCAGCAGAAGGTCAGTGGCTGGCCCTCGATCCCCCCTGGGGCACCGGTTCCCTGGGTGGGGGCAGCATCGGCGGACTGGTGGCCCGCGGCATGGCCGGCGGTTACCACCAGCGCTACCTCGGCGTGCGCGACCAGATCATCGGCATCGGCCTGCTGCGCAGCGACGGGGTGGCCGCCCGCGCCGGCGGCAAGGTGGTGAAGAACGTGGCCGGCTACGACCTGATGCGGCTGTTCTGCGGCAGCTGGGGGGCGTTGGGGCTGATCACCGACGTCACCCTGCGCACCCTTCCCCTGCCGCCCCAGCGCCGGGGCCTGCTGGTGCAGGGCCCCTTGGCCGAGCTCGCCTGCCTGGCCCGCTGGCTGCTGGGCTCCAGTCTCAGCCCCGAGCGGATCGACTGGTGGAGTGCGGAGCTGGCCGCGGCCGCCGGCCTGGCCGCCGAACCCCTGCTGCTGATCGGCCTCGCCAGTGTGCAGGCCACCACCCTCGAGGAGCAGATCGTCTGCATCGCGGGGCACACCGATCGGGCAGCCCTGCGCCTGGAGCCCGGAGAGCTGGAGCGGCTGCTGGGCGAGGCCCGCGGTGGGGCGGCCGGCCTGGCGCAGGAGGGTTGGCTGCTGCGGGTCGGGGTCACCCCCGACCGGGTCGATCGTGTGCTGGCCGCCCCCGCATGGGGCAGCCTTCTCGCCTCGATCGCCGCCGGCAGCGGACTGGGACTGGCCTGGTCCCCGGCCCAGGCAGCGATCACGCCCGAGGCGATCCAGCAGCTGCGCCAATGCTGCCAGGAGCTGGGCGGCCATCTCACGGTGCTCCGCCAACCCGATCACAGCTCGCTGCCAGCCTGGAACGACGCCCCCTCGAGGCCGCTGATCGAGGCTGTCAAACGCCAGTTCGATCCACTGAACCAGCTCGCCCCCGGGCGCCTCCCCGGAGTTCAGACCGCCTCGACCCGATAACGGCATCCGAGCGTCAGCTCGGCGCCCGGCTCCAGTTCCAGTCGGCCGTCGCCGCTCACCAGCGCCCCGCGGGGGCCGCTCCAGGGCTCCAGGCACACCATCGGCCGCGGCGGATCGGTCCACACCACCACCCGATCCATCGGCGGGCGGGTTTCGAGGCTCACCGCCCGGCCGGCCAGCGGATCCAGCAGCCGCACCGAAGCGGTGGCCTCGGCCAGCAGATCCACGCCCTCGCCCAGGTGGGCGAGTCGCTCGGCCGTGCTCGCCGGCGCCATCGCCGCCTGATCCAGGCAGGTGGGCGGCAGCCCTTCGAGCCCCACCTGCGCCGGATCCTCCACCGCCAGATAGGGGTGAAGGCCAAGGCTGAAGGGCAGCGGCGGGCTCCCCGCCTCGCCACGATGCAGGACACGGGCCTCGATCGCCAGGGCCGTCGGCTCGGTGCGCAGCTCGAGCTCGAGGCGGAAGGAGAAGGGGAAGCAGGCCCGGGTCCCGGCGTCGTCCTCCAGGGTCAGGCGCACGCCGGCATCGCCGGGCAGGGGATCGAGCCGCCAGGGACGGTCGCGGGCGAAGCCGTGCTGGGGAAGGGAGAAGCTGCCCTGGGGCAGGGGCAGCACCCCGCCGGGAAGTGAGCCGCAGATCGGGAACAGGATCGGGATGCCGCCCCGCACCGAGGCCTTCGGATCGGCGAAGCGCACGGCGTCGAAATAGAGGATCTCGCGGCCGCCGCTGCGCCAGCCAGTGACCAGGCCGCCCCGCTCGGGCACAATCCGCAGCAGGTCGCCGCGGCCATCCTCGAACAGCTGATGGGGATAGGGATCAGGGCAGGGCCGCAACGGCATCGGGGCTCTCGCTGGCGGCCCCGACCGTAGCCACGTCCGCCGATGCCGCCTGAGCGGCGATCCAGGCCAGCAGCTCGGCGTTCACCCGCTCCGGCACCTCGTCGTGGGGGCAATGGCCGGCGTCGAGCACCACCTCGGTGGGGGCAGCAGGGGCATGACGCAGGAAACGCTGCCGGCGGCCGGCGGCATCGATCCAGGGATCGTGCTGGCCCCAGAGCAGCAGCAGCGGCGCCTGGAGCTGGCCGAAGAGGGCGTCGAGGGGCTCGCCGCGGGGGATATCGAACACGGTGCGGAACACCCCGAAGGCGCCGGGATCGAGGGAGGGGCGGCGGATCGCCTGCACCAGCTCCTCATCCACGTGGGTCTGGTCCACGTACACCCGCTGCAGGGTGCGGCGGATCGTGGCGGGCCGGCGCAGGTTCTCGAACAGCAGCCGCTGCACCACCACGCTCTTGAGCACGGCACCGCCGATGGTGCGGCGGGCGATCGCCCCCCAGCCGCTGGGGGGCGCCTGCTCTTCGCTGAAGGGGCCTGCGGCATTGAGCAGCACCACCCCGGCGGCCTGCGTGCCGAGGGCGGCACCCGCGGCCAGGGCCGCATAGCCGCCCAGGGAATTGCCCACCAGCACCGTCGGCCGGCCGATGCGCTCGTTCACGTAGGCGGCCAGCTGGTCGCGCCACAGGGCGCCGCCGTAGGCCAGACCGGCGGGCTTGGCGCTGCGGCCGAAGCCGAGCAGATCCACGGCATGCACTTCATGGCGGCCGGCCAGCACCGGCACGTTGTGGCGCCAGTGGTCGGTGGAGGCCCCGAAGCCGTGCACCAGCAAAATGGCAGGCCCCATGGGATCGGCCGGGGCACGCCGCAGACTGTGAACCGGATGCCCCTGAAAGCTCCAGGCGGCTGGCATCCCGGAGGCGTCACTCACGGCAGTGGGGGTCAGGAGGTTGCGCGATGCTAAGCAGCGCATCCAGAGCCCTGGGAACGCCCGGAGGCGTGATCACCGCCAGTCGAGCCAGGGCAGGAAGGGAACGATCGCCGGGGTGACCGCCCGGTAGGCGGCGTAACCGGGATGGGCCGCGACAAGGCCCTGCTCCTCGCGCCGGGCCTTGCCGCCGAGCACCGCCGCCAGCGCCAGCAGCAGCAGCAGGTGCAGCAGGCTGCCGAGCAGCACCGCCATGCCGAGGGCGCCGATCAGGATCGCCCGGTAGAGGGGATGGCGGCAGTGGGCGTAAGGCCCCTCCGTGACCAGCGGAGCCCCGGGGATCGGATCGGGCAGGGGGGTGAGGCTGGAACCCAGCCCCAGGAAGGCCTGGAGAGACAGCAGCAGGGCGACCACCACCAGCACCACCCCCAGCAGCCGCAGGGCCGGGGGCCAGGCCAGACCCAGGGCCGCCGTCACCGGCAGCGGAGGCAGCAGCAGGGCGGCGATCAGCAGCAGCTGGGCCGAGAGCCACCATTCACCACGGCGGTTGTCGAGCCAGCCGGCGCGGCTGAAACCCCAGCGCACCAGCAGTCCGGGAGAGCCTTCAGGAGGGTTGGTCGACAAGGGCGCCCTGGCGGGAGAGCACCAGTCTGAGGAGGATCGGGGCCAGGAAGGTGGTGCCGATCACCATCAGCAGGATGGCGGCCTCAAGGGCCGGGGTGAGGATGCCGGCCTGGCTGCCCAGCCCGAGGAAGAGCAGGCCCACCTCGCCCCGGGGCAGCATCCCGAGCCCCACCACCAGCCGGTTGGTCTTCTCCTTGCTCCAGTAGCTCCAGCCGGCCGCCACCTTGCCGGCGATCGCCACCACCAGCAGGAAGGCGGCCAGCACCAGACCCTGGCGGTTGTCGGGGTCGAACGGGTTGAGCACCGAAAGGTCCATGCCGGTGCCGATCAGCACGAAGAAGACGGTGGCGAACAGGGCCACCAGCGGCTTCACCGTTTCCTGGATCGCTTCGGTGTGGCGACTGGCACTGAGGATCAGGCCGGCGGCGAAGGCCCCCAGGGCGGCCTCCAGGCCGATGGCCTGGGCGGCGAAGCAGCAGAGGGTGAGCACCACGAAGCCGGCCACCACCACCTCGCCCGGGGCCCGCAGCTGGTCGAGCACCCAGTCGAAGCCAGGGGCGGCGGTGCGGCTGAGGAACAGGGCGGCGGCCACGAACACCAGGGCCGCCATCACCAGCTTCAGGATCGGGCCCACGGCGAAGGAGCCACCCCCGGCCAGGGCCACCACCACCGCCAGAATCACGATGCCGAGGATGTCATCGAGCACGGCGGCGCCGATCACCGTCTGCCCCTCGCGGGTCTTGAGGAACTTGAGCTCGCCGAACACGCTGGCGGTGATGCCGATGCTGGTGGCGGTCATGGCGGCGCCGGCGAAGATCGCCGGGAACAGGGGCACATGGAACAGGGCCACCAGGCCGGCGGTGCCGAGGGCAAAGGGCAGCACCACCCCGGTCACCGCCACGGTCGTGGCCTGCACGCCCACCGCCACCAGTTCATCGAGTTCGCTCTCGAGGCCGGTGAGAAACAGCAGGGCATAGAGGCCGAGCTGGGACACGGCCTTGAGGTTGGGGAACGTCTCCTCGTAGATGTCCTGAACCACCTCGGGGCTCACATCCGCGAGCGAGCCCACCACGGCGAGCAGTCCCTGGTTGAGCTGGGCATGCGCTTCCGGCGGAAGGATGAGATGCAGGCCCGAGACGCCGATGATCACCCCGGCCACGAGCTCGCCGAGGATCGTGGGCAGCTCCAGCCGCACCATCACCTCGGCCAGGGTGCGGGCGGCGAGAAAGATGATCAGGAAACGGCCTACCTGCAGCAGGGTTTCCACCACCTCCACCTGGTGGTTGCCGATGGCGAGCAGCAGCGGCGCGAAGAGCATGGAATCGGTGAAGGTGGCGATGCGCCGGAATCGCGGGACGCTAACGCCGCCCGCCCCGGGTGTTCGGTTGCTGATGACGCCAAGGCGGAAGAGCGCAAAACGGCTGCGACCGCTACGGTTCCAATGGGCGTTCCATGAAAGTGGGCGGGCGAATCACCATCCCCCGCCAGCGCCGTCCGGCGTGCCGCCCGACCGCAGGAGACGCCGAACGACCCCATGACCGAGCATCAGCCCCTCGCCCTGCGTCTGCCCACCCCGGGTTGCTACGCCGACCCCGACCGCAGCGGACTGGCCGCCGACGACGTGTTCGACGGCATGACCGAGCACCTCTTCTACACGCTCGGCAAGCTGGCCCCCGCCGCCAGCCGCCACGACCTCTACATGGCACTGAGCTACGCGGGGCGCGACCGGCTGATGACCCGCTATCTGGCGGGCATCGAGGCCCTCTCCGCCACCCCCACCCGGGTGGTGGCCTACCTGTCGGCGGAATTCCTGATCGGCCCGCAGCTCAGCAACAACCTGCTGATGCTCGGCATCCGCGACGCGGCAGCTGAGGCGCTGCGCCGCTTCGGCATCGCCGATCTCGAGGAGATCCTCGATGTGGAGGAGGAACCGGGCCTGGGCAACGGCGGCCTCGGACGGCTGGCGGCCTGCTTCCTGGAGTCGCTGGCCTCGCTGCAGATCCCGGCCACCGGCTACGGCATCCGCTACGAATTCGGCATCTTCGACCAGCTGATCCGCGACGGCTGGCAGGTGGAGATCACCGACAAGTGGCTCAAGGCCGGCTGGCCCCGGGAGATTCCCCATCCCGACCAGGCCTGCTTCGTGGGCTTCGGCGGCCGCACCGAGAGCTACCGCGACGAGCGCGGCGCCTACCGGGTGCGCTGGATTCCCGACGAACACGCCATCGGCGTGCCCCATGACGTGCCGGTGCTGGGCTATCGGGTGAACACCTGCGACCGGCTGCGGCTGTGGCGGGCGGATGCCACCGAATCGTTCGACTTCTACGCCTTCAACATCGGCGACTACTACGGCGCCGTGGAGGAGAAGGTGGGCAGCGAAACCCTCTCCAAGGTGCTTTATCCCAACGACGGCACCGACGAGGGGCGGCGGCTGCGTCTCAAGCAGCAGCACTTTTTCGTGAGCTGCTCGCTGCAGGACATGATCCGCAACCTGGATCAGCGCGGCATTCCCATCCAGGAGTTCCCCGATCACTGGGCGGTGCAGCTCAACGACACCCACCCCTCGATCGCCGTGGCCGAGCTGATGCGGCTGCTGCTCGACGACAAGCACCTGGAGTGGGAGCAGGCCTGGGACATCACCACCCGCAGCCTCTCGTACACCAACCACACCCTGCTGCCGGAGGCGCTGGAGAAGTGGGGACTGCACCTGTTCGGTTCGCTGCTGCCGCGCCACCTGGAGCTGATCTACGAGATCAACCGCCGCTTCCTGCAGCAGGTGCGCCTGCGCTACCCCGGCAACGACCAGATCCTGCGCAAGGTATCGATCATCGACGACGAGGGCGGCAAGGCCGTGCGCATGGCCCACCTGGCCACCGTGGCCTCCCATCATGTGAACGGCGTGGCGGCCCTGCACAGCCGGCTGGTCACCAGCGATCTGTTCCCGGAGTTCGCGGCCCTCTGGCCTGACAAGTTCACCAACGTCACCAATGGCGTCACGCCCAGGCGGTGGGTGGCCCTGGCCAATCCCCAGCTCTCGGCGCTGCTCACCGAGGCGGTGGGCGAGGGCTGGATCACCGATCTCGATCAGCTGCGCCAGCTGGAGCGCTTTGCCGACGATGCCGGCTTCCTGGAGCGCTGGGAGGCCACCAAGCTCTCGGTGAAGCGCCACCTCACCCACTACATCCACAGCCACACGGGCGTGCTGGTGGATCCGGCTTCGCTGTTCGACGTACAGGTGAAGCGCATCCATGAGTACAAGCGTCAGCACCTCAATGCCCTGCAGGTGATCGCCCAGTACCTGCGGATCAAGAACGGCCAGGCCGACGGCATGGCGCCGCGCACGGTGATCTTCGGCGGCAAGGCCGCGCCGGGCTACTACATGGCCAAGCTGATCATCCGCTTCATCAACGGCATCGCCGAAACGGTGAACTCCGACCCCGACATGGACGGCCGCCTGCGGGTGGTGTTCTTGCCCGACTACAACGTGAAGCTGGGCGAGCGGGTGTACCCGGCGGCGGATCTCTCCGAGCAGATCTCCACTGCTGGCAAGGAGGCCTCGGGCACCGGCAACATGAAGTTCGCCATGAACGGGGCTCTTACGATCGGCACCCTCGATGGCGCCAACGTGGAGATCCGCGAGCAGGGGGGGGCCGACAACTGCTTCCTGTTCGGCCGCACCACCGAGGAGATCGCGGCGCTGCACGCCGAGGGATACCGGCCGTGGGAGCTGATTAGCACGATCCCGGAGCTGCCCCAGGTGCTGCGGCTGGTGGAGCAGGGCCATTTCAGCAACGGCGATGGCGATCTGTTCCGGCCGCTGCTGCAGAACCTCACCGGCCAGGATCCGTTCTTCGTGCTGGCGGACTTCAGCGACTATCTGCGGGCCCAGGAGGAGGTGAGCCGGGCCTGGGCCGACCGGCCGCGCTGGAACCGGATGTCGCTGCTGAACACCGCCCGCACCGGCTTCTTCTCCTCCGACCGCTCGATCCGCGAGTACGCCCAGCGGATCTGGCGGGCCGAGGAATTCCCGGTCACGATCACCTGCGAGCTCGACTGAGGCTCAGGTCAACCCCCAATACACCCTTGAGGCTTGGAGCGAGAGCCTCAGGGGCGGTGATCGGGCAGATCGGGGGTCTGGTGAAGGAGGCGGTTCAGGCGCAACCGATCGGCGTTGAGGGGATCGGGGGCCAGTTCGCCGGCCAGCTCGCGGAACTTCTGCTCCACCTCGTCGGGAACACGCACGTCGAAGACGCGCTCCATGAGCGCCTCGATCGAGAACAGATGGGCGTTGATGTTCTCGAGATCGGCCATCGCCTGCTGGATCGGCTCCGTTTCGGCGGTAGCGGCAGCCGCGCCGGCATCAGCCGGGACGACTCCGGAACTCGGCTCGGGGGCATCGCCGTACTGTTTCTGAAGCTCCTCGAGCACCCGGCCTGCCAGGGTGCGGAAGGATTGCAGGGCCGCCCAGTTGAGCTCCTGCTGTTGACGCAGGCTGGGATTCTCGCGGATCAATCGGTCGTGCTCCCGATAGAAACGCTGGCAGTCAGGGCATTGGCAGGGCTCTTCGGGCACCGCGTTCCCTTCTCCGATCGGTCCCCATCATGGCATCGAACCGATGGGGCCGCCTTGACGCCCGGCCCTCAGGCCGCCAGAGGCCCGGCATCGGCATGGGGAGGAAGGCCGTCGTCGTCGAGGCCGGCCGCATCGGGCAGGGGGATCTCGATCGAACTCACCACGTGGATCACATCGCGCAGCCGCATCGAATCGGCGAACCAACCCATCGCCTGCTCCACATCCCCGCGCCGCTCGGCGTCGGTGGCCTGCTCCTCGTGGGCCTCGGCCAGCAGGGCGAGCCAGCAGAGGCAACGGGCCTGCACCACCGAGAGGTCGAGCTCATCGGGCTGGCTGTCGGCGATGCGCTCGCTCTCCTGCTGCACCAGCAGGCGCAGGCGCATGTCGTGAAGCTGGGTCATCCGGGCGGCGACGACTCGACCCACGCTAGCGGCGGTGCCTGGAATCCAACAGCCGCCATCCGTAGTGCCCGCTACGGAACGCGGCGGCTCGGCCGGCTGAGTGCGCCTGCACAGGCGCCCCCTGGGCAGGCGGGGCGAGCCCGTTGACCGTTCAGCTTCACGGCGCGTTCTGGCGAATGAGTCACCGTTGCCAATCACGGGGGACGAAGCCCTTGCCGGCCTTGGCCGCAGCGAACACGGCACCCAGACCGCGCAGGACCAGGCCCACAACACCCAATGTCAGCGTTTCGCAACTAAAGCCCTGTGCAAGGCATGCTCAGAGTCCTTGCCGTGACTGAGTTTTGCCGCCCCAACCCGCAAGCCGGCACTTTGAAAAATCAACAGACCACTTCCTCGCAATGGCGGAACCCCAAAGTAAACACCTATACTTGACTCGCAACGATAGATTGCCTTATGCTTCCTGCCACTCGCTCAATAGTCCTCGGGTTCAGTGCCGCAAGTCTGCTGGGCATCTCCACCCTGGGTGCCGCCCCTTCCAAAGCCGCAACTTGCACTTTCGCCCAGCTACTTGAAGGGCCTACTGGATCTTGCCCCGCTTTAACCGCTGGTGACAAGGACCTAACAAGTTTTACCAGGAACAGCGGGATTCGCGTCCTTCCCATTGTTGCTACCACTGGATTTCAAAACTCCGACACGGTTACATTCACCGACATCGGTGCAGGGGTATTTGATCTAAGGTTTGATTTCTTGCCCAACCCCATTATAAACAGGCAGGACATCAATGCCAATTTCACAATAAGCATTACCCAGCCAGTCTTCGCGTTCGACACTGTCTCCATTGAGCGCGACCCCGACGGCCTTCTCGACGGAGGCGCATTAACCAGCGCCCGAGCCACTTTCTCCCCAGGGCCGGTCGTCACCTCCTCCTTGATCCCAGCCGTGTTCGGCCCCAGCAGCGCTTCGTTTGAAGGAGTTGTTACTTCAACATCTGTGAATCTTCAGCTACTTTCTTTGACACCACTCAATCCTATAAATTCAGTAACTCTTCGAATTACCCAGAAAACTCCCGGTCCTCTTCCCATCCTTGGAGCCGGCACTGCTTTTGCTTTCTCGCGCAGAATTCGTCGGCGCATTAAATCACCTGCATAAGACAAATCCATTCAGATATATGCAAAACCCCACTATTGGTGGGGTTTTTTATTAGGAACTATTAGCGAGTTGCCGTTTGTTGTACCCTTCCTATGAATCAACCTTTACTCCGTGAGACCCCCTCCGCAGGTAAGACTCCATCGGAGCGAACCCTTGCGTCACAGGCTGTTTTCTGGTGCGGAATTGCGTTCGTCGGCCTCTTTCTGGTCAATACTGCCGCCGTAATCCTGCCACCGGCCCTTCTGCAACCCGCCTGGCAGCTGAACGTTGCCCTGTCGCTCCAATCCAATGGGCTGCAGGCCCTGATCGGCACTGCGATGCTGGCAACCTCGCCGTTCCTCGACCCCGACAACCTCAAGCTGAACGTCAGAGCGGAGCTCATCCGACGCATCGCCGCCTGGATCTGCGTGGGCTGGCTCCTGCTGATCCCTCTGCTGGTGTTCCGCGGCGCTGAACTGCTGCGCGAATCGCGCAGCAATGCCGAACTTCGCTTGCGGCAGTTCGATCAGCAGATCACCCTGCTGCAGCAGACCAGAGACGAACAGAGCTTTCGTGCGCAGTTCGCCGCGCTCTCTCCGAGCAGCCCACCCTTCCCGGTGCAGCTACCCGCCTCTCTCGACAGGGTTCGCGCCGAAGCCGTGCAGCAGTTCAAGGCTCAGCTGAGCCTTCAGCAGACCAAGCTCGAAAGCGAATTTCGCGCCAGCAGCGAACGCTTCGTGCTCCAGAGCCTGCGCAACAGCCTGCTCAGCGTGCTGCTCACTCTGGGCTTCGCGGCAATCGGGCGTTGGCAGACAGATGGACCAACCGTGCTCAGCAATCTTCTCCAGTGGAGTGACGCCAGGCCATCCCTTAGCCCCCCCCAACGCATGCGGGCAAGAAATGAATCTTTGCTAGGTCTCGACGAATTAACGACTCCAAGCGCGCCTCAGAATACCTGGAAATCGAATAAATCGTTGATTTGGCGCTGGCGGATTCAATGGAATCAATGGTATGAATCCTATCAACTCCGTCGCAGCGCGGCTCGCAACAAGGCGGCTGCAAGAAGGTACTGGCGTAAGAATTCCCGATGATTGCCTCAGCCAAGCCGCACGGCTCACACTGAATTGAGGTATTCACAACCATGTTAACCAGCTACAAGTCCCGCATCGTCTCGAAAGACACCGATGCGGTGCGCATGATTCTGGCCGTGGCCCTGGTTTCCTTGGCTACGGCATGTTGCCTGCTCCTGCTCAACGCACTGCCACCCCGGCCCCTCCAGCCCGATTGGCTCATCCAGGTGAGCAGCCTCTTCCTCGGGCTCGGGCCCACCCTGCTGCTGGCCAACCTGGCGATCAGGCTGACACCGTTGCTGATGCCCGGCACAGAGAACTCCAGCCGTTGGAGGAAGCGCAGCAAGATGCTGGCCCTGGTTCTGTCCTTGGCTTTCGCGACATCAATCCCGCTCCAGCTCATCAGTGCCGAGCGAATCCTGCAGCGCCAGAACCAGCAGGACGGGAAGTCGATCACAGCGGCCCGCAGCGCTGTCGCGCAGATCTCGGCTGCCAGCGATCTGAACAGCTTCCGTGCCGCCCTGGCACGGGTGGTCCAGCCACAGACCATTCCGCAGGTGTTTGACGAAAACCTCCCCCAGCTCAAGAGCAGGACCCTGGCCCGTCTGGAGCAGAGCCTTCGCACAAGTCTTGAGGAGCTGAGGCGGGCAAGGGCAGCGCGACGTCAGAGCTTCTGGAGCGAGGCGCTACGCTACACAGCCTCGGCAGCCCTGCTGTGCCTCGGCTTCACCGCGTTGTCCCGGAGCTGACTATGCCCGGGGGGGAGGGGGGGGGCCGAACCGCTCTGAAAGGGCCCAGACCTACCTGGATGGGCAGCGACAGCTGACCTCCATAGCCTCAAGCGGACACCGATCGACACAGCCGTGGCTGGCAGTGCCCCCCTGACACCGGTGGAAACACTGTTCAAGGGGGCGGGCAAAAGCCGGACCCTCTCCATGGCCTTGAGGCTCAGCATCGTGTCGAGTGTCAAGGCCATGTCCCACATGGCAAGGCTGGCCAGCGGCTGGCCCAGTGAGGCCTTCGATGAGGAGGCCGAAGAGGGGCGCCCGGCCTCGAGGGTTTTAATCGTCTGGAGACCGCTGACCCTCTGAGGCTCTTCTGTGGGTTTTTTTGAGCCACTCCAGCTCCATCTGCAGCCGCCCGATCTGCTGGAACAGCTCGGCCTCCTTGGCCTGTCCCTCCTCCTTGTCCTTGCTCTTCTTGCCCCTGGTGAACAGCTCGCTGGCGCCCTCCAGCAGCTGCTTCTTCCACTGGCTGACCTGGATCGGGTGGATGGCGTGG
>JBKDPV010000029.1:0-20080 GCA_046342315.1 Cyanobacteriota bacterium
GTGCATGGTACCAGCGGCATCTGGGGCACCCTGTCTGTTGGCCTCTTCAACATGGACAAGGGCCTGTTCACCGGCCATGGCTTCGGCCAGCTGGGTATTCAGATTCTGGGTGCGCTTGCTTTCGGCCTTTTCGCAGCCATCAGCTCCTGGATTGTCTGGAGCGTCATCGGCGCCATCTTCGGTGGCATTCGCGTCACGGAGAAGGAGGAGATCGAGGGTCTCGACATCGGCGAGCACGGCATGGAGGCCTACCCCGATTTCTCGATCGCCCAGAAGTAGGCACTCAGGGGTCCGCACCGGCCCTTCGATGCACTCTCGCCCGCCCCCATGCCTTTGGGCATGGGGGTTTTCGTTTATTCGCGTCCGCCCAGGGGGATACCCTCGCGCTGAAGCCGCAGCAGCAGACGGCGCAGCAGCTCGCGCTGGGCCTCACCCTGGCGGCCCACGACTGTGACGAGCAGCACGCTCATCTCCAGGCCCTCGGGGCGGGCCGCCCGGATCCCCCGCAGCAGCGGCGGCTCCAGCAGCAGCGGCTGCCAGGCGGGGTCGGAGGCGAACGCCTGACGTTCCTGTTCGATCGCCGCCAGCGCCCTGGCCAGATCGGCCCGCTCCCGGTCGAGCAGCAGGGTTACCTCGGCGCCCGAGCGCAGTTTGGTGTGGTTCACGATCCGTTCGCAGCCGCTGTTGGGCACCACCACCACCTTCTGATCCACCGTCCGCACCTCGGTGCTGAGCACCCCCACATCGAGGACCTCCCCCACCAGGCCGCCGAGCTCCACCTGGTCGCCGATCGCATAGCGGTCGTCGACCAGGGCCACCAGGCCGGCGATGAAGTCGCGCAGCATGCCCTGGAACACCAGGGCGAGAGCCCCGAGCACGGCGCCGCCGGCCAGCAGGGCATTGGAGGAGAGTTCGCTCAGCAGGGGAATCCCGGCCACGATCCAGGCCCCACCCACGGCAATGCCCAGCAAGTTGGCCAGCCGCTGCAGGGCCACCAGCAGGCTGCGGTAGCGCTGCTCCCTTCGCTGGCGCGCTTCGACAGGCACGTCGACGTTGAGGGCCCACTGGCTGAGCAGCAACCACACCACTCCGCGCAGCAGGGCCACCAGCAGCAGCATCACCAGCACCTTGATCACCACCACCGCGGGCTCGGTGAGCACGTCGACGGCGCGGGTGAACTGGCCCGGCCAGGCCATCAGCAGCACCGCCACCAGCGCTGCCACCAGCACCGCCATCAGGGCGGTCAGCACTCTGCTGCGCCCCTGCAGGCCGTGCAGCACGCGGTCGTCGAAGCGGCCCGGCTGCTGCTCATGGCGCCGCTGGAGTACCGGGATCCGCTGCCGCGTGCGGTTCCAGAGCCACAGGCAAAGGGCCAGCAGGGCCAGCAGAACCACGGCGCTGATCGCCGTCTGCCGCAGCCGGCGGATCATCCGGTCGTCCTCGAACTGGAGGCGGGCAAAGCGCAGCCTCTGCTCCAGCAGGTCGCGCCAGCGCTCCGCCAGCCTTTCCGGTGAGGTGCCGTGCAGCCGGGCGTCCTCTTCCGTGACGCTGAGCAGCGGCAGGGGACGTTCCCTCCCCGGCACCACCGCCGCCAGCTGCGGAGGGACGCCGTCGCCCTTGAGCACCACCACCCGCAGATCATCCGGGGAGCCGCCCAGGCCCAGATGGTCGAAGTCGCACGGGAGGACGCGCTTCTCTTCCCCATGGCGAGCGGCCACCAGCTCCCCCAGCCGCTCGCCGGGCGTGCAGCGGTTGGGCGCCAGATAGAGCAGCTGGAGGTTGCCTTCGATCACCCTCGCCCTCTCAAGGGCCGTTGGCCCCTTCCCCTTGCTGCTGAGAGTCGGGGAGGCCACAACGATCGTGGGCACACCCAACACCCGCACATTGGCGAGTTGCAGGCTGCCGGCAGCCTCCCCGATCTGGGGCGCTGCCGGTGGCACCCCGCCGTTGCCTCCACCGGCGGCGCCCCGGCCGGCGAAGACCCCCCTGCTGGGGAGCAGGGTGAGCAGCACCACCAGGCTCAACAGCAACATCCACTGACGGGCACGGCGGCCCAGGGGGTGGGCGCTAGGGAAAGGCGGCGCGGAAGGCATGGTGACGCAGGCCCTCAAGCCTCCCCCAGGGCCTCGGCCACGGCCGTCTGGAACACCGCCTCCTCGGGGGTGATGCCGGTCCAGCGCTCGAAGATCTGCATCGCCAGCTGCACCAGCATCTCCACCCCATCCACGATCGGGCAGCCGCGCTCCCGGGCCGTCTGCAGGAACGGGGTGATGCGGGGATTGGTGATCACGTCCACCACCGTGCAGGACGGGTCCACCGACTCCCACTGCAGCGGCACCGGCTCCAGCTCGGGGGCGCAGCCCAGGTGGGTGGCGTTCATCAGCAGGGTGGTGCCGGCCGGCACGGCCACCGGGCTCTGCCACGGCTGCCATTCGGCCGGAACACCGGAGGCGCTGCGCACCCGTTCGGCCACCTCCCGGCCCTGCTCCTCCCGCCGGGTGATGAGGGTGAGATGGGCGGCTCCGGCCCAGGCAAGTTCCACAGCCATCGCCCGGCCGGCCCCACCGGCGCCCAGCATCACCACCCGCGCTCCCTGCAGGGGCGTCACCTTCGCGATCGCCTTCACCACCCCCTTGCCGTCGTTGTTGTGGCCGATCAGGCGGCCCTGTTCGATCGTGAGGTAGTTGGCGGCACCGATGGCCTGTACATCGGCATCGACGGCATCCAGCAGGGGGATCACCGCCACCTTCCAGGGCACCGTGATCGCCATGCCCCGGTAGCCGAGGGGCCGCAGGGCCGCCACCGCCAGAGCCAGATCCTTCTCAGTGGCGATGTCGTTCTTCCAGAACTGCCAGTTGAGGCCGTGGTGGGCGTAGACGGCATCGAACATCCGGTCGATCGGGTTCTCGGCCACCGGATGACCCAGCATCCCGGTCATCTGTTTCTGGGGAGGGATCATGGGGGCTGAGGCCGGAGTTCCCAGCATGGCCAGGCCGAGGCCAGTGGTCAGAACCTCGATCCCGGTGTCTGGAGAAAGGCCAGCTCCTCCACGCTCGACACCCGTCCCAGCAGGGCGTTGCGATGGGGGAAGCGGCCGAAGCGGGCGATCACGTCGTGATGGCGGCGGGCAAACTCCGCCGTCCGCCCATCGGTGAACCGCTCGAACAGGGGGAGGGACTTCGCCTGCATCGCCAGGTCTTCGGTGTGCATCAGGGGCATCAGCCAGAACTGCCGCCGCGCGGGTTCCGGCTCTGCGGACACCCAGCCCCGCTCCACCGCCTGCCGGCTGAGGGCCAGGGCCTGGGGGTCGCCGGCGAACGCCATCGCCGAATCCCGCCAGATCTGCCGGGGGAACTGATCGAGCAGCAGCACCAGGGCCAGGCCCGAGGCTGGATCGTCGCCCCAGGGCACGAGTTCACCGGCGATCGCCGAGCGGGTGAGGCCGCTGAAGCGCTCCCGCACCATCTGGTCGAAGGCCGGATCCTTGACGAACCACTGGCGAGGGCTGCTCTCCTCGAACCAGAAGGCCAGCACGGCGGAGGCGTCCATCAGCGTCAGGCTCCTGGGCAGCAGGGCCATCATCTCCAGAGGCGCCATGAAAAACCCCCGACCGAAGCCGGGGGCGATGGGTTCTCCGGAGCGAGGCTTGTCCGGTCTCAGCCCTCCACCTTCACGGTGACGGTGCTGACCTTGTGGGCCTTGGGCAGGGTCACCGTGAGCAGGCCGTCGCGGTAGCGGGCCTGCAGCTGCTCCCGCTCGATCGGGATAGGGAACCGGAAGCTGCGGCTCCAGGTGCCGTAACGGAACTCGCTGAGCAGCGGAGCCTTCTGGGGCTGGGCAGCTCCTTCGGGGCTGCCTTCGCTGGCCGGGACGCCCTGATCGGCCGAGGGGGGGCGCTGGCTGTGGCTGCGGCGCTCGGCACTGATGACCAGGGTTCGCTCGGTGGCCTTCACCTCGATGGCCTCCCGGTCGACGCCGGGAAGTTCGAGCACCACCTCGTAGGCCTCGGCCGTTTCGTGAACCTCGGCGGCGGGTACGCGCTCGCTGGTCTGGAGCTGGTGGCTGAGCTGCTGCTCCAGCCGATCGATCAGGGACAGGGGTGAAGTGGAACGCAGGGTGAGCATCGTTCTGGTGGCGAAGGATGGGGTCGGGGTCGTCATTCGCCCCCGGTGCGCTCACTCTCACCGGGCCGGAACATGGCAGGGATCGGGAGAGCCGAACCCCTTGATTCGGCCCTCACCACTGCTGACGGAGGGCCGAACCGCAGAGGCGTGACAACCGAATCCTGGCCGCCTCTGCTCCGGAGCGATCTCGCCTCCTGCGTAGGGTTGGATCCGGTCCGCGGTGTTTTGCTGGATGCGCAAGGATCGACGACGACTCCTGTGCTCCGGCTTCGGCAGGCCCCGCATCCTTGTGGCCTTTGCCCTCGGCTGTGGACTCACGGCAGCCGCGTTCACGTTTCCCAGGCGATTCCTCAACTACTGGCTGATCGCCCCTTCCAGCGGAGAGCATCACCCTGGCTATGCCGTACTTGTGGCCGGCAGGCCACTCGAGGGAGTGGAGAAGAACATCTCCGGGCTCACGTACAGCGAAGCCACGAAGACACTCTTTGCTGTTACGAACAAGCCGGAGCGTGTGATCGAGCTGGATCTCTGTGGCAAGGTTCTGAGGGTTCTACCAACGGCGTTTGGTGATGATCTGGAGGCGATCAGTCATGTCGCTGACGATCTATTCGTGATCGCCAGTGAGAGTGGAAATGTGATCTGGGGTGCACGAATCGATCGGCAGACGCGCGAAGTCAGGCCACACACCACCCATACGCTTTCCGTCACGTTCAATGGAGATGGCAACCAGGGAATCGAAGGATTGTCGTGGGACCATCGCGGCCGAAGACTTTTCCTGGCTAACGAGAAGAATCCTCTGCAGATTGTTGAAGTTAAGGGGTTCGATCGCCTGATGCTCGGCCGGCCGGGGAGCCTGGCCTTCGCCATCTGGAGGCAGCATCCTTCCCTCGGAAGTCTTGCCGGTGACGTGTCCTCGATCTCCTTCCATGAACGCTGGGGGAGCATGACGTTGCTCAGTCACGAGTCCCGGCGTGTCTTTCGCTTTGATCCTGGGCAGGATCCCTCGCTGATCCTGCATCTTGAGCGGGGCAGGCACGGGCTGCGCGAGCGGGTGGATCAGCCCGAAGGGCTCGCCTTCGGCCCCGATGGCAGTGTGATCATCGTGGCCGAGCCCAATCTCTTCTACCGGTTCGATCCGATCCGTGATGCCGGGCCCTCCGGATTGCCAGGATGTTGAGCGAAGGCGGCTGCGCCCGCACGGTGGACGGCGGATGAAGGCCGTGCCGTGGTTCTGGCCCATCCCGGCTCGGCAGCCTCAGCACAGTGGCAGCAGTGGCGGGTTGACGATGACCAGCGGTAGTCAGCACCACAGGCACCAACCCCCCTTCCCCTGACGCTGCGTCGGGAGGGCGGATGGCCAAGGATCCGATCGGCGGCTGGCGGTTCTCTACACCGGTGCCTGGGCCGCGCGGAAACGCCGGGCCCTGAGCATGGACGTGCTGATCGCGTTCGGTACCTCGGTCGTGTACCTCTACAGCGTGGTGGTGATCACCTTCGTGTGGCGGCCCTGGGCTGGTTGAACCCGATGATCGCCGGTGCAGCCATGTCGCTCAGGTCGCTCTCGGTGATCGTGAACTCCTCGCTGCTGCGGCTTCATCGCAAGGCATCCGGCTGAACGAGCGCAGGATCAGCGCTGTCGGCAGGGGTCAGCCCCGCCAGGTGGGTTGGCCCTCCTTGAGCAGCGATCCCCGATGGCGCCAGAGGGCTTCGCTGCTGATCGTGATGCCGTGGTCCAGCAGAACCGTCCGGGCCTCGTCGGTGCTGGCGGCGGCCTGCAGGGCATCGGCCAGTCCAACGCCGCTGGACGCAGGGTGGCGGACGGCGAAGGCCCGCCTTGACTCTCCACTAACTGGAGACCATACGGTTGAAGCCGTTCTGGTTTCCCGTGCTGCCGATGGCTGCTCCATTCCTTCGCGACGTGCGCGTTTACCGCATGGCGTTACCCGACCACGCCTGCCCCTGGGGACTGCGGGTGATCCGGCTGCTCCGGGAGCAGCACATCCCCTTTGAGGACCATCCCCTGCGCAGCGAGGCCGAGATCGCCGCGTTCAAGGCCGCTCATGCGGTGGCCACCACGCCGCAACTGTTCGCCGGCGACGAGCGGATCGGCGGCTACACCGACCTGGCCGCCCTCCTGGGGGTGCGGCCGGAAGCGGCCACTGTTTCCTACACGCCGGTGATCGCCGTGTTCGCCACCGCCGCCCTGATGAGCGGGGTGTTGGCGGAGGGCATCGGCGGCTTCATGGGCATCGCCCTCTGCCTGCTGGCGATGCTCAAGCTGATGGATGTGGAGGCCTTCGCCGCCAGCTTCTGCAGGTACGACCTCCTGAGCCAGCGCTGGACGGCCTGGGCCCGCTTCTACCCCGGCATCGAGCTGCTGGTGGGACTGGGCGTGCTGATCCGGCCTGAGGCGTTCGCGGCGGCACGCCTGATCGGAGCCTTGGTCCTGCTGCTCGGTGCCATGGGCATGATGTCGGTGGGCAAGGCCGTGTTCGTCGACAAGCTGGCCTTGAACTGCGCCTGCGTGGGCGGCAACGCCAGGGTGCCTCTGGGGGTGGTGAGCTTTGCGGAGAACCTGCTGATGGCGCTGATGGGTGGGGTGATGGTGACGGGCGGCTGATCCAGGCTCCGTGCCCACGGTCCGTTGCTCCCCCGTGCGCCTTCCCTGCCCCTGGCCTGCTTCAACGCCGCCGCACATCGCCAGGATGGAAGCGAAAGCTGACGGGAGGTGGCCCATGACGGTGGCGATCGATCAGCGATTTCCAGGAGGCCGAGCGTGGCCGGCGGCGATGGCAGCCGCCTCGATGACGCTGCCGCTCCCCTCGGAGGCCCAGGCCAGCCCGGGCGCCCCGGCCGGCTCCCCACCACTGCTCAGTGGTGCCGGCAGTGGTTCGGGGCTTCAGACGGCTGAGGGCTTGCGGCCACCGCAGTCCTGCCAGCGGCTGAGCAGGTTCTGGAGTTCGCTGTGGAGGTGGTGCAGGGAGGTGATCTTCTGCTCGATCTCCCCGGCCTTGCTGCGGATCCTCTCCTGAAGCGCGGCGCAGGTGCAGAAGCCGGAGCGCCGTGCCTCGAGGATCTGCCGCACGTCCTGAAGCGGGATCTCCATCGACTTCAGGGTGCGGATCAACGCCAGCTCCTCGAACACCTCCTCGCCATACAGGCGATAGCCCCCCTCGCTGCGGGCACTGGGGTGGATCAGGCCTTCCTCGCTGTAGAAGCGGATCGTCTTCACGGGCAGGCCGGAGCGCCGCGACACCTCGCCGATCCTCAGCGCGGAGCGGCTGGGGGCGGACACAGCATCCACTTGACTCTCCAGTAGGGGGAGAGTGCATCGTAGGGCCTCCATTCCGATCCCACGTTCGCGATGCACTGCGCACGGCTGGTTCTGACCCTGAGCGTGCTGCTCTCACCCCTGGCCATCGCCCCGTGCCAGGCCCAGGAGGATCCCCATCAGCACCACCACCACCACCAGATGACGGCGCCCGCTCCCGCCTCTGGGGCGGAGGCCCCCCGGGCGCCGATGGATCACAGCGCCCATGTCCACGATGTGGGTCCGGCCGGCGGCACGTACGACCTGCGCTGGATCGACGGGATGGTGCAGCACCACACCGGGGCCCTGCGGATGAGCGAGTTCGTCTTCGACATCGGCGTGCCCGGTGTGGGCTCCCTGGCCAAGGACATCTGGCGCGATCAGGCCCAGGAGATCAGGGCCATGGGGCAGTGGCGCAAGGCCTGGTATCCCGAGGCCCCTGTGTACCCGGTTGCCTTGAAGGAGGGTGGCGATTCCGATGCCATGGCTGATCTGATCCGCATGAGCCCCGCCCAGATCCAGGCCATGCAGATGATGGGTTCAACGCCCACCCGCGACAACCGCGTGACCTGGTTTCTGGAGGGGATGCTCCAGCACCATGGCGGCGCGCTGATCATGGCCCACGATGCCCTCAAAAAAACGCGCAATCCCACGATCGTGCGCCTGGCTCGGGCCATCATCATCGCGCAGCGCAAGGAGATCCTTCAGCTGCGCCGCATGCTTCAGCGCGATGGCCTCAACAAGCCGGAGTACTACCAGTTCGACAGGCTTTTCTCACTGAGTTGATGACTTGATCATGCTTCCGTTCGCCAACAGGGCAATATCCTCCGGAGCATGATCTGACTCTTTCGGTGGGAATCGTGGCGTCGTGGTGGGCCCATGAACGGGTGGTGGGCAGGCGCCATCGTGGGCTTTGTGCTTCTCTACAAGCCTTGCCTTGGAGCGGTGGCCGGCCAGCTGCAGGAATCGAAGAGTCGTGACTTTGTGCTGCTGTCTCTGGGATGATCCTTGTTGCTGGCCTGGTTCCTGGCATTGCTGGTGTACCAGAGGGGCAGCTGCTTGGTTGCGGCTGAAACCACCGCCCGGACAGCGATCGGCAAGCTTGCCTGTCGGTTCCGGACCTTCACCGAACATGGGGAAGTGTCACCACACGGTTTCTGCCCGTTCCTCAGCATGCACCGCAGGTTCCGGTTCCGCGCTCCCTGCACAGGCTGCCCGCGATCAGCACGGCCCAGTACAGGGCGGCGCTGATCACCGGCCTGGGATCCGCATCTGGGAACGTGAGGTGCTGGTTCAGGGCAATCCGATGTTCACCAACCGCGCCAATGGCAACAGGATCTTCATGCCCCTGCGGCCTCCAGCGAACCCCTGATTCAGCCGCCGGTCTCCATCTCCCGCTGCGGCATCAGCTTCGGCTGTCGTCGATCACCAGCAGCAGCCCTCCCATGATCGCCAGGTTCTTGAACAGCTGAATCCGCTCCGACACCTCCCCCACCTCGCCGTGGAACAGCAGGGTGGTGGGGATCAGGAACAGCAGAAGCAGCGCAGCGCCCAGCCGGGCCCGCCAGCCACTGATCACGAGCACTGAACCCACCGCCATCAGGGCCATGGCCAGCAACAGCAGCAGGGGCGACAGCGGCAGCCCCCGTTCGGCGATGCGGCCCGCCACGGCGTCGAAGCCCATCATCTTGCCCAGCACGGCATGCACGAACACCAGGCAGAGCAGTACCCGGGCGATGCGGTTCAGCAGGGTGGTACTGGCGGTGTGAGCAGCCATTGGGGTGATTGGATTGCCGGATTGCGGCATTGTGCGGCAGCCTGAGCGGCCGCGATGGTGGGGTCTGGAATCCGGTTCTCGAGTCTCCAGGCCTTCACGTCAGGAACCGATCGCGCCCAGGGGCAGGGGATGGCGCACAGGCACCTCCCCCCGCCCCGGAGCCCGGCCGCTGCCCGCCGGGGCCGCGGCTCACTTCCAGCCGTTGCTCTGCATCAGCCGCACCGCGGCCCGGTTCTTTGCACCCATCTGCTCGGCCGACACCCGATCGGAGCGGAAGCTGCCGAAGCTCCGCAGGATCGCGCTGTCGCCATTGCCCTTGAGCGGGTATTCGTGGTTGGCTTCGGCATAGCCCTTGCCGCCGGTGGGGGAGGCCAGGAATTCGATCAGCCGCAGGGCGGCCTGGGGGTTGTTCGAATGGCGCGTGACCCCGGCGCCGCTGATGTTCACGTGGGCCGGGTTGGGGAACACCACCTTCACCTTGCGGGCCAGGGCCTGATCAGCAGCACCGCTGTCGCCCGACAGCATCCTCGCCACGTAGTAGGTGTTCACCAGACCCACGCCGCACTGGCCATTGGCCACCGCGCGGATCAGGGGGGTGTCGGAAGTGAAGTAGGGCTGGGTCACATTGGTGGTGATGCCCTTCACCCAGGCGGCCGTCGCGGCTTCGCCCCGCTGGATGATCTGATCCGCCACCAGCGACTGGTTGTAGACGCTCTTGCTGTCGCGCAGGCAGAGCTTGCCCTTCAGGGAGGCTTTGGCCAGATCGGCGTAGGTGCGGATGCTGGAGGGCTGCACCATGGCGGGATTCACCACGGCTATGCGAACGCGGCGGGTGAGGCCATACCAGCGGCCCTTGGCATCACGCAGGTTGGCAGGCACATCCCTCGTCAGGGCAGCTGAATTGGTGGGACGCAACAGGCCCAGGTCGGTGGCCCGGTCGAGGCGCGCCGCATCGACCAGCACCAGCACATCGGCGGGGGTGTTGGCTCCCTCGTTGCGCAGGCGCTCGATCAGTGCATCATCCTTGGCCTCAAGCAGTTTCACCTTGATGCCTGTGCGGGCGGTGAACTGCCTGTAGAGCTCCTTGTCGGTGTTGTAGTGACGGCCGGAATACACGCCGATCTCATTGCTCTGAGCCTGGACGCTGCTGGACGAGCCGGCCAGCATGAGGGTTGCCAGGGAAGCCGCAGCGATCCGGGATCGATGAATCGGCCGAAGGGAATGGGAACGCAAGGCGCTGATCGTGAGCATCGGGAACCGGAGAAAGGCTCGGCTGTGTTGGCAACCTAAAAACCCTTTCCTTGCTGCATTCACCTGGATGCAGCGAAGTGCTGTGCCATTGGTTACAGGCTGACGTGATCGCAGGCAAGGGCCTGCTGGGGCTGCCGCTTTGCCATCCTGCTCGGGGCCGTTCGCTCAGCACCTCGTGGCGATCAATACTGCCGTGCTTCTTGCCGGGGTGCTGCTGCTGCTGGGCATCGCCTCCAGCAAGTTCTCGGCGCGGCTCGGCGTGCCGGTGCTGGTGCTGTTCCTCTCGGTGGGGATGCTGGCCGGATCGGAGGGCATCGGCCGGATCCCCTTCGAGAACTACGACCTGGCGAACAGCATCGGCAGCGTGGCCCTGGCCCTGATCCTGTTCGACGGCGGCCTGCGCACTTCCCTGACCTCGGTGCGACGGGTTTGGCGACCGGCGCTGGCGCTCTCCACGGTGGGCGTGCTGCTCACCTCGTTGCTCACCGGGCTGGCGGCTGCCTGGCTCCTGAACCTTCCTTTGCTGCAGGGGCTGCTGCTGGGCAGCATCGTGGGCTCCACCGATGCTGCCGCCGTGTTCTCGGTGCTGCGCTCCAGTGGCCTGAAGCTGCCAGATCGCCTCACTGCCACTCTCGAAGTGGAGAGCGGCTCCAACGATCCGATGGCGATCTTCCTCACCCTCGGCCTGATCGGGGTGATCACCGGCAGCGCCGATGCGGCCGCGTCACTGCTGCTGCTGTTCATCGCTCAGTTCGGTTGGGGCACCCTGGTGGGCCTCGCGGTGGGGCGGCTGGCCACTGCCTCGATCAACCGCATCAATCTCCACGTGCCGGGGCTCTACCCCCTGCTGGCCCTGGCCTTCGGCCTGGTGGCGTTCGGGCTGGCGGCGGTGCTGGGGGGGAGCGGCTTCCTGGCGATCTACATCGCCGGCATCGTGCTCGGCAGCAGCTCGATCGTGTACCGGCGGGGGATCTTCTCCTTCCACGACGCCATCGCCTGGCTGGGCCAGATCGTGCTGTTCGTGATGCTGGGGCTGCTCAGTTTCCCCAGCCGGCTGCTTGCCGTGGCCTGGCAGGGCCTCGGGATCGCCCTGGTGCTGATCCTGGTGGCGCGGCCGATCGCCGTGGCCCTCTCGGCATGGCCGTTCCGCTTCCGGCGCCGGGAGCTCGCCTTCCTCTCCTGGGTGGGCCTCAAGGGTGCCGTGCCGATCACCCTGGCCACGTTCCCTTTGATGGCTGGTGTGCCCCAGAGCCACCTGATCTTCAATGCCGTGTTCTTCGTGGTGCTGATCTCAGTGATCACCCAGGGGTGGTCGCTGCCGCTGGTGGCCCGCTCGCTGCACCTCGGTCGACCCGCCGATCCCACACCGGCGCTCACGGTGGAGATCCATGCCCTGCGCCAGGTCGACGGCGAGATCGTCGACTACACCGTGCAACGTGGGGCTCGGGTGGTGGGCCGGCCCTTGCGCGATCTCGCCTTGCCGGAGGGGGTGCTGGTGGCGCTGATCCTGCGGGGCAAGCAGGTGGTGATGCCCCGAGGCGACACCACCCTCGAACCCGGCGACCATGTGTTCGTGGCCCTGCGCACCAGCCTCCAGCCGGGGATCGATCGGCTGTTCGATCCCGAACCCGATGGCGATCCCAACCCCCACGCCGACGTCTCCGCGTAGCGGCGGTCATGTCTCCAGGTTCGGTGGCAGCCCATGGAGGGCCTGCACCACTTCGGGCTGCAGCGTGACCACGGCGGTGCCCTCTCCCTCGTCGGTTGGCATCTCCAACTGCAGCGGCTGAACAGCGCTGGGCGTGGGCTCCAGGGCGCGGGCATCGAACTGGGCCGAAGACGTGGGGCTCAGCTCCTCCCCCTGTCGCACAAGTTCCTCACTGCGGTTCGGCAGGCTCCAGCATCCGCCGATGCCATCGTGCAGCAACAGGGGGCGTCGGTGATCCAGCGTCTGCCCGGGTGATCGGGCCGTCAGGCGCAGACGCCAGCCAGCTGGGTAGGTGGGATCAGGCTGCTCGAACAGGCTCAGGCCCCAGAGATGGCCCGAGGAATCCGTGAGGGTCCAGCGCTGCGGAGCGGCGGCTGCCTGGGTCACCTGCGGCATCACCAGCAGGGCGAGGGCCACGAGAACACCGGCAATCACTGCCCCCCACAGGCGTCGGCCCAGCCCGTGGACACCAGGGCGGAACCCCGAACCAGAACTTTGAGAAGGAATGCTCATAACGCCTTTCGCGTCATAGACGCTTTCAACGCTACTGTTTTTCTGGGAAGTGATCGTGGTGGGTCGTCCGTCCGCCTGGGCGGGCCGTTCTCCCCTTCGCAGCGCTTCCCCGTTCCGTCCTTTCTCCTTGCCATGACGACCACCTCCCTTCGCCCCCAACGGGGCAGCGCCTGGGGGTCCTTCAAGGACTGGGTCACCAGCACCGGTAACCGCCTCTACGTGGGCTGGTTCGGCGTGCTGATGATCCCCTGCCTCCTGGTGGCCACCACCGCCTTCGTGATCGCCTTCATCGGTGCTCCCCCCGTCGACATCGACGGCATCCGCGAGCCCGTCTCCGGCAGCCTTCTCTACGGCAACAACATCATCACCGCCGCGGTGGTGCCCAGCTCCAACGCCATCGGCCTTCATCTCTATCCCATCTGGGCCGCCTCCAGCCTCGATGAGTGGCTCTACAACGGCGGCCCCTATCAGCTGATCGTCTTCCATTTCCTCATCGGCATCTTCTGCTGGATGGGCCGCGAATGGGAGCTCAGCTACCGCCTGGGTATGCGCCCCTGGATCGCCGTGGCCTACAGCGCCCCGGTGGCCGCCGCCACCGCCGTGCTGCTGGTGTACGCCATCGGCCAGGGCTCCTTCTCCGATGCCCTGCCGCTGGGCATCTCCGGCACCTTCAACTTCATGCTGGTGCTGCAGGCCGAGCACAACGTGCTCATGCATCCCTTCCACATGCTCGGTGTGGCCGGCGTGTTCGGCGGGGCCCTGTTCTCCGCCATGCACGGCTCGCTCGTCACCAGTTCCCTGGTGCGCGAAACCACCGAAACCGAATCGCAGAACCGCGGCTACAAATTCGGCCAGGAGGAGGAGACCTACAACATCGTGGCGGCCCATGGCTACTTCGGGCGCTTGATCTTCCAGTACGCCTCCTTCAACAACAGCCGCAGCCTCCACTTCTTCCTGGCTGCCTGGCCGGTGGTGGGCATCTGGTTCGCGGCCCTGGCGGTGGTGAGCTTCTCGTTCAACCTCAACGGCCTCAACTTCAACCACTCGATCCTCGATCACCAGGGCCTTGTGCTGAACACCTGGGCCGACGTGCTCAATCGCGGCGGGCTCGGCATCGAGGCCATGCATGAGCGCAACGTGCACAACTTCCCGCTCGATCTCGCGGCGGTGGAAGCGCAGCCCGTGGCCCTCATCGCTCCGGCGATCGGTTAGTGAGACTTTGAATCTCGCCCAGCCGATCCAGATCCGCCCAACGGTGTCACAAGGTTTCTGAAAGCGTGAGCCTTTCAAGCCGGGGCCCGAAATAGTCCGGGCCCCTTCCCATCTCAAGGATTCCTTCCCATCTTCCGCACATCCTCCTCGACAGGGTGAGTCAGGTGGAGTCGTTGCGAATCCATGGTCTCCGAGGACTTTCCATGCCCTTTGCACTGAACTTCGTTCACCCTGCACTCATGTGGGTGCTGCTCGGTCTGATGCTTTACTCCGGCTACCTCGGCTACAAAGCGAGCCTGATCCGCAAGGTGAGCGCAGAGGAACGCAAGGCGATGCTTCCCCAACACTTCGGCGAGCGGCACGCCCAGCTCGGTGCGGTGATCCTGGGCCTCACCCTGCTGGGCGCCGCCGGGGGGCTGGCTGCCACCTACCTCAAGAACGGCAAGCTGGTTCTTGGCCCCCACCTGTTCGTCGGGCTGGCTGTTGCCGTCCTGGTGGTCGCCACCGCCTCCTTGGGGCCGTCCCTCGTGAAGGGCAAGGACTGGGCACGGACCCTGCACGTGAGCCTCAATGGCGTGGTGCTGCTGCTGTTCGGCTGGCAGGCGACCACCGGCATCGCGATTGTTCAGAAGCTGCTGAGTTCAGCGACATCACCTTCCTCCCCTGGCACCTGATCCGATGACGTTCCCTCTTCCGCTCCAGCGGCTGGCACGGCTGGCCGTCTCCACCCTGCTGCCGCTGCTGGTGGGCATCGTCCTGGTGATGGCTCGGCCGAACACCGCCCTGGCGGCCCAGGTTTCCCCACCGGTCGATCCTGCTGCCCTCTCCAAGGCCGTTCTGGCGATGGAGCAGCTCGATCAGATGCGAATTTCCCTGGCCTCCACCCTTGAGGGCGAAACCGAGGAGCCCACCATGGAAACGATGAAGGAGGTGTGCAGGCCGGTGGGCATGCGGGCGGTGGCGATCGGCAAGGAGAACGGCTGGCAGGTGCGCCAGGTGGCCAGCAAGTTCCGCAACCCCGACCATGCCCCCGCCAGTGCCCAGGAACGTGACGTGATCGATCTGTTCCACCGGCATCCGGAGATCAACGGACTCTGGGAACCGGCCACAGCGGAACAGGGTGCCGGCCTGAACTACTACCGCCGCATCAACGTGGAGCCGAGCTGCCTGGCCTGCCACGGCACCAAGGCCAGCCGGCCGGCGTTCATCAAGGACAACTACCCCGACGACAAGGCCTTCGGCTTCAAGGTGGGTGACCTGCGGGGCATGTATGCCGTGCATCTACCGGCGGAGGTTCAGGCAGCTCTCGCCGCCGCCACGGGCTGAGCCACACCAGGTCAAAAGGGGATGGTCAGGATGTTTCCCCCGTCTTCAGCCGATCCATCGCTTCTTCGCCATGACCCTCCTCCCCTTGAATCCCCCCAACGACGAGGTCCCCAGCCTGGGGCGCCGTCAAGTCATGAACCTGCTCACCTTCGGTGCCATCACCGGGGTGGCGCTAGGGGCCCTCTATCCGGTGGTGCGCTACTTCATCCCCCCAGGGGAAGCTGGTTCATCGGGTGGTTCCCTTGCCCTGGACGAACTCGGCAAACCGATCGTGGCCAGCGGCTGGCTGGCCAGTCATCCTGAAGGCGACCGCAGTCTTGTACAGGGACTCAAGGGTGATCCCACCTACCTGGTTGTCGAGGGGGAAGGAGCCATCGGTGCGATCGGCCTCAACGCCATCTGCACCCATCTGGGCTGCGTGGTTCCCTGGAACAGCGGCGAGAACAAGTTCATCTGCCCCTGCCACGGCAGCCAGTACGACCCCGAGGGGGGCGTGGTCCGCGGTCCCGCCCCGCTGCCTCTGGCCCTGGCCCATGTGGCGGTGGAGGGTGAACGGGTGCAGCTCAGTGCCTGGCGAGAGACGGATCCGCGCACCGGCGAGAAACCCTGGTGGAGCTGACCCTTCTAAACGCTGGCTCCAGCCAACTCAGGATGGCTCACTGGATGGGCAAGGGTATGTGCAGTTGAAATTGGTGAAGTCGAAGCTTTGCCCCTCGCCACTCTCATCCTGCATCATGTCCACGAACCCTTGACCGAACAACACCTGCGCAATGGGATAACTGTGGTGGGCATGGATGGGCCGCTCCAGAGTTTCATCGACGCCACTGAAGGACACCACGATCTCAGCACCGCTGGCAGCCAGATCGCCAGAGGTGTGTCCATGCAAGGGGCTGTGCTCATCGATCGGATGCATCACCGTCCAGGTGAGCAGAAACAGGGGTGAACGATCGCGGTTCAACCTCAGGGGGTGCAGGCGCCGCATCCGGTGTCCTTCAATAGTTCGCTCATCGATGGCGAGATAGGCCTCGATCCTGGCCTCGAGAATGCTTTTGCGGCGTTCATTCGCCACGCGGAACATCAGGGTGGGCACACCGTTGTAGTCGTGCACGGTGACCGCCTCCGAGAACAGGATTCGCGCCGTGGATCGTGAAAACCGACTGAAGGCCATCCCTGTCATCAGGGCGATCACGATCAACCCCACCAGCGACTCAGCGGTGACGACCAGATTCGTGAACAGGCTGGCCGGATGGAGGGCTCCGTAGCCGATCGAGCCCAGGGTCTGCACGCTGAAGAAGAAGGCCTCGGAGAAGCTGGTGGTGGCGCCAGCCACCCCGGCGATGCCATGGGGATCGATTCGGTATAGAAGGCTGAACATCAGGTTGAGCAGCAGATACGTCGCGGCGATCAGCCCGAAGAAGATCGGCCAGGGCACCGCCAGCATCAGGTGGTTGGGGTAGCGCCAGTGGCGGAACCAGTCGGCCGGGTTCACGGCCGAGAAGATGCCGCCGTGCTTCTGGAGCCTCACCGGATGGGGGGACAGGCTCCGGGTGGAACGTCGGTTCCATGGCGCCATCGGCCGACCCCCCGCATGCCTGAACAGTCTATCGCGCTATGCGTGAAGACGCATGTACTTTTGTGTGGCGGGCGCCGTTTCGCGATTGGCTCTGCCTAGATAGAGGCTGGATCAGAGATGGCAGATGGCCGAATCCGGCACCGTGGGCCACCGTCACCACCAGGTTCTGATCGTGGGCGGTGGCTCTGGTGGTGTCACCGTCGCCAGTCAGCTCCTTCGGGCCCGTCCAGGCCTGGATGTGGCGATCCTGGAGCCCTCCTTCGTTCACGAGTACCAGTCGGGTTGGATCCTGGCCGGCGCTGGGCTGCTCCCCTACGAGCGGACCCACCGGCCGGAGGCCGCCGTGATTCCCGCGGGCGCCACCTGGATCCGGGACGGCGCGGCCATTTTCGAGCCGGAGGCCCACCGGGTGGTCACCACCGCCGGGGCAACGCTCAGCTACGACGTGCTGGTGGTGGCCATGGGTCTCCAGCTCAATTGGAGCAGCATCAAGGGTCTGCCGGATGGCCTGGGCAGCCACGGCATCGTCAGCAACTATTCCCACCCCCACATCAGGGCCACCTGGGAGGCGATCCGCAGCTTCCGGGGAGGAACAGCCCTGTTCACCCATCCCGCTACACCGATCAAGTGCGGTGGTGCTCCCCAGAAGGTGATGTATCTGGCCGATGACATCTTCCAGGCCACCAGCGGGGTGGGGGTGAACAGCCGGGTGATCTTCTGCAGCGCCCTCGCCAAGCTCTATCCGGTGAAGGCCTACAACGACACCGTCGAACGGATCGTGGCGCGGCGGGGCATCGAAACCCGCCTGCTCCACAACCTGATCGAGGTGCGCCCCGAGGAGCAGGTGGCGGTCTTCGAGGTCAGATCGGAAGGTAAGGAACCAGCCCGAGATGAGATCCGCTTCGACCTGCTGCATGTGGTGCCCCCCATGGCGGCGCCGGATGTGGTGGCCCACAGCCCCCTGGCGATCGAAGGGTCGGGCGGCTGGGTGGAGGTGGACAAGGACACCTGCCAGCACAAGCGCTTCGCCGATGTGTTCGCCCTCGGCGATGTGAGCTCTCTACCCACGGCGAAAAGCCTGGCGGCGATCCGTGGTCAGGCGCCGGTGCTGGTGGCCAACCTCCTGGCCTTCCTTGATGGACGGCCCCTGCAGGCCCACTACGACGGCTACACCGCCTGTCCGCTGATCACCAGTTTCCACAGTGTGGTGATGGCGGAGTTCGACTACGACCTCCAGCCGGTCAGTTCGTTCCTGGTGGATCCCACCAAGGAACGCTGGAGCATGTTCCTGATCGAAACACGGGTGTTCCCATGGGTGTACTGGCACCGGGTGCTCAAGGGGCGCCTGCACGAAAGCCGCTTCCTTAAGCCGTTCGGGCCCCTGGTGCGCGCCCTGGGGCTGGCGCGCCGCGAGACTTGAGCAGCATCTGGGTGCCGATGGACTGGCCGACAAGCTCAGCGATCACGCGACATTTCGCCTTGAAGAGAAAAAAGAGCTGGCCTGGCTTGTCACTCAGGGATTCATAGTTTCCCTGCCCCTTGGCGATGATCAGGTCGGCGGCAGCAAAGCGATCGCGCAGGTCCTGGCTGCAGTCCAGCAGGATGGTTCCCGGGGCATCCGAGCCGTTGTCAATGACCTGCACGATCCGATCAAGCCCCACCCGCTTGGCATCCTCCTGAGTGGCATCATTGAGGATCGGTGATCCCCGTACAACCAGGGTGATCGTCCTGGGTAGCAACTGGTCAATCAGTAGGCGATCAAGAGCGATTTCACCAGCGTTATCGGCCAAATAGAGGATCGTTTCAGCCTTGACGACGGCCACACGGAACTGTTCCACATGGCCGTGGAATGGATCCATCAGAGCCCTCTCCAGGGCCTGGCGCACATCCTGCTCCGTGAGCTGGCCGTTGCTGCCCATATCGATGGCATTACCGGCGATCGCCAGGCGGGCGGCCATCAGGAGGGGGTCGCCGGACGCCTTCACCTCAGCCTGAAGCACCGGGAGCATGTCCATCACGACGCTGTTCTGCCAGGCTTTCGTCTCGCGGTAGGGGTCGATCACGCCTGTCAGCTCCCGAAGACGCCGATGCAGGCACTGGGCCCATGGCAGGAGGTGATGCTGTCAGGTCCATGCCTTCGGCCCAATGCAGCGCCTTCCTGAGTAGGCGCTCATGGATCGATGCATCGTCGGTGACCAGTCGGGCAGCATCCAATGACTGGCGCAGCAGGCAAGGAATGCAATCCAATGAAGTGTTCATATGCAAAAGCCATGCAATCGTGCTGCAAGTGTGTCTCCATCTGCAGCATCAGGGCTGCCGGCGCAGATCGAGGCTCACGGACAGCGGTTCCCTGAAAGTGTGACACGCCAGGCGAACCATGGGTTTTGCTATCCACGTTAATGAAGGCGCGCACCTGCGCAAGTTTTGGATACCCGTCTTCGTCGCACTGAGCGATCCGATTAGGTTGGCAATATCCCCGCAGAGCACCTCAGAATAATGAAAAGAATTCTTGCATTATTCGCATCCATGGTGAAGACGCCCTGGCGCCGCCTTGGCGGCATGCTCTACGAGGCGTCAGACATCAACGAGGCCAAGGGGCTGCGTCTACGACTGAATGCGGAGTCCCCCAGGCTGACCCTGGACCATGCCCGTCCCCTGTTGCTCAGTGATGGCAAGGATCAGGACTGGAATGGGCCTCCCCGCAGAGTTCGGTTCAGGCCAGATTGTGCAGGGTCAGTGTTTGTTCGGGGGTGAGATCGATGCGCAGCGGTCCGGCACTGCTGGTCAGTGTGAGGCGCAGGGGCAGGACGTCGCTGGGACGGGGGGTGAGGGCGTCGAGGTCGAACTGGGCAGAACCCGCGGGTATGGGTGTGCCGTCGGGAGGCACGATTTCCTCGCTCCTGTTACCCAGTGTCCAGCGCTGACCCATGGCGTCGCTGACCTGCAGAGCGTCGGTGTGGTCGAGGACGAGGCCGGCCTCGAGGGCATTGAGGCGCAGCCGCCAGCCGGAGGGGTACTCGGGAAAGGGTTGCTCGAAAACCGAGGACTGGAAGCGGTGGCCGGCCTCATCGCTCAGCGGCCAGCTGTCGACTGCCGCTGCCGGGGCGACCAGCACCAGGGAGGCCAGCAGCACAGTCAAAAGGCCAGCTAGGAGCCTGTTGCGCAAAGATCCGCGTCCGCTTCTCCACAGACGCCCCTGAATCTGCCCAGATCCCTGTGACAGCAATGGATTCAGGCGAGAGAATGGGGCATGCAAAAGCCCAAGTCCTTCCGTCCCTGGCAGCCG
>JBKDPV010000030.1:0-56846 GCA_046342315.1 Cyanobacteriota bacterium
CAAGCCGGCGCTGGCGGCGGCATGAACAGAGGATTGCCCAGAGAGGTGGCCAGAAGGCAGGGATCAGGGGGGGCCAACGGGGCCGATCGCTCCGATGCAGGCGTTCTGAACCGCTGAATCGCTGACAACCAGCCTGCAGGCAGCACGATCAGCCCTCAAGAGGAAGAAAGGCGCCTTCTCAGGCGGTTTTTCCGCAAACTCCTAGTCGAGGACTGAAAGCGGAGAACATCAGGTGTGCAGCCTTGCCGACGGATCCGGGTTTGCGGGGATGGGGCGGCAGTCGGTTGCTGCTGATCTGGGGGGCGGCGTCGGTCATGCCATAGGCCTCAATCAGGGGGACGTCCAGCAGGCGCTCCAGCAGGTCTCGGGGCATCGGCCCGGAGGCTGAACGGACATAGCGAAGCGACGACCGGCTCAGCAGATCCGGCCGCTGCCCGAGCCAGTCGGCGATCAGCGCATGCATCGCCGGAGCGGCGGAATACCAGGTGGGCCGCAGCTGCTGCCAGGCCTCCAGAACGTCGTACTGGGCGAAGGGGCCCGGGAGATGCACCCGCGATCCACTCAGCAGGGAGGCGAGGACCAGGCTCAATTCATGGATATGCGCCAACGGCATCGGGTCGAGGCAGCGGTCCTCAGGCGTGAGCTGCAGCACCGCACGGATGCTGTCGGCGGCGGCGAGGAGATTGGCGTGGCTCAGGGGCACCAGACGCGGCTCCGCCGTCGTTCCGGAGGTCGTCAGCACCAGGGCGGTGTCAGCGGCCAGGCCCTTCCGGGCCCAATGAGCGCGACGGCATCGGGATGACGGGAGACCACCTGGCACAAGGCGCCATGCAGGCCGGAACCATCCTGAAGAGATGGTACACTCATTACCATGCGATGGCGCGATTGCTGATTCCCATAAGAACACAAGAGCGGGGTTTCGCCCGAGGAAACTCATACTTGCGCAGTGCGCTGGAAAGCCCTTGCACGGAAACCTGCCATGAAGTCCTTCGACCAGTGCATGGCCAGGAGCCTTACAAAGGCAGCAAGCAATCTCGGCATACATCGTGATCATCGAAATTGATGATCTTCGGTTATCTGTCAACGACGTGCAAGCCGCCTTCCTGTAAACCGTCTCCTGGGGAACGGCAAGCATCCGGGAGACGCTCATGAGGAGCAGCACAGCACCGATGGCGCTGGCCGCCTCAGTCGCACTGGGACCGATGGCCTGCAGGAGAAGCCCCCATTCCCCAGGACGGCAACACTCCGCCATCAACATCGCCAATGCCATGAGGCCGTGGTTGCCGTCGGGCCTGATCAATGCAATGACGAAGCCAAACCGGGAGAGAAAGGATTGAAACCATTCTCCGGCTTTTCCTCAAGCTGAGTATAGCGGAGTTAGCTCGAGTCGTCTCACCCGCTTTCGGTTCGGCTCCACGTGAGGAGTCACGGGGAAGCCGGCGGGGCAGGAGCCTGGAGCGGTGCTGGACAACGCTGCTCGCTCCAGTTGCAGGCCCCGAGGAAGGCCTTCTGCCAGCTGAGCGGGATCGTGAGCAGATCACGGCTGCCGGTGATGCCCTGCAGCGTGAACAGAACGGCCGCCAGCACGCTGGCGATGACGTGCAGACGCCGGAGGCGGGTCTGCTTGAGGATCTCCGGCCGGGCCCCCAGCGAAAACAGCATCAGCCCCACCACAGCCACCCCGGCCCAGTAGTGAGACGTCCAGAATTCGCCTGTGAGTGGGTTGTCACTGACGCGGTACACCTCCGGCTGGCCGCCGAGCCCCAGGACCCCGATCCAGGCGAGAAGGGCGAAGCTGAGCCGGTAGGCCTTGGCTTTGACGCGCCACAGCGCCACCAGCGACACAACCGTGCCGATCAGCACCAGCAGCAGGGTCAGGGCGCGGGCAGCACCGCCCTGGAAACTCCAGGGATCCCCCTTGGTGGCGATCACAACCGTGAGGGCGACCAGAACGATCCCCACCACCGCCACCGCCAGCCAGCTGCCGAGATCGGCGTGATCCCGACCGGTGGTGGGAGGGAGCTTGGCCTTGTCGACCCGTCGGGAACGGGTCTGCATCCCGAGGCGGATCGTCATCCCGATCAGGGGGTAGACGAGCACGACAGCGAGAGCCGGATGGATCACCCAGAGCCAGTCGACGGTTGTCATGGGTTCAGGGGGTCAGAAGCCCAGGCCATTGTGGCGTTGAATGACTGGCATTGGATCAACACCGATCGCTGCCCCTTCAGATCGATCGCAGCGGGGATCGCCGAGCTCAGGGGGCCGGAGGACGGCTGCAGACGGGGTGGTCGAGCAGGAGCCGTGACTGCTCAGCAGCATGATGGGTAGCAGGAGGATCTTGATAGCCTTTCGTAGCAACCCGCACAAGGGGTTGATGGATGGGCAGAAGAAAATCGGCGCGAGAAGGACAGGCACAGGAACAGCATGCCGACACAGCCGGGATCAGCACCTTGATGCTGCTCCTGAAAAAAATGAAAGGCGATGGTGCATCACTGCCGCCACAGCCAGCCCTGAAGGCCGTGGCCTTGGCATGGCTGGGCGGCTTTCTTGCGATTGCCGCCGTAGCCCTGCTGGCCGATGCCCTCTCCGTCGCCATGGTGCTTGGATCCTTCGGCGCAACGTGCGTGCTGGTATTCGGCTATCCCGATGTGCCATTTTCCCAGCCGAGAAATGTGATTGCAGGTCATTTCATCAGCTCCCTGATTGGCCTGATTTTTTTGACCACTTTTGGCACTCATTGGTGGTCGGTTTCCCTCTCAGTGGGCACGGCGATTGCTGTGATGATGCTCACGCGCACCGTTCACCCGCCAGCGGGCTCGAATCCGGTGATCGTCTTCCTTACCCAGCCCTCATGGGCCTTCCTGCTGCTCCCAACGCTAGCTGGAGCAATTATTGTAGTGGCCGTCGCTCTTCTTTACAACAATTCCACCCGCGATGCCCGGTATCCAAAGTATTGGTAGCTTCTGAAGGCCAACTCGCGGCCACAGGATCAAGAGCTCACCCCAAGGGATGGAGGGCTCAGAAGAAGAACTTCACGCCGAGCTCGACGCCGTTCTGATTGATCAGATAGGCGCTTCTCGGGCTCTGGCCATTGTCGCGGTCGAGATGCAGATAACGCCAGGACAGATCGAGCTGGGTGGAATTGCCGATCGCATAGCCCACCCCCAGCTGTGCATTGGCCGTCAGATCACTGCCTTCCCCGGCAGCCGACGTTCCCACGTCGCCGCGGGCGAACAGGCGCAGACGAGGCGCCACAAACACCTGTCCCCAGGTGCCGAACAGGGCCTGGGCGTAGGGTTGGCCGAAGGAATCACTGCGGCTGCGGAGCTGGAAGGATCCCCGCTGGAGGGCATTGGTGATCGTCAGTCCCTCATCCACAATGCGGACGCCGGCATAGGGCACCACCGTGACCGCACCCGGCCAGGCCACAGCGCGCTCCCGTTCACCGAAGCGGTAGCGCAAGGCGATGTCATAGAGCCCCTGCTGGCTATCCAGCGTGGTGTTCAGGCTGCGGGAAATCTCCCGGTTGGACAGTCCGGCCAGGGCTTGGAGAGCACGTCGGTCACCGGAGGGCAGGCGCTGCCGCAGCCGTTCGCCGAAACGCTCCCGCAGGGCCGCCAGTTTCAGCCCGTCGAGTCGTTCGCCGCGGCCACCATCACGCAGCTTGTCCCGCAGGGGACGGCGATCCTGGAGGCGCAGCAGATCCACGATCGCTCCGCGCTCGGACAGGAGGGCGGTGGCCCTTTCTCCTCGTACGCTGGTGTAGCTCACATCGGTCATCAAGCCCACGCGGCCGTATTCGATGCTGCCCCGCAGGGAGAAGGCGGCAGTGAGAGCCCGCAGAACCTGGCCCAGGCTGTAGTCGGCTTCAGCCGTGAAGCCGTTGATCGTGGTGGTGGTGGTGGTGCGGAACGGCGCGAATCCGTAGAGCTCCACCGTGCCTGCCCAGGGGGATTCCGGCTTCTCCTTGCTCGGCTCGCTGGTGCCCTCGGGCGAATCGACAGACGTGTGGGGGGCGGGGGGGGAGAGCTCGACCTGGGCCAGAGCCTCGTCGAGGGTGATCGGATCGCGTTCCAGCGCGGTGGCCGCCGAACCCAGCAGAACGCCACCAACGATGCCGAAGCTCAGCAGCCGCGCAGGCAGAGCCATGGAGAAGGCAAATGAGCGAGAGCCTAGGGGGGGAAACCCCTTCGCGATCGTCAGCCCCGCACGATCCGCTCGCGACCCCAGGCGGCAGCCAGGCGCTCGTGGGCGGCGAGATGGCGGCGCACAGACTCGCTCGGATCCTCGGCATAGCGACGGCGCAGGTCGGCGGCCGGTGCTTCCAGCAGACCGGGAAGAGGCAGGGTGGGGTCCTCGTCCGCACCCTCGAGGCGCAACTCCTCCGCCGGCAGCACTTCCACGAGCTCCTCCTGCGGCGGTCCCTCGCCGCCACGGCCCCGACGACCGGGAGCACTGGAGCGACGCCAGATCTGGATCTCGCTGCCTCGGGGGCAATGGAAGGTGAGCATCTCGAACGGGAAGATCACCCGCTCGTAGTGAACGGTGTCAGGACCGAGGCAGCGCAGAACAACCAGTTGGGGACTGCCGTTGCGATAGCCGCAGGCGAGGGAGGACATGGCGGTCCCTGGGAGATGGGACCATCCAGGCACCAGAAGGGCTGTCGGAACTGTGATCCCGGCAACGAAGCAACGGGTTTAGGTGCTTCTACCCACGGCAGGGCCAGCCTTCAGCCCCGGGGCTTGATCAGTTGAAGCACCTGGGGGCCGAGACCACCAGCCCGCCGTTCGAACTCCAGCGACTCGAGGATCAGGCGGGCGGCCTCATCGGTATCGCCCCGCTCTGCCGCTGCCTTCGCCCGGCTGTCGAGGGCAGCAGCCTGGTCGAGCAGTTGCTGCCGGCGCTCGGGATCCGAGCTGCCGGCCGGCCCAGCCAGGGAGCGGGAAGGGACGGGACGAATGGGGGGAGATGGCAGGGTGCTCGTTCCTGTCATGGGGAGAGGCTTCAGGTGCCGGGTTCCTCGTGATTGCCACCCAGCGAGGCGATCTGATCCCTCAGCCAGGCGGTTCGTGTGGTGTCGCCGCGGGTGAGGGCAACGGCCAGGGCGAATTCCAGCTTCTCGAGCTGATGTTCGCTGGCATCAGCGCGGGCACCCCGGCCGGGCAGATGGGAGGAGGACGCAGGAGACGGGGAAGTGGGGTAGGCCATCATCCGCTTTCTTCCCATGCTGCCACCTCGTGCCAGGGGACGCGAGAGCGGGTCAGGCGGCAGAGATGTACGGAACGTCGTCATCGTCCAGGGAGACCATGGACGCGGGAGCTGGAGCCGGCTCGCTCTCGAGCAGATCGCGGCAGTCGCGCAGCAGACGCTCCACACTCTCGAGGCTCTCGAGCTGGTCGGGATCCACCACCTCGTCCTCCTGCTCGCGGGCGACCAGTTCGCCTTCCAGCGCCACCAGCCGCTGCTCGAGATTCACCAGCCGCTGGGAGAGGGCATGGATGGTCTCGGCGAGGTCTTGGGTGTTGCGCGTGATCCGGAAGGAAACCGAAGAGGAACTCATCGCTGGCACAGGCGGTTGATGGCATGACAACACAGGAGGCCGCCGGCCTCAACCCGCAGCGACTGTCATCTCCCAGACTGACGGCGCACGTGCGGATGCGGGCCCAAGCCGCCGATGACCTATCCCTGGCACCTGGTGATGTATCTCGCGGCTGGCCTGGGCGGCGGCCTGCTGGCCCTTCGCACCGGGATACCGGCCGCTCCCCTGGCAGGCGCCCTGCTTGGAGCGGGATTGGTGAGCATGTCCGGCCGGCTGGAGATCGCCCACTGGCCCACCGGCACCCGCACCCTTCTGGAGATCGCGATCGGCACCGTAATCGGCACGGGGCTCACGTCAGCCACCGTTCTCGAACTCGGCCGCCTCTGGCGGCCGGCCCTGCTGATCACCTTCACCCTGGTGGCCACCGGGCTGGTGGTGGGCCTGTGGAGCAGCCGCCTGCTGGGCATCGATCCGCTGGTGTCCCTGCTGGGCGCCGCGCCCGGGGGGATCAGCGGCATGAGCCTGGTAGGCGCCGAGTACGGGGTGGGCGCCGCCGTCGCGGCCCTGCACGCGGTGCGTCTGATCACTGTGCTGCTGGTGCTGCCGCTGATGGTGCGGCTGGTATTGCCGGCCGGAGGCGCCCCACCAGGGGGCTGAACCTGACGTTCCCTGCGCCCACCCGGTGGAGCTTCACCACCCTGGACAGGGCAGCAGGGGTCGATACCTTGAGACGCGCTTTCCGCCCCCCTCTTGATGGCTTCCCGCACCCGGCCTACCGGCCCCAGCGTGCGCCGCTCCCCGTGGCCGATCGGTGTCGGTGCCGGATTGGCCCTGGTGGCTCTCGTCGGCGGCCTGCCCGCCGCAGCTCAGGGCAGCGCCGAGAGCAGCGCCGGCGCAAAAGGTGCCCAGACCTATTGCTTCATGCGCAACAACGGCAACAACCACGAAGTGAGCTGGACAGCGGCCTATGCGCTGATCAAGCGCCAGAGCGCCAGCCTGTTCAAGACCTCGCCTGAGCATGCCGCGGTCATGATCACCGAGGCGGTGGTCCAGAACCCTGGTTCCTATCCCGATTGCGGCCGGTACCTCGGCGATCTCTACAGCCGACGGGTACGGATGGTGGCGAACCCACCCTCCGGTGGCGAACCCACCGCCATCCCCACCGATCAGCCAGGTGGTAGTCCTGGTGGGTCCGGTGGCATGACCCGCAGTGAGCGCTACGGCAACTGATCGCCCAGGGCACCGGGGGCTCGGCCCCTGCATGCGGAGCCTTTCCCTGGCTCTCCTCCTGCTTGCCGGCTGTGCCGAGGAACCCCTTCCCCAGCGTCGGCTCACGGTCGACGACTGCCTCAGGGACGTGCGCATGGACGACATCGATGACGCCAAGCGCCGCTGCGATCGCGTGGTGGCCGCCTTCCCCCGCAATCCCCAGCCCCTGAACGAACGCTTCCTGCTTCACACCCTCGACGGCGATGACGAGGCCGCCTGTCGGGACATCGCCGCGGCGGTGAAGCTGACCCAGTCGCTGCCGGCAGGCCGGGTGGATCCAATGCTGGCCCAGGAGCTCAAGATGCGCCAGGCCGCCTGCAGCAGCAACTGATTCCAAGCCCCCGCTCTTCGGGCTGCTCTCCCCGTTCACCAACCGTCCAGCAGCCGGCGCACCCGCTCCGGCAAGGCCTGACGGCGCCGGCGTTCCCCGGGACTCTCAAGAACGCGGGCGATGCGTTCCGCCTTGTCGGCAATCAGGTCGTCGACCAGGGCATCGGCGGCTCCCAGCTGAAGCCAGTGGCTGGTGAGCCCAGAAGCCATGCCGATGCGATGGCAACGGTCCTCGGCCTGCTCCGCGTCGCCGGGGGTCCAGGGGCGCTCCACCAGCACCACATGACGAGCCCGATGCAGGGTGAAGCCGAGCCCGGCGGTGCCGTAGGTGGCCACCAGCAAAGGCCGCCGCCCTGCCTGAAAGGCATCCACCAGCGGCTGGCGGCGCGGGGACGGCACGGCGCCGGTGAGCAGCACGGCCCGCTGGTCGCCGCCGCACTGGCGGTGCAGGCGCCGTGCCGTGGCCACGAAGGAGGTGAACACCACCACCGCCTCGCCGCTGGCCAGCAGTTGCCGCAGAAGCTTCAGGGCCACCGGCACCTTGTAATGGGAGCCGATCTGACGAAGAGCGGTGAGCACCGCCAGCAGCTCCGCATCGCGACGCACCTCACCCAGCCGGGC
The DNA here is from genome assembly GCA_046342315.1 of Cyanobacteriota bacterium. GTDB lineage: Bacteria > Cyanobacteriota > Cyanobacteriia > PCC-6307 > Cyanobiaceae > Cyanobium. The sequence goes on from JBKDPV010000030.1 coordinate 7,760, forward strand.
CCTGCGGCGGTAGTCCGCCACCCGGGCATCCAGGCGGCGCTCGAAGCCCCTGGCCGCGCCTCCCTCCAGCTGCACCGGCAGCAGCAGCCGCTCCTTCGGGGGCAGATCCAGGCACTGCTGCTTGCGGCGATGCAGCACCAGGGGGCGCACCAACCGCTGCAGTTCCTCCAGATGGCTGGCACCCCGGGCCTCCCAGACCCGGCGGCCGCCCCGCTCACGCCAGTGTCCCTGGCAGTAGCGCTCTTCAAAGACCTGGGGATCGTGCCCCAGGGGATGGCCGATCGCCGCCAACAGCGGAAACAGCTGCACAGGACGGCCGTTGCGCAGCGGCGTGCCGGTGAGCAGCCATACGGCCCGCAGCCGCGGATGGCGGGCCAGGCGCAGGAAGGCCCGGGTGCGGGCCGCCGCGAGCGACTGGGCGAAATGGGCCTCATCGGCGATCAGAACGGTGCCGGCCTCCGGCAGCTCCGGCGGCAGCCGGGCCCAGCTGTGCAGCTCCAGCCGCAGCCCCAGGGCCAGGGACTCCTGACGCCAGTGGGCCTGCAGGCCCGCCGGTGCCACCACCACCACCCGGCAATCGGCGCAGCGCACCATGGCGCGCGCGGCCACGAGCGCCGAAAGCGTCTTGCCCAGGCCCATGGCATCGGCGAGCACAGCGCCGCGGCGGGCCAGCAACCAGCGCACGGCGGCCCGCTGGTGGGCGAACAGGCGGCGGCCATCGATCAGGGGCGCGTCGGGATCGGCCGCCGCCACAAGCTGACGATGGGGTGGCAGGGGTGGCAGGGGCTGCCGCAGCCACACCAGCCAGCGCTGCAGTTCATCGCTGACGGGGAAACGCCCACCCAAGCGTTGCTCCAGGGCGGCGGCGGCTTCCAGCGGGAACTCCCAGCAGGCGCGGCGGCTCAGCCAGCGCCCCGGGGGCCGCACGGCCCGCAGCTGGGCCTGGGTGACCGCATCGAATGGGCTCACCACCTCGATCAGGCCGGTGGGCCCCAGCCGCATCTGCACCAGCGATCCCGCCAAGACGCCAAAGTGCTGTCCTCGACACATTGACACCCCTGGCACCCAGGGCAAACTTCCGCCAACCGAGGCGCTTCGATGCAGGCCAGGGATGGAGTGTTCCTTGAGGATCTCTGCCCCAAATTGCGCGATCGGCACTGGCGGCGCTCGCTCCACGGCTTCACCGGCCGCCGCTGCGTGTATTGCGGGGCCGCCTCCGAATCCATCGACCACGTGCATCCCCGCAGCCGCGGTGGCGGCAGCGTGACCGAAAACTGCGTACCGGCCTGCCTGGGCTGCAACGGGGACAAAGGTGACAGCGAGGTGTTCAGCTGGTACCGCCGCCAGGCCTTTTACGATCCCAGGCGGGCCATGGCCCTGCGCGCCTGGACCGAAGGGGATCTACGGCTGGCCATGCGCCTGCTGGAGTGGGTGACACCTGCGGATGCGATGGAAGCACCGTCGACCAGCCTCAGCCCCGGCCGACGCGACCTTCACCAGACGCGACAGGCGGCAGCCCCGTTATGGCGCTGGCAGATGGCCTCCTGATCCGCTGGCCGCTCGGGAGCCACCAGCACCGCCATCAACAGGAGAGCGGCCGTGAGCAGCAGGGGTGCGGCAGGGAAGCCTGAGCTGGTAGTGGAGATCTGACGGTGGTGGGCCGCCCCCCGCCGGCGGCGCTGCCTCAGGGCGGCAGGGACGGCGCCAGCGCCGGCGACCAGCTCCACCGGCACCAGCACGGCTGGAGTAGAGAGAACCGGATGGGCGAACACGGTGCGTGGAGGAACGGCGACCGATCGGAAGGTGGATCCCAGGGCGGCATCAGCTCCCAGGGCGGATCCAGGGGCGGCACGGAGGGCCATGGCACGACGATGACAAGTGATACAGATGTACTCATGGAGAGGGCGGCTGTCAAGCTCCCCGCCGCTGCGGCCGCAGGTATCGGCCGGATCATGGTCTTCGGCGGTGGTTACACCGGCCGGCGCTGTGCCGCAGCCCTCGCCAACTCCGGCGTCGCGGTGACGGTGACCCACCGACAGGCCCACGAGCCCGCGGATGCTGGCGACAAGTCCCTGTCCTGGCTGGTCTTCGACCCTGCCCGCGGCCTTCTGCCCGACGCGGATGCCATGGGAGGAGTAACCCATGTGCTGGTGACGATCCCCCCGGACGCCGAGGGCTGTGATCCGGTGCTCACCCATCTCGGCAGCCTGCTGGCCGACCTGCCGCTGCGCTGGGTGGGCTACCTCTCCACCACTGGGGTCTATGGCGACACCGGCGGCGCCTGGGTGGACGAATCCACGGCGCCCGCGCCGGGGCTCGGACGCAGCCGGACCCGGCTCGCCTGCGAGCAGGCCTGGCGTGCTCGCCACCTGCCCCTGCAGGTGTTCCGCCTGCCGGCGATCTACGGCCCCAGCCGCACCCCGTTCGCCAGCCTGCGGGATGGAACGGCACGGCTGGTGTACAAGAGCGGCCAGGTGTTCTGCCGCATCCATGTCGACGACATCGTCGGGGCCGTGCTGCACAACCTGGCCCTGCCGGAGTCCCGCCGCCCCGACACCCTGATCCTGGCCGACGAGGCCCCCTGTCCCTCCAGCGAGACCCTGGGCTTCGCCGCCCATCTGCTAGGCCTGCCGCTGCCGCCCGCTCAGCGCTACGAGCAGATCGAAGCCAGCCTCAGCCCGATGGCCCGCAGCTTCTGGAGCGAGAACCGGCGCGTCAGCAGCCGACTGCTGCGGGAGGGGCTCGGTTACCGCCTGCGCTATCCCAGCTACAGGGAAGGTTTCCACGCCAGTCTGGCCGAGGAGCTGACAACGACCCCGCCGCGCTGATCCCCTTCTGCAGGAGGCTATTGATCGCCGAGCCAACGCATGGGCTGGTTCGGGTCTGCGAGGAAGGGAAGATTCGTATCGGCGGCCATCTTGACCCAGTCCACCTTGATCCAGCCCCTCTGGAACCCCGTACCCAGACCGAACACCAGCGAACCCACGATCAACCAGCGCAGCATGGCCGCCGTCCATCCCGGTTCCTCCCTTCTACAGCAGCCCCGGGGCGCCGGCCGGATCGCCATCAGCCTTGGCGATCCGGCTGGAATCGGGGCGGAGGTGACGCTCAAGGCCCTCGCGATCTCTCCGCCCGAACCAGGGTCGGTGGTGCTGGTGGGTTGCCGCCGCTGGCTCGATGATCAACATCGCCGGCTTGCGAGCCTGAGCGTGGGGCCCCTTGCGGACCCGGCGGAGCTCACAGTGCTTGATCTGCCCCTGGAGGCACCGGTGCAGCCCGGCGAGAGCGGAGCGGCGGCGGGCGAGGCCGGATTCCGCTGGCTCACACGGGCGGCCGAACTGGTGCTGGAAAGCCAATGCGATGCGCTGGTGACGGCCCCGATCGCCAAGGCCAGCTGGCACCTGGCCGGCCATGCGTATCCCGGCCAGACCGAACGACTCGCGGAGCTCGCGGGGGTGGCCGAAGCCTCGATGCTGTTCACCGCCCGATCCCCGGCCGGCGACTGGCGCCTGAACACTCTGCTGGCCACCACCCACATCCCCCTGGCTGCCGTGCCGGGCACGCTCACGCCGGAACGGGTGCGCGCCAAGCTCGATGTGCTGCTCAGCTTCTGCCGTCGCTTCCGGAGCCAGCCACGCTTGGTGGTCGCCGGACTCAACCCCCATGCCGGCGAGGAGGGCCGCCTCGGGCGGGAGGAGCGGGACTGGCTGATCCCCTGCCTGGAGGCCTGGCGTTCGGAACACTCTGACGTGGTGCTGGAAGGCCCGCTGCCCCCGGACACCTGCTGGCTCACAGCGGCATCGGCCTGGCGAGGGCAGGAGCAAGGTCCGGACGGCTATCTCGCCATGTACCACGACCAGGGACTGATCCCGGTGAAGCTCCTGGCCTTCGACGCGGCCGTGAATACGAGCCTGGGCTTGCCGTTCCTGCGCACCTCCCCCGACCATGGCACCGCCTTCGCGATCGCCGGCCGGGGCAGGGCCCGACCGGACAGCATGGTGGCAGCGATCGCCGCGGCAAGGGAGCTGGGATGGCGGGCGCCGGCGGCAGGGCTCAGGCCGCCCGGATCCTCATCAGCGCCTGGCCGAACTCCACCGGGGTTCCGTTCTCCACAAGAATCTCCACCACTTCGCCACTGAACTCCGTCTCGAGTTCGTTCATCAGCTTCATGGCTTCGAGGATGCAGACCGGCTGACCGACAGCCACGCGGCTGCCCACTTCCACGAAGGCAGGTTCACCCGGAGCCGGCGAGCGGTAGAAGGTGCCCACCATCGGCGCTGTGATCGTCTGCAGATCGCTGCGGGCGGCGGCAGCGGCCGGCGGGGGGGCCGACGGCGCGGCGGGAACGGCAGCAGCGTGGACCGGCACCACCGGCGGAACGGCCGCCGCCGGGAGGGGAGCGGGAAGCACGGCAACAGGAGCCGGGGCCGGCAGGTTGCGGCGCACCTCAAGGCGGAAGTCGTCGCCTTCGAGCTTGAGCTCCTGGATGTCACTGTCTCCGAGGAGAGCCAGCAACTGCCGCAGTTGATCGTGGTCGAGCTGCATGGTGATCAGGACTCCCGGCCGAGATAGCTGTCGCTGCGGGTGTCAATCTTGATCTTCTCGCCGATCGAGATGAACAGGGGCACCATCACCTGGGCGCCGGTCTCGACGATCGCGGGCTTGGTGCCGCCGGTGGCGGTGTCGCCCTTGACGCCGGGGTCGGTCTGGGTGACCTCGAGGATCACGGAATTGGGCAGTTCCACCTCCAGCGGCTTGGCGTTCCAGTACACAACGCTCACCTCCATGCCCTCCTTGAGATACTTGCGGCCGTCACCGATCTGGGAGGCGGTGAGCCTGGTCTCCTCGTAGGAGGCCATGTCCATGAACACGTAGTCGTCCCCTTCCATATAAGTGTGCTGGAGGGTGGCCTTCTCCAGCAGGGCCTGGGGAACGGTTTCACCAGCCCGGAAGGTCTTCTCCACCACGTTGCCGCTCTGCACGGCTTTCAGCTTGGTACGCACGAAGGCCGACCCCTTGCCGGGCTTCACGTGCAGGAATTCGACGACTCGCCAGACCTGGCCATCCAGTTCGATCGTGGTGCCGGTGCGAAAGTCGTTGCTGGAGATCATTCCGGCGGATCGGACGGATCGGGCGATTGTACGTCTGGCTACCTAGGCACCTCAGGGCGTAGGCCGGGCAGCCGCGGTGCTCTCGTGCCAGAGTCCGCTCAGTCACTCGGATGCGGGCCATGGACCGGAGACCGACCGCCTTCGCCGGAGCCGCCGCGGGCGGTCTCCGTCGTCTGGCCACCGTGCTCACAGGCCTGATGCTGGCGCTGGTGCTGGTGGTGCAGCCAGCCGACCCCGCCGGGGCGGCGCTGCCCCAGGGCAACGCCGTCACCGATCCCACGGCCCTGCTGCGCAACGCCCTGCCGATCGAACAGGGCGACCTGCAGGACCTCCAGCACCGGCTCGAGGCCACCAGCGATGACCTGCGGGCCAAGCGCTGGAGCGCTCTGGCCGGCGGCGTCCGTCGCAGCCAGTCGCTGCTCGCCGCACGCCGCGAGTCGATCCTCGGCGGCTTCCCCGCCGACCAGCGCGACCGGGCCGCCGCCCTGCTGGATACCCTCGAAACCCAGCTCCAGGATCTGGCCAGCGCGGCCGAGGGTCAGCAGCGCGATCCCTTCCTCGCCGCCCGCCATGAGGCCCTCACCAGCATCGGCGCCGCGGAAGCGCTGCTGGTGGGGCCGTTCCCCTTCACCATCCCGGCCGCCTACGACGACCTTCCCCGCCTCCTCGGACGTGCCACCGTGCGGCTGACGACCACCAAGGGCGACCTCATCGCCGTGGTGGACGGTTACAACGCGCCCCTGACGGCAGGTGCCTTCGTGGATCTGGTGCAGCGGGGCTTCTACGACAACCTGCCCTTCAACCGCGCGGAGGACTTCTACGTGCTGCAGACCGGGGACCCCGCCGGCCCTGAGGACGGCTATGTGGACCCCAAAACCCGCGTTGAGCGTCACGTTCCCCTGGAGATCCGGGTGCCCGGCCAGGAGGCCCCTTACTACAACCAGACCTTCGAGGAACTCGGGCTGTTCAAGGCCCAGCCCGTGCTCCCGTTCAACGCCAAGGGCACCCTGGGCTGGGCCCATTCGGACGAGCAGCTCGATGACGGCTCCTCCCAGTTCTTCCTCTTCCTCTTCGAGCCGGAGCTCACGCCGGCGGGTCTGAACCTGATCGACGGCCGCTATGCCGCCTTCGGCTACGTGGTGGATGGCTTCGACGTACTTGAGGAACTCACCGCCGATGACGGCATCGTGTCCGCGAAGGTGCTGGAGGGGGCGGACAACCTCAGGCCCCACGCCTGAGCGCCATGGACCGAAGCGGGGGCGAGGATGCCACGCCCGAAACCCTGGCCGATCTGGGTGAGTGGGAGCTGATCCGACGTCTGGGGGGCGTCGCTCCGGCCCGCCAGTTCAGCGATGATGCAGCGCTGCTGCCGGCGGCCCACCCCAGCAGCGGCGACCTGGTGATCAACACCGACGTCCTGGTGGAGGGGATCCACTTCAGCGACGCCACCACCGGGCCGACCGATGTGGGCTGGCGGGCGGCTGCCGCCAACCTCTCCGATCTGGCGGCGATGGGCTGCACGGAGGTGGTAGGCCTCACCGTGGCCCTCGTGGCACCCGCCCCCACCCCCTGGCACTGGGTGGAGGGGGTGTACAACGGCCTGGCGGCGGCCCTGCGGCGCTATGGCGGGGTGCTGCTGGGCGGCGACTGCAGCAGCGGAGCCCAGCGACTGCTGGCGATCACCGCCCTGGGGCGCCTGCCGATGGCTGGGGGTCCGATCCGCCGCAGCGATGGCCAACCCGGTGACCTCCTGGTATGCACCGGTTCCCACGGCCTCAGCCGCCTGGGGTTGGCCCTGCTGCAGGGGGAACTGCGTTTCCCCTTCGCAGAGACTGACGACCCGGCACTCAAGGCTCTGGCTGCGCAGGCGGTCGAGGCCCACCGTCACCCGCAGCCTCGGCTTGAGGCGGTTCAGGTCCTGATCGCCAGCCGACCGGTGGAGCTGCCGTGGCGGGTGGCGGGGTGCGACAGCAGCGATGGGCTGGCGGCAGCGGTGCGCGCCATCGCGGCATCCAGCGGCTGTGCAGCGTTACTCGATCGGGCACTTCTGCCCCTCGAGGAGGCCATGGCAGCCCTCCCCCATGCCGTGGCGTGGTGCCTGGAAGGCGGAGAAGACTTCGAACTGGTGCTGGCGCTGCCGCAGGTCTGGGCCGAAGCTCTGCTGAAGAGCCTGCCGGACTGCCGCCTGATCGGGGAGCTGGTCGCCGGACCGGCAGGCGACCTGCTCTGGCGCGGTGATGACAAGCGCACGAAGCAGCCGACAGCCGGCGGGGGCTACCAGCACTTCCACTGAACGGCAAAACCCGTCCAACCGCACAGGCGGAGAGGACGGGCAGCAAGAGCTGAGGCTAGGTGGACCGGAGGTCCGGGCTCACTTCCAGTTGCGGGCCACCACTTCGGCGAGGTCAACAACCCGCTGGCTGTAGCCCCACTCGTTGTCGTACCAGGAGATCACCTTCACCATGTTGCCGTCCATCACCAGGGTGAGGTCGGCATCCACGATCGTGGATTCATCAGTGCCGGCGTGGTCGGTGGAGACCAGGGGCAGATCGCAGTATTTGATGATCCCCTTCATGCCGTTTTCAGAAGCGGCCTTGAAGATGCTGTTCACCTCCTCCTTGGTGGTGGGGCGGCTCACCTCAAGCACCATGTCCACCACCGACACATTGGGGGTGGGTACGCGCAGAGCGATGCCGTTGAGCTTGCCCTTCATCGGCGGGTACACCAAAGCCACCGCGGTGGCGGCGCCGGTGCTGGTGGGCACGATGTTCACTGCGGCGGCGCGAGCGCGGCGCAGGTCGCGGTGGGAGGCATCGAGAATGCGCTGGTCACCCGTGTAGCTGTGGGTGGTGGTCATCATGCCCTTCACGATCCCGAGGGATTGGTCGAGCACCTTGACCAGCGGTGCCATGCAATTGGTGGTGCAGCTGGCATTGCTGATGATGTCGAAATCTTCGTGGCGGTATTGATCAGCGTTGACGCCCACCACGAAGGTGCCCACGCCCTCACCCTTGCCCGGGGCGGTGATCAAGACCTTCTTGGCACCGGCCTCGATGTGCTTGCCGGCGCCCTTCTGGTCGATGAAGACCCCGGTGGCCTCGATCACGAGATCCACGCCCCATTCCTTCCAGGGGAGATTGAGGGGGTTGCGGTCGGAGAAGCACCTGATGTGCTTGCCGTTCACGACGATCGTGTCGTCGGTGTGGCTCACCTCCGCATTGCGGATGTGGCCGAGCATCGTGTCGTACTGCAGCAGGTGGGCGTTGGTCTTCGGGTCGGAGGTGTCGTTCAGACCCACCACCTCGATGCCGGTGTTCGCACCCCGGCTGAGCCAACAGCGCATGAAGTTGCGACCGATGCGGCCGAATCCATTGATCGCAACCTTCAGGGTCATGGCGAAAAGCGGCGGAACCCGCTAGCAAGGGTGGGGATTTCGGCTGCTGATCATACAGAAATAGGGGGCCGGCCCCCCTCGGAGGCCCGTGGCCACTGGCCCCACGCCCCGCAGCAACTCGTAAAGCCCGGCGGGAGGTTCCCGCCCTATTTTCAGCCCATCCCAGCGACGGATCCCTGCCCATGCTCGACCGCCAGCAACCCCTCCACTTCATCGGAGTCGGCGGCATCGGCATGTCCGCACTGGCAGGGATCCTGGCCGCACGCGGCTTCCGGGTCAGCGGCTCCGATCCCCGCCGCAACGCCGTCACCGACAGACTTCGGGGCGACGGCGTGCGGGTGTTCGACGAACAGGGAGCGGCGACCCTCAGCGCCCTGGCGGGCGAACCGGGGGAAGCCCCCCTGGTCGTGGTGAGCTCGGCCGTGCCGGATTCCAACCCCGAACTGGCTGAGGCCCGCCGCCAGGGGCTGGAGGTGGTGCACCGCTCCGATGTGCTGGCGGCGCTGATCAACGCTCAGCCCTCGATCGCCGTGGCCGGCAGCCACGGCAAGACCACCACCAGCACCCTGATCGCCACCCTCCTGGCTGCCACCGACCGAGATCCAACGGCAGTGATTGGCGGCATCGTGCCCGCCTTCGGCAGCAACGGTCGCCACGGCAGCGGGGCCCTGCTGGTGGCCGAGGCCGACGAGTCGGACGGCTCGCTGGTGAAGTTTCAGGCCCATCTCGGCGTGATCACCAACCTGGAGCTCGACCACACCGACCATTACCCCAACCTTGAGGCCCTGATCGCCACGCTCCAGCGCTTTGCCGAGGGTTCCCGGCGCCTGCTGGCCAACCGCGACTGCCCGATCCTGCGCGAGCACTTCGATGCCCACGCCTGGTGGTCCACCGCGAATCCCGAAGGGGTGGACTTCGCCGCCATCGCCCTTGACGAACGGGGCGACGGCACCACGGCGGAATTCTTCGAGAACGGCCGCTCCCAGGGTCGCTTCGAACTCCCTCTGCCCGGCCGCCACAACCTCGCGAACGCCACCGCCGCCCTGGCCGCCTGCCGGCTTGAGGGGGTGCCCTTCGAGGAACTTCGCCAGGCGATGGCCCGCCTCCTGCCTCCCGGGCGTCGCTTCGATTGCCGGGGCCTCTGGCAGGAGCGGATAATCGTCGATGACTATGCCCACCACCCCAGCGAAGTGGCCGCCACCCTGAACATGGCCCGGCTGATGGTGGAGAGCGGTCGCAGCCCCTTGCCGAGCCCACCCCAGCGCCTGCTGGCGGTGTTCCAGCCCCATCGCTACAGCCGCACGGCCCAATTCCTCGACGGCTTCGCCGAGGCCCTCACCGGTGCTGACTTGGTGCTGGTGGCGCCGCTCTATTCCGCCGGTGAAGCCCCCCTGCCCGGCGTGAGCAGCGACAGCCTGGCGGAAGCGGTGCGCCTGCTTGCCCCCCATCTCTCGGTGGAGGTGGCCGGAAGTCTCGACGACCTGGCCGCCAGGGTGGCAGCGGTCAGCCGTCCAGGAGATCTGGTGCTGGCCATGGGTGCCGGGGATGTCAACGGCCTGTGGGAGCGCCTGGGAACCCTCGACGAACGGGGCTGTCCCACGGTGCTGGCCGCCTGATGGCCGCCGCGACGGCGCCCCCAGAGGGCCTGCGCCGGGCCATCCCCCTGCTCGACTACACCACCTGGAAGGTGGGGGGGCCGGCCGAATGGTTCGCCGAACCCGCCGAGCGGGCCCAGCTGATCGCCCTGGCCGCCTGGGCGGCCGCCGAGGCGCTCGACTTCCGCTGCATCGGCGCCGGCTCCAACCTGCTGGTGGCCGATGCCGGCCTTGCGGGCCTCACCCTCTGCAATCGCCGCCTCCAGGGCAGCGTGCTCGACGCCGGCGAGGGCTGGGTGGAAGCCGAGGCCGGCGAACCGATCCCCACCCTGGCCCGCAAGGCGGCCAGGGCGGGCCTGGCTGGACTGGAGTGGGCCGTGGGCATCCCCGGCACCGTGGGAGGCGCCGTGGTGATGAACGCCGGGGCCCAGGGCGGCTGCACGGCCGAGTGGCTGCATTCGGTGGAGGTGATCGATCCCGCCCGGCCCTCCACACCGTTCACGCTGATGGCCAGCGAACTCGATTTCGCCTATCGCCACAGCCGCCTGCAGCAGGAACCGCTGCTGGTGCTGGCGGCCCGCTTCCGCCTGGAGCCCGGCCACGACCCCACCGAGGTGACCGGGCGCACCAGCGCCAACCTCCACAGCCGCACCAGCACGCAGCCCTACCAACAGCCCAGCTGCGGCAGTGTCTTCCGCAACCCCGAGCCCGCCAAGGCCGGGAGACTGATCGAGGCCCTGGGACTCAAAGGGGCAGCCATCGGCGGTGCCCAGGTGTCGCCGATCCATGCCAACTTCATTGTCAACACCGGCGGTGCCACGGCCGCCGACGTGGTTGCCCTGATCCGGCTGGTGCAGGAGCGGGTACGCGAGGGCCATGGGGTGGAGCTCCATCCCGAGGTGAAGTGGCTGGGCTTCGGCTGATCAGGACGGCGAGCCCTCCGGACGGCGGCCTGCCGGGATCTAGCCTGAGCCGTACTCCTCCCTGCAGCAGATGGCTGGCTTCGGACTTCCCAACTTCGGTCAGCTCACCGAGGCCTTCCGCAAGGCCCAGCAGATCCAGCAGGATGCCCAGAAGCTCCAAGACGAACTGGATGCCATGGAACTGGAGGGCTCCAGCGCCGATGGCCGGGCCAGCGTCTGGCTGTCCGGCAACCAGCAGCCCCTGAAGGTGCGGGTCAGCCCCGAGCTGGCGGCCGCCGGCAGCGAAGCCACGGAAACCGCCGTGCTTGAAGCCCTGCAGAAGGCCTACGAAATGTCCACCACCACCATGCGCGAACGCATGGAGGCCCTCACCGGTGGCCTTGACCTCAATCTGCCAGGTCTGGGGGGCTGAGCCCCGACCCCGCACGGTCTGTCTCCTCCCCCTGCTGACGAAGCCGGCGACGTGAGCCTTGCCGCAGCCTCGGATCCAGCAGGGGCTCGAGCCGATCGCCCCGCCGGCGCAGGCCCAATGAAGCGGATCGGGCACGTCCGCCGCCAGGCCGTATGGCTTCCACCTGTGCCAGACACTGGCCATAAAGGTCATAACGATCCCATTCGGTGCCGACCGCACAGCCGGGATCGCCCTGGTGGCGACAGTTGCGGAAACGGCAGAGACGTACCGCCAGAACACGGCGGAGCTCCGGGAAGGCCAGAGCCAGGGTGTGGGGATCAGCCGGAAGCTCGGGACGGTTGAAGCCGGGGGAATCGGCCAGCAAAGCCTCGCCTCCCGCACCGGGGAGCGCAAACAGCTCAACGTGACGGGTGGTGTGCCGGCCCCGCCTCAGCCGGCCCGAAACGGCCTCGGTGCGCAGAGCCAGTTCGGGCAGGAGGGCATTGAGCAGGCTGCTCTTGCCCACACCGGAAGGCCCGCAGAGCACCGCGATGCCAGGCACGGCCAGAAGGCAGCGCAACTGCTCCAGTCCCTGGCCGCTGCGGGTGGAGATCGCCCGCACGGCATAGCCCCAGCCGCTGGCACGCCCGATCCATGCTGCCACCGCCTCCGGGGGGAGCAGATCGGCCTTGGTGAGCACCAGCTGCACCGGCCGGCCGGTGGCCTCGGCGGTGATCAGGAAGCGGGTGAGCTGGAGAGGATCGAGTTCGGGATCCCGCAGGGCCACCACCACCACGACCCTGTCCACATTGGCGACGGCAGGGCGCATCAGCAGGCTGTGGCGGGGCTCCAGGGCGGCCACGGCGCCCCTGCCGTCCGACCAGTGGATACCGTCCACCGTCACCCGATCGCCCACGCAGATGGTCTGGCCGCTCTTGCTCAGACGGGTGCGGCGGGTGCAGAGCAGATCCGTCTCGCCGCTGGGGCCGGGCCCGTCGAGCCGGACCCGACAAAAGTTGGCCTGCAGGGCCAGCACCCGACCCGTGCGCACCGACGTCGCCGTCACAGGGGGTGTCCCGCCGGTCGCTCAGCCCCCACGCCGCACCCTGAGCCGCACCCCCGACGCTCCCTCTCCGGGCAGCAGCGGCTCGACAGCCACCTCGTGGCCCTCGCCCCGCAACCCCTCGGCCACCATCCGTTCAGGCTCGCCCCCATCGAGGTCGATCTCGAGAAACTCCCCCGCAGAGAGGCGCTCCAGCGCCAGGCGGCTGCGCACGTAGTTGAGCGGGCAGGGGGTACCGCGCAGGTCGAGGCGGACCGTAGGAGCGGAGGAGAGGGGGTGGGCAGGATCGGGCATGGTCAGCCGAACAGGCCTCCGAACAGGCCACTCTTGTGATGGGGCCGCTGCCCCTTCTTGGTGTGATGGCCCGCCAGCTGCTCCAGAAGCTCGCGTTCCTCTCCGCTCAGGCGGGTGGGCAGGGTCACCTTGACGGTGAACTGGTGATTGCCGCGGGCCACCGGATTGCCCAGCCTCGGCACGCCCTTGCCCTTGAGGGTGATCACGGCACCGGGCTGCGTTCCGGCGGGGATCTCCAGGGGCTCAGGGCCATCCACGGTTTCGACCTCGATCGTGTCCCCGAGGATCGCCTGCAGGTAGTTGAGTGAGACCTCGGACTGGATGGTGACCCCGTCGCGCTGCAGGTGGGGGTGGGCCTTCACCCCGAGGAAGACGTAGAGATCGCCCGGAGGACCGCCGCGCTGGCCCGCGTTGCCCTCATTGGCCACCCGCAGGCGGGTGCCGGTGTCGACGCCGGCGGGGATGTTGATGCGCAGTTTCTTGGCCACCTGCTGCAGACCCAGTCCATTGCAATCCGTGCAGGGATCGGCGATCACCTGGCCACTGCCGTCGCAGCTCGGGCAGGGTGCCACCTGGGTGAAATTGCCGAAGGGTGTGCGGGTGGCACGCCGCACCTGGCCAGCTCCTCCGCAGGTGCCGCAGCTGGTGGGACCGCTGCCCGATCGTGCCCCGCTGCCGCTGCACGTGCCGCAGGTTTCCAGATGGCGGATCTGCACCTCCTTCTCGACCCCGAACACGGCTTCGCGGAAGTCAATGGTGAGGTCGAGGCGCAGGTCGTCGCCCTGGCGGGGGCCTCGGCGCCGGGGAGCCCCGGCAGCTCCACCTCCGAAGCCGCTGAAGAAGGTCTCGAACAGGTCGGCGAAGCCGCCCATGTCGCCCATGTCGGGCATGCCGGCAGCGCCGCCGAGACCGGCCTCCCCGAACTGGTCGTAGCGGGCGCGGGTCTGGGGATCGCTGAGCACCTCATAGGCCCGCCCGATCTCCTTGAACCGCTCCTCGGCGGACGGATCCTTGTTCACATCCGGGTGGTACTGGCGCGCCAGCCGCCGGTAAGCCCTCTTCAGGGTGTCGGCATCGGCATCCCGCCGCACCCCCAGCAGGTCGTAGAAATCGGCCATCAGCCGGCCTGCTCCTCGCCGGTGTTCTGGGCCGGAGCATCAGCTGCCGGGCCAGGCCCCATCGAGACCTTCACCAGGGCATGGCGCAGGACACGGCCATCCAGGTGATACCCCCGCTGCAGCTCTTCGATCACCACATCCTCCGGATGATCGTGACTCTCCTCCCGCAGCACCGCCTCATGGAGGTTGGGATCGAAGGGTTCCCCCTCCACCCGCATCGGGGAGACCCCCAGCTGCTTGAACACATCCACCAGCTGGCGGTAGAGGCCCTGGTAGCTGCCGTGCAGGGACTGGGCCTCCTCATGCTGGGGCTTGAGCTGCTGACGGGCGCGCTCGAAGTTGTCGACCACCGGCAGGATCTCCCCGAGGGTGGAGCAGGTGATCTGAAGGCGCAGATCGTCCTGATCACGGCTCTGGCGCTTGCGGTAGTTATCGAAATCGGCCGCGATCCGCATGTACTGGCTGCGCAGCGCTTCATGCTCGGCCTGCAGGGCGGCAAGCCTGCCTTCCATCTCCTTGAGGCGAGGATCGCCGTCACCGGAGGTGGGGTGGCCCTCCGTTGGGGCGGACTGCTCCTCTACGGCCTCAACGCTGGTCCCCTCGGCCGCCGGCGCTTCGTCCTGGTCGGAACCCTGCTGGGGATCGAAGCGGGTCTCGCTGGCCATGGAAGTGTCGCCGCTCATGCTGACTGGCACCGGGGAATCTTCAGACATGTTGATGGGCGGCGCGCTCTCCCCACAAGCGGCGGAAGCCCGCACCTCGGGCCCCCTGGTGGTGTGAGGGCCAGGGACAAACCGTAACGGGGAAAGGTCAGAAGAGGATTCAGCGCCAGAATCGGGGAACAGCCGCTGCCTCAGGCCGGCCCCGATGCGGCAACGGCCCCCATGAGCCAGCCCATCTGCCAGCCATGACGATCGACGCCAGCGCCAAGCCCTCCCTGTTCAGGGATCTCGACCTCAGCCCGGGCGCCGTTCCCCAGCAGGACGCCGACGTCAGCGCGGAAGATCTGGAGAGCAGCAGCCGGGAGCAGGGCGTCTCTCCGGTGATGAGCCTGGTGGACAGGATCCTGATCGAGGCTCTCACCAGCGGCGCCAGCGACATCCACGTAGAACCCCAGGAGGACGGCCTGCTGGTGCGGCTGCGCCAGGACGGGGTGCTGCGCCGGCTGGAGCTGCTGCCGCGCACCCTCATCCCGGCGGTCACGTCCAGGCTGAAGATCATGGCCGACCTGGACATCGCCGAACGGCGGATGCCCCAGGACGGCCGGATTCGGCGGAACTTCCGCGGGCGCACCATGGACTTCCGCGTGAGCACCCTGCCGAGCCGCCATGGCGAGAAGGTGGTGCTCAGGCTGCTCGACAGCGGGGCCACCCAGCTGGGGCTGGACACGCTGATCACCGAGCCCAAGGCGCGCACCGCCCTCAGGGACATGGGCAGCAAACCCTTCGGCATGATCCTGGTGACCGGACCCACCGGCTCGGGCAAATCCACCACCCTTTATGCCCTGCTGGCGGAACGCAACGACCCCGGGATCAACATCTCCACCGTGGAGGATCCGATCGAGTACTCGCTCAAGGGCATCACCCAGACCCAGGTGAACCGGGAGAAGGGGTACGACTTCGCCTCGGCCCTACGGGCCTTCATGCGGCAGGATCCCGACGTGCTGCTGGTGGGTGAGACCCGCGACCTGGAAACGGCACGCACCGCAATCGAAGCGGCCCTCACCGGCCACCTGGTGCTCACCACCCTGCACTGCAACGATGCGGCCAGCGCCTTCGCCCGGCTGGATGAGATGGGCGTCGAACCCTTCCTGGTGAGCGCTTCGCTGCTCGGGGTGATCTCCCAGAGGCTGGTGCGACGCCTCTGCCCGCAATGCCGCATCGCCTTTCACCCCGATGCGGAGGAACTGGGCCATTTCGGACTGGTGGCCTCCGACGAAAGCGACATCACCTTCTACCGGGCGAACACCGTTGCCCCGGACGATCCTCAGGCCTGCCCGGCCTGTCAGGGCCGCGGCTACTCCGGCCGGGTGGGCGTGTATGAAATCCTGGTGATGAACGAAACGTTCTCTTCGGCGGTGGCCAAGCGCTCCACCACCGAGATGCTGCGCCGACTCGCCCTTGAATCCGGCATGAAGAAGCTCCTGGGCTATGGGCTCGACCTGGTGCGTCAGGGGCTCACCTCCCTGGACGAGGTGGAACGCATGCTGCTCACCGACACCGGCCTCGAATCGGAACGCAGGGCGCGAGCGCTGAGCTCCCTCAGCTGCCGAGGCTGCGGTGCCGGTCTGCAGGACGAATGGCTGGAATGCCCTTACTGTCTGAGGGTGCGCCGATAGGCCGATGGCGAGCGATCTGCTGATCGAGGATCTGATGAACGAGCTGGTGAAGGGCGGAGGCAGCGACCTCCACCTCGCCACCGGCCAGCCCCCCTTCGGTCGTTTCAACGGTGAGCTGCGACCGATCCTCCACGACCGGAGGCTGGATGAAGAAAGCTGCAACAGGTTGATCTTCTCTCTGCTCAACAACTCCCAGCGCAAACAGCTGGAGCAGAACTGGGAACTGGATTGCTCCTACGGCCTCAAGGGCGTGGCACGGTTCCGGGTGAACGTGTACCGGCAGCGAGGAACCTACGCCGCCTGTCTGCGGGCCCTCGGCAACAGCATCCCGCCGCTGGATGCCCTGGGGGTACCGCCGATCGTGGAGGAGATCTGCCGCAAGCCCAAGGGACTGGTGCTGGTGACTGGCCCCACCGGCTCCGGCAAGACCACCACTCTGGCGGCGCTGCTGAACCACATCAACCAGACACGCTCGGAACACATCATCACGATCGAGGATCCGATCGAATTCACCTACCGCAACGCAAAATCGCTGATCCACCAGCGAGAACTCAACGAAGACACCCGCAGCTTCGGCAATGCCCTGCGGGCAGCCCTCCGGGAGGATCCCGATGTGATTCTGGTGGGAGAGATGCGCGATCTGGAAACGATCCAGTTAGCGATCACCGCCGCCGAAACCGGCCATCTGGTGTTCGCCACGCTGCACACCAGTTCAGCCTCCCAGACGGTCGACCGCATGGTGGATGTGTTTCCCACGGGCCAGCAGACCCAGATCCGCGTGCAGCTCAGCGGCAGCCTGCTCGCGGTGTTCTCCCAGACGCTCTGCCGCCGCACTGCCGCGCCGGCCGGCCAGTTCGGGCGGGTGATGGCCCAGGAGATCATGGTGAACAACCCGGCCATCGCCAACCTGATCCGCGAAGGCAAGACCGCTCAGATCTACTCCCAGATCCAGACCGGCGCCCAGACAGGCATGCAGACCCTCGAGCGGGCGCTCGCCAATCTGGTGGCCAGCGGCCAGGTGAACCGCAACGAAGCACTGATGAAGACCACCAGGCCCGATGAGTTGGAGCGTCTGCTCGATCAGAGCTGAACCGACGCCCCATGACCTCCTTCGTCGTCACCTACACCACCCGGGCCGGGCGGCGCCGGCAGATCAGCCTCGAGGCCGAGTCCCCCTCCCAGGCCCGGCGCACCCTGCGCAAACGGGGGATCCTGCCGAACACGCTCGTGCGCAAGGACGTGAACAGCGCGCCGGTGGCCGCGCGGCCGAGCGGGTTCACCCTCCCCACGACCAGCCTGCTGGAGGAACGGGTGACCGTGAAGGACAAGGCCCTGTTCGCGAGCAAACTCTCGGCGCTGGTGGATGCGGGTGTGCCGATCCTGCGGGGACTGGAGCTGATGCGCACCCAACAGCGCAAGCCGCTGATGAAGCGAGCCCTGACGGGCATGACCCGCGACGTGAATCAGGGCGACAGCCTGGGCAATTCCATGCGCCGCTGGCCGAAGGTGTTCGACAACCTTTCGATCGCCATGGTGGAAGCCGGCGAGGCAGGTGGCGTACTCGACGAGACCCTGGCCCGGCTGGCCAAGCTGCTGGAGGAGAACTACAAGCTCCAGAACCAGGTGAAGAGCGCAATGGGTTATCCCGTTACCGTGCTGGCGATCGCCATCCTGGTGTTCCTGGGGATGACGATCTTCCTGATCCCCACCTTCTCCTCGATTTTCGATCAGCTCGGC
Organism: Cyanobacteriota bacterium; assembly: GCA_046342315.1. GTDB lineage: Bacteria > Cyanobacteriota > Cyanobacteriia > PCC-6307 > Cyanobiaceae > Cyanobium. The sequence continues at coordinate 25,724 of JBKDPV010000030.1, forward strand.
GCTGAACTTCCCCTGTTCACCCGCATGATGCTGGGGCTCAGCCAGTTGCTGCGCTCCTCCTTCTCGATCCTGCTGGTGGGCACCATCATGATCGGCGTCTACCTGTTCTCACGCTTCTATGCCACCCCGGCCGGGCGCCGTCAGGTGGATGGCTTGCTGTTGAAGGTTCCCCTATTCGGCGATCTGTTGCAGAAGACAGCCACCGCCCAGTTCTGTCGCACCATGAGCTCCCTCTCAAGGGCCGGGGTTCCGATCCTGATGTCGCTCGAGATCGTGCGCGAAACCACCAGCAACAGTGTGATCGGCGACGCGATCATCAACTCCCGCAACGAAGTAAGCGAGGGTCTGCCGCTCAGCACGGCCTTGGCGATGAAGAACGTGTTTCCCGAGATGGCCACCAGCATGCTGTCCATCGGCGAGGAGACTGGCGAGATGGATGCCATGCTCTCGAAGGTGGCGGACTTCTACGAAGACGAGGTAACGACCACGGTCAAGGCTCTCACTTCACTACTGGAGCCGGTGATGATCGTGCTGGTGGGGATCATTGTGGGCTCGATTCTGCTGGCGATGTACCTGCCGATGTTCTCGGTCTTCGAGAAGATCCGCTGAATCCTCCCCTCAGACGGGCCCCCGCGAAACGGTGGGCGCGGTGACGAGGGCCTCGGCAATGGCGATCCCCGCCAGCCAGCCGGAGCTCCAGCAGTGCTGGAAGTTGAACCCGCCGGTGACACCATCCACATCCAGCAGTTCCCCCACCAGGTGAAGACCGGGGCAGCAGCGGCTCTCCATCGTGGCCAGATCCACCTCTCCCAGAGCAATGCCGCCGGCCGTCACGAACTCCTCGCCGAAGGGCCCCCGGCCGGCGATGGCGTAGCGGCTGTCCTGCAGGGCCATCACCAGGGCCTGGCGGTCGCGGCGGCCCAGATCGGCCCAGCGCTGGGACGGATCACTGCCGCAGATCACGATCAGGTGCTGCCAGAGCCGGCGGCTGAGGCCCTGCCAGGGGCGGACGGCCGCCAGTTGGCGGCGCGGCTGCTCCCGCCGGCAGGTCTCCAGGAGGCCCTCCAGCTCCTCGGCGCTCCGCCCACCACTCCAGTCGACTCGCAGGCTTCCCCGATAACCCCGCTCGCGCATGGCACGGGCCGCGAAGGCGGTGAGCCGCAGCGTGGCAGGGCCACTGAGCCCCCAATGGGTGATCAGCACCGGTCCCCGCTGGCGATGGCGCTGGCGACGCTGGGAGGCAGGGGCACCGGGCGCCGGCGGCGGAAGCCATTCCAGCTCCACCGGGTCCATCACCACACCCGCCAGGGAGGCCAGCGGATGCTGGGCGAGGGAGAGGGTGAACAGGGAGGGCACCGGCGGCACCAACCCATGGCCGAGGGAGATGGCCAGGCGATGGCCACTCGGATGGCTGCCGGTAGCCAGCACCAGCCGCTCGCAGGCGATCCGGTCCCCGTTCCGAAGGGTCAGCAGAAAGCCCCCTTCCGTCAGCCGCTCGGCGCCCTTGAGGGCACAGCCCGGGGCCACCATCACGCCGCCGCTGGTGGCGGCACGGCGCAGGGTCTCGACCACGGCACTGGAACGGTTGGCCCGGGGGAACATCCGGCCGTCGGCTTCCTCCACCAGCTCCAGGCCATGGGCATCGAACCAGGCCACCGCATCGCCGCTGGCAAAGCGGGAAAACGGACCACGCAGGGCCTGGCCGCCGCGGGGATAGTGGCCCACGAGTGACAGCGGATCCCAGCAGGCGTGGGTGACGTTGCAGCGGCCGCCGCCGCTGATGGTCACCTTGTGCAAGGTTTCTGCCGTGGCCTCCAGCACCAGCACGGCTGGGCCCTCGGCCCCGGGGCGGAGGCCGGCCTCGGCCGCGGCGATCGCCGCCATGAAGCCGGCCGGACCACCACCGGCGACCACCACGGAGGCACGGCTGGGCAGCATGGGGGGATGGAGCACTCCTACCGCTTCAGTGTGGCCCCCATGCTCGACTGCACGGATCGGCACTTCCGGGTGCTGATGCGGCAGGTGAGTCGCCATGCGCTGCTGTACACCGAGATGGTGGTGGCCCGGGCTCTGCACCACATCCTGCGGGAAGGACCGGCCGGCGGGGCCGGCGCGCTGGAGAGGGAGCAGCGGCTGGAGAGGCTGCTGGGCTTCGATCCCGAGGAGCGCCCCCTGGCCCTCCAGCTCGGGGGAGACGATTCCGATCTGCTGGCGGAGGCGGCTCGGCTCGGGGCTGAACGGGGCTATGACGAGATCAACCTCAATGTGGGCTGTCCCAGCGAGAAGGTGCAGCAGGGGAGGTTCGGAGCGTGCCTGATGGCTGATCCCGAGCGGGTTGCCCGCTGCGTGGCGGCGATGGCGGCGGCCAGCGATCTGCCGGTCACGGTGAAGCACCGCATCGGCATCGACGAGCGCGACTCGTTCGAGGAGCTGCTGGCGTTCGTCGACGCGGTGGCCGCCGGCGGCGCCCGACGCTTCGCCGTGCATGCCCGCAAGGCCTGGCTGGAGGGGCTGGACCCGAAGCAGAACCGCACGATCCCTCCCCTGCGCTGGGACCTGGTGCAGCGCCTGAAGCAGGAGAGGCCTTCCCTGACGATCGAGCTGAATGGCGGCCTGGTGGAACCCGACCAGTGCCGCCAGCAGCTTGCAGCCGGGTTGGACGGGGTGATGGTGGGGCGGGCCGCCTACGAACACCCCCTGCGCTGGAACGGCGTGGACGCCGACCTGTTCGGCGACGGCCACCCCTCGGCCCGGGCGTCCACGGTGGTACGTGGTCTGCTGCCCCACGCCGACCGCTGGTGCGAGCGCGGGGGACGGCTGTGGGCGATCGCCCGCCACCTGGTGCATGTGGTGGAGGGGGTGAGCGGTGCCCGCCACTGGCGCGCGTCACTCACCCGCGCGGCCGGAGTCCGCAGCGCGGGCGTGGAGGTTCTGGAGGAGGCCGCAAGGCAGCTGGAGGAGCGGGGCCTCTGACGGCGCCGGTCCAGCCGGAGGGCGGCTGGACTCAGCCTTCAGCGCCGCCGTAATCGCCACCACCACCGCTGCGGCGGCGGCGGGCGCGGCCGCTGTCGAAGGCGTCGGCGCCACCGCGATCACCGCCGCCGTAGCTGCGGTCTTCCCAGCCGCGGGCCCCGGAGCCCCGGTCACCGCCGCCGCCATAGCCGCCACCGCCGCCGCCGTGACCACCCCCTTCACCGCCGCCGTAGCCACCGCCACCGCCATACCCACCGCGGCGGGGACCACCCCCACCGCCGCCACCACCGCCGCCCGTGCGGGGCTCGGCCTTGTTGATGCGCAGCGGCCGGCCCATCAGCTCAGCACCCTGGAGCGCATCGATGGCCCGGGTCTCGGTTTCGGCATCGGCCATCTCGACGAAGGCGAAGCCACGCTTGCGACCGGTGTCGCGCTCGAGGGGAAGGGCGCAGTTCACCACCTCGCCATAAGGGGTGAAGAGTTCAACGACGTCCTCCTGCTCGGCGCGGAAGGGGAGATTGCCGACGAAAATGCTCACTGACCGACTGGACCGAGGGGGATACCGGAGAGGGCTGGCACAACACACCAACCGCTTCCAGATTAGTGCCGTCGGCCGGTTTGTCCGGTAGCCGCAGCGGATCGTTTGCGGGCGGTCATCGAGCGGACGGCTCCGGGCTCGCATCGAGCCGTTGCCGGGCCCGCGCCAGCTGCTCCCGCACCTGATCGAACCCGGTGCCGCCTTCGCTGCGCCGGGCCTCCACCACCCTCCGGGGGGCGATGGCGGCAAAGATGTCGGCCTCGAACGCCGGGTGCAGGCCCTGCCAGCGATCCAGCGGCAGATCCCGCAGCAGCATCCCTTCCCGCAGGCAGCCCTTCACCAGACCCCCCACCAGCTGGTAGGCCTCGCGGAAGGGCACCCCGCGGGCCACCAGATAGTCGGCCACATCGGTGGCGTTGGAGAAGTCGGCCTCCACGGCGGCCTCCAGCCGCTCCGGGCGGAAGCTGAGCCCCTCCTCGAACAGGATGGCCATCGCCTCCAGGCAGTCGAGGCAGGTGCGCACCCCGTCGAACAGGGCCTCCTTGTCCTCCTGGAAGTCCTTGTTGTAGGCCAGCGGCAGGCCCTTGATCATCGTCAGCAGCCCCATCAGGTGGCCGAACACCCTGCCGCTCTTGCCCCGCACCAGCTCGGGCACGTCGGGGTTCTTCTTCTGGGGCATCAGGCTGCTGCCGGTGGCGCAGCGGTCGGTGAGGGAGACGAAGGCGAACTCCTCGCTGGCCCAGAGGATCACCTCCTCGCTCAGGCGGCTGAGGTGCACCAGGATCAGGCTCGCTGCCGCCATGAACTCCACGGCGAAATCCCGATCGCTGACGGCATCGAGGCTGTTGGCATAGATCGCCTGGAACCCGAGGGCGGCGGCGGTGTGGCGGCGATCGATCGGCACCGGCGTGCCGGCCAGGGCGGCGGCCCCCAGCGGACAGATGTCGACCCGGCGACGCACGTCGGCCAGGCGGGAGCGGTCGCGCTCGGCCATCTCCACGTAGGCCAGCAGATGGTGGGCCAGGCAGAGGGGCTGGGCCCGCTGCAGGTGCGTGTAGCCGGGAATCAGGGTGTCGGCGTGCTTCTCCGCCTGGGCCAGCAGGGCCCGTTCGAACCGCACCAGGGCCGCGTCGATGGCGTCGATGCGGCGGCGCAGCCACAGGCGCACGTCGGTGCCCACCTGGTCGTTGCGACTGCGGCCGGTGTGCAGCTTCTTGCCCAGAGGGCCCAGGAGTTCGATCAGCCGCCGCTCCACGGCGAAATGCACGTCTTCGTCGGCCAGGCCGGGGATGAATCGGCCCTCCGCGGCCTCGGCGCGGATCGCCTCCAGGCCCTCCACCAGTCGCTCGGCCTCCGCCGGGTCGATCACGCCGCAGGCCCCGAGCATGCGGGCATGGGCCACCGAACCGTCGAGATCCTCCTGGAGCAGGGCGATGTCGAAACCGATCGAGGCGTTGAAGCGCTCGATCGCCGGATGGAGGCCCTGCTCGAAGCGATCGCTCCAGCCGCCGGCGCTGCCGCCGGTCACCCCGGACGCCTGGGGGGGGAGATCCGCTGCCATCGGCTGGAGTTCACAGCCTCTCAGCTTGCCACTCAGGGCCCAGCGGGGGAGGGCAGGGACGGCAGCATCACCTCCTCGCGCACCTTGAGCACCACCATCGAGGCGTCATCCTCCAGCTGGCGATCGGAACCGACGAATCCGTCGAGGCGGGCGAACAGCTGATCGAGGATGCGCTGGGCACCGAGGCCGCTGCGGCAGGCCACGTGGAAGGAACGCATCAGGCGAACCTCGTCGAAGCGCTCACCGCTGAAACCCGGGGCCTCGGTGACTCCGTCGGTGTAATAGAGGAGCACGTCGCCCGGGTCCAGCTGCTGGCTGCCGCAGCCGTACTCCGCCTCGCTCTGCAGACCGATCAGCAGCCCCGGAGCGTCCAGTCGCTCCACCCGGCCCGCGGCCCGGCGCCAGAGGAGCGGCGGATTGTGGGCGGCATTGGCGTAGCGCAGCCGCCGGGTGGGGGGGTCGTAGTCGGAATAGAAGAGGGTGACGAAGCGGTGGGAGTGGGCCAGGTCCTCCTGCGCCAGCTGGTTGAGGTCGTGGAGGATGCGGTCGGGGGGGAGCCCGCTCAGCACCTCGGCCCGCAGCATCCCCCGCAGCAGGGTCATCAGCAGCCCGGCCGGGATTCCCTTGCCCATCACGTCGCCCATCACCAGGGCCCAGCGACCCTGCTCCCGGCGCCGGCCGGCGGACTCGGGAATGGTGGGGATGAAGTCGTAGTAGTCGCCGCCCACCTGGAAGGCGGGGCGGCAGCGGGCCGCCAGCTCCACCCCCTCGATCACCGGGCAGCGGTCGGGTAGCAGCTGGGCCTGGATCTCGGCCCCGGTGCTCATCTGGCGATCCAGGCGTTCATGGCGGCGCATGTCCTGCTGGAGCCCCTCGTTCTCCAGGGCCACGCCGGTGAGATCGGCCACCATCTGGAGGTGGCGGCGATGCACCTCGCTCCAGCCGAAACCGCGGCGACCGCTGAACACATACAGACGGCCCTGCTGGATGCTGCGGGCCACCACCGAGGTGGCGAACACCTGGGCCTGACCGAGCAGGCGACCCACCAGGGGATCGAGCACCGACGTGACCGCCTCACCGGAGGGACGCGCCTGCAGCTGGGAATCGGGGAGGGCCGCGAGCTGGCGAAGCACTTCGGCGCACCGGTCACCGCTGGTGGCCTGCAGCTGCTCCCGCCAGATGCGGCCGTCGGCATGGAAGGGAACCAGCAGGGCACCCTCCGCCTCCACCAGCCGGGAGGCCACAAGGGGAACCAGTTCGAGAAAGCGGTTGAGGTTGGTGAAACTGCGCAGGGCGAAGGCCAGGGAGGCCAGCAGTTCCTGATTGCGCCGCTGTTCGCGACTGAGGCTGTCGAGGAGTTGGCGCAGCGCGGTGGCCGCTGTGAGCTGCGGTACCGGCCCCGAGGGGCGCCTGGCGGCGCTGGACCCCAAGGGCTGCTGTGCTGGGCTGGGCGGCGTGCTGGTCAGGCGGCGGCCGCAGGGGAGCCGAAGGGTAGCAACCCTGGCAAGGGAGACTCAGCTGGCGAGCAAGGCTTCCACGAACTCGTAGCTGTTGAAGGGCCGCAGGTCGCGGATGCCCTCGCCCGCGCCGATGAAGCGGATCGGCAGACCGGCCTCATGGGCCACGGCGATCGCCACGCCGCCCCGGGCGCTGCCGTCGAGCTTGGTGATCACCACACCGGTGAGGCCGGCCGCGCCGGCGAAGGCCATCGCCTGCCGCAGACCGTTCTGACCCTGGCTGGCAGCGAGGATCAGCAGGGATTCCACCGCCGCCTCGGGGGCCAGCTTGTCGACGATGCGACGCACCTTGGCGAGCTCCTCCATCAGGTTGTGCTTTGTCTGCAGGCGTCCGGCCGTGTCCACCAGCACCAGCTCCGTGCCCTGGGCCCGGGCCGCGCCGATGGCATCGAACACCACCGCTGCCGGATCGGCGTTGGCGGAGGGGTTGGCGATCACCGGCACGCCGCTGCGCTCCCCCCACACCCTCACCTGCTGCACGGCAGCGGCCCGGAAGGTGTCGGCGGCGGCGATCAGGGCGCTGTAGCCGCTGCGGACCGCCAGGTTGGCCAGCTTGCCGAGGGTGGTGGTCTTGCCGACGCCGTTCACCCCCACCATCAGCCACACATTGAGGCGTTCCCGCTCCGGCGCCAGCAGGCTGCGGCCGCTGGCGGTGATCGGCTCCTCCAACAGACCGCGCAGCTGCTCCTTGAGGAAGCGGATGCCCTCGGCCGGATCCACCACCTCCTCGTTGAGGCGCTGGCGCAGGGCATCGAGCACCTGATCGGTGGCCTGCACCCCCACGTCGGCCCCGAGCAGGGTGCTCTCGAGATCGTCGAGCACCTCGGGCGTGAGGGGATCGTCGCCGAGGCGCTCGAGCAGCTGGGTGACGAAGCCCCGGCGGGTCTTCTCCAGACCCTGGCGCAGCCGTCCCAGCCAGTCGATCTCCTCGAGCGACACCTCCTCCACCCGGCGCCCCTGGGCCGCCAACACCTCGGCCGACCAGGTGAAGGTGTCATCGAAGGCGCCGAGTTCAGGCTCGGCCTCCTTCTCGCGGACGGGGGCCGGCGAGGAGGCGGCCGCTGGGGCAGCCGGGGATGGGGCGACCGCGGCGTTGGGAGAGGCTGGAGCGGTGATCTCCTCCAGACGCTGGCGGCGCTGGGCGGCCGCCAGTTCCAGCAGCGAAGGGCCCGCCGGAGCCGGGGGTGTCTGGGCCTCCGGCGGGGCCGGCGGAACCTCGGGCACGTGAGGCGCGGTGACCGGTGGCGGCACCGGTGTGGGGGTCTCGGCCGCCACGGTGGCCGTCCACAGGGGAGCGGCGGGCGATTCGGCAGCAGGGGGTTCGGCCGCGGCCGTGGCTCCGCCCAGCGCGACGGCCGGCTCAGGAGCGGGCTCGGACTGAGGCGGCTGGGAGGGCGGCTCCGGGGTGCTCTGGGCCTCCTGCTCGGCCTTGAGGCGCAGATAGGCCTGGCGGGCCCAGGCCAGGGCGTCCTGGTCGACGGCAGGAGGCGGCGTGGCGGTCTCCGCCGCGTCCGCAGGCTCCTCCACCAGCTCCGCCGCGGGGACCGGGTCGGGATCAGGCCTGGCCAGGGGGGCCAGGTTGCGCTTGAACCAGTCGAACACCATCGCTTCGGAAACGCTCGCGGATCAGACCTTCGCCGCGGTGAAACGCCGCAGCACGCCGTTGATCATGCGACGGCCCTGCTCATCGCTGTAGCGGTTGGCCAGTTCCACAGCCTCATTGCAGGCCACGGCCGGCGGGGTGGCGAACGTCTCCAGATCCACCACCGCCAGCCGAAGGATGTCGCGGTCGATCCGGGGCAGGCGACCCAGGCGCCAGCCCTCCATCACCCCGTCGAGGCGGGCGTCGATCCCGTCGCGGCCGGAGAGCACGGCCCGCACCCGCTCCACGGCCCCGCGGCGAACCTCCTCCTGGTCGGAGAGGAGCAGAAGCCGGGGCAGCTCCAGGCTGGCGGACAGGCGGTTCAGAGCTTGCTCGGCGTGGGACAGGCCGCCCTGAAGATGCTCGCGCACCTTCGGCAGCTGACCCTCTCCCCCCTCCTGCAGTTCACTGTCCAGAAGATCCTGCTGGGCCTGCTGCAGATCCTCGGCCGAGCGGTCGAGGGCATCGCGGACGTGCTGGCTCAGGCTGGCGAGGGCCTGATGGAGCAGCGTCTCGAGCGAGGTGTCCGCGGCCACGGGAGCGCCGCCGCGGTCGCTGGTCTGGCCCAGCATCAGCAGGGCCAGTTCACGGGAGAGGGTGCGACTCGGCATCAGGAGAGCGGGGGGGCCCGCAGCTGGGCCATCAGGCTGGAGCAGCTGCGGCTGGACGAGGGTTCCTTGTCGTCGGGGCTGACGATGCCGGCGGAGATGATTGTGCGAAAGGCGTCCTCGACGCTGAGATCGATGTCCCTGACGGACGTTTCGGGCACGACTGCATACCAGCCGGTAGTGGGGTTGGGAGCGGTGGGGATGAACACGCTCAACATCGTGTCTTCGAAATCGGCCTGGAGCGACGAGGCCAGCACACCGGTGACAAAGCCGAGGGCATAGAGCCCGGGCCTGGGGTATTCCACCAGAACCACCCTGCGGAATCGGCTGGAATTGTCCCGCAGGAAGGTTTCCAGGAGCTGCTTGAGGGTTTTGTAGACCGAGCCTGCCAGCGGAATGCGCAGCAGGGTTCCCTCTCCGAACTCCAGCAGCCAGCGACCGACGATGTTGCGGGCCATCAGACCGATCAGCAGGATCCCCAGAAGAGGCACAAGCAGACCCACCCCAAGATTGATCAGCTCCTGAAGGAGCGGATTGAGGGTGTTGAACGGATTGAATTGCTTGGGAATCGAGGTGAGAAACGCCAGAACGAAGCGGCTGACGGTGGTGGCCAGCCAGATGGTGGTGGCCAGGGGAATCACCACCAGCAACCCGGCGATCAGGTCGTTCTTGAGGTCCTGCTGGAGACGGGTTCCCAGCGGCTCATCGGATCTGGGACTGGAGGGGACCAAGGCCGGAGGCGTGGGCGGAACCCAAACCCTAACCAGCGGGCCTGCTCAGAGCACGCTGCCGAGGCAGAGGATCGTGAAGGCGATGATCAGCACGATGGCGCCGCCGGACCCGGCGTAACGGCGCTGACTGAGGGTGACCTTGCTGCTCTGCTCGGTCTGCTTGTACTGCTCCTCCAGCTGGCTGAGCTGACGATCGATGAACGCCCGGGCGGACTGGGTCTTCTGGGCATCGGTGGCACCGGCAGGCACCTGACCGCTGGCCTCAGCCTGCCGGATCAGCTGCTGCAGGAGGGCGGGATCGCGGCTCTGCTGCCGCGCCATCTCCAGCTGACCCTTCTTGGCGGCCAGCTGCTGATCGGCCTGCTGCTGGAGGATCTGATCACCGCCGAAGGCGATCGGCAGGGACGCCGTAAGCAACACCGCCATCAGTCCGCTGATGAGGCAGACAGTCCAGAGAATGGGGGTGCGGGCCTCGCTCGCATCCTCCAGCCGGGATGAGAGGTACATGAGCACCATGCCGATCAGAGCCATGGGCGACTGGTTGATCAGCCGTTCCACCACCAGCTGGCGGAACGGCTCGGAGCCCCAGTCCCACAGCACCAGCACACCGATGAGCTGGAGGGCGGTCAGCACGACCAGGGTGATGCCCATCCAGCGCAGCAGGGGACTGAACCGGGTGGAGGAACTGACGGTCACGCTGACGGTCCTAACTGGTGGGGACTTTACCGACAGTGCGCGAAGACTCCGGCGATGAACGGGGCCGATCTGCATCGTCTCAGCGCGGAGCTGAAGGCGGAGGCCGCAGCGCTGGGCTTCGAGCCGGTGGGGATCGCCGCCGTTCCGGGAGGTCCGCGGCTGCAGATGCGCACCGCCTCCCTCGAGCGCTGGCTGGCGGCCGGATACCAGGCCGACATGACCTGGATGGCCGATCCCCGCCGCCGGGCCGTCGAGACCCTGCTACCGGGCGTGCGAACCCTTGTGGCGGCCGCCCTGCCCCATCACGTGAGCGCCCGGCGAAGGCCGGGATCCCTGAAGGTGGCCCGCTACGGGTGGGGACGCGACTACCACCGGCTGATCGATGGCCGTCTGCGGCGGCTCGGGCGCTGGCTGGAAACGCGGGCCCCCGGCAGCGCCTGGCGGGTGTGTGTGGACAGCGCGCCGCTGATGGACAAGGCCTGGGCGGAGGAAGCCGGGTTGGGCTGGATCGGCAAGAACGGCAATCTCATCCACCGACGCCGCGGCTCCTGGCTGTTGCTGGGCCATCTGCTCACCACCCTGCCCCTCCCAGCTGACGCGCCGGCGGCATCCCTGTGCGGCGGCTGCCGGCGCTGCCTCGATGCCTGTCCCACCGGGGCCCTGCCCGAGCCGTTTGTGGTCGACGCCCGCCGCTGCATCTCGTACCACACGATCGAGAACCGCGATCCGCTGCTGCCGCAGAAGATTGCGGGGTCGTTGGAGGGCTGGGTAGCCGGCTGCGATATCTGCCAGGAGGTGTGTCCCTGGAACGGCCCCCAGCTGCCGAGCTCCGAAGATCCCGATCTGCAACCACGCCCCTGGCTGCTGGATCTGCGGGCCGAGGAAGCCCTGGGCTGGAGCGACACCCAATGGGACGAGCGACTGCGGGCATCGGCCCTGCGCCGGATCAAGCCATGGATGTGGCGGCGGAATCTGCAGGCCGCTGTGGGAGAAAAGCCGGCGAATCCCTAGGCTGGCTTCATTCCTGCCATAGCTCCGTGGGTCGCCGCCGCAGGCTCCTGTTTTTCACCCTGCCCCTGGTCACGACCCTGCTGCTCGGAACGAGCCTCCCCGCCCAGGCGATCGTTCCCTACGTGTACCTGCCCCAGGAAAAGGAGCTGGAGGGGGCGGGGCTGGGGATCGCCCAGGCGGCCACCCGGCTGCTGCGCCTGGGTCAGGCCGAAGATGCGGCCAGGCTGGCCGAACTCACGGTGCGGCTGCTGCCGGATAATCCGCAGAGCTGGGTCCTGCTGGCCGAAGCGCACCTGCGCAGCAACAAGACCGACAAGGCGCTCTACGCCCTGAGCCGGGCCAAGGAACTCGATCCCAACAACCCAGGCATCTGGTTCGCCGAGGGTTCGCTGGCCCTGCGCAACGGCAAACCCGCCGATGCGCTCACGCTGTTGCGCAAGGGCCTGCAGCTGGATCCGAAGAACGCCAGCGCCTACTTCGATCTCGGCAATGCCCAGCTCCTTCTGGGCGATCCCAATACCGCTCTGAGCTCGTTCGAGCGGGCCTCCGGCCTGCGCAAGGACTTCTGGGAGGCGATCAACAACCAGGGCCTGGTGCTGTACGAGGCCGGCCGCACCGGCGAGGCGGTGAATCGCTGGCGGCGGGTGCTGAAGATCAAGCCCGACGCAGCCGAAACCACCCTGGCTCTCGCCACCGCTCTCTTCGGCGGTGGCGAGAGCAACCGGAAGGAGGCGATCCGACTGACGGAAGTCGCGCTGGCGGCCGATCCCAACTACGTGCTCGACAGTTTCCAGAAAGAACAGCTGTGGGGTCCGAAGCTGCGGGCGGCCTCCCGGCAGCTGCTGGCCCTGCCGGAGCTCAAGCCGGCCGTGGAGAGGGCCACCGCCAACGCCTCGGGCACGAGCGACAGCGAGGAATGAGCACCGGCCGCGATCTGTAGGCTGAGCGCCTTCCGCCCCACAGCCCCAGGACCGGATGGCCGAGGAGCGTCCCGAGTCACGCATCGAGCCGATTGCCCTGCATCAGGAGATGCAGCGCTCCTACCTCGAGTACGCGATGAGCGTGATCGTGGGGCGGGCCCTGCCGGACGTGCGCGACGGGCTCAAACCGGTGCAGAGGCGCATCCTGTTCGCGATGCACGAACTCGGGCTCACGCCCGATCGCCCCTACCGCAAATGCGCCCGGGTCGTGGGCGATGTGCTGGGCAAGTACCACCCCCACGGGGATCAGGCGGTGTACGACGCGCTGGTGCGGCTGGTGCAGAGCTTCGCCAGCCGCCACCCCCTGCTCGACGGCCACGGCAACTTCGGCTCGGTCGACGACGACCCGCCGGCGGCGATGCGCTACACGGAAACGCGGCTCGCCCCGATCGCCAACGAGGGGCTGCTTGATGAGATCGGCGAGGACACGGTCGACTTCGCCCCCAACTTCGACGGCTCCCAGCAGGAGCCCACCGTCCTGCCGGCCCAGCTGCCGTTCCTGCTGCTCAACGGCTGCAGCGGCATCGCCGTGGGCATGGCCACCAGCATCCCTCCTCACAACCTGGGAGAGGTGGTGGAAGCCCTGATCGCCCTGATCCGCAGACCCGACACCAGCGACGAGAAACTGCTGACCCTGGTGCCCGGGCCCGACTTCCCCACCGGCGGAGAGGTGCTGATCGGCTCCGGCGTGCGCGACACGTACCTCACCGGCAGGGGAAGCATCCCGATGCGCGGCGTGGCCCACATCGAGGAGGTGCAGCCCGGCAAGGGCCGCCACCGTCGCAGCGCGATCGTGGTCACCGAGCTCCCTTATCAGCTGAGCAAGGCGGGCTGGATCGAGAAGCTGGCGGAACAGGTGAATGAGGGCAGGATCACGGGCATCGCCGACATCCGTGACGAGAGCGATCGCGACGGCATGCGGGTCGTGGTGGAACTCCGGCGCGATGCCAATGCCGAATCGGTGCTGGCGGAGCTGCAGCGTCGCACCGCCCTGCAGAGCAATTTCGGCGCCATCCTGCTGGCGCTTGTGAACGGTCAGCCTGTGCAGCTGACGCTGCGGGAGCTGCTGCAGCGGTTCCTGGAGTACAGGGAACTCACCCTCATCCGCCGCACCCGCCACGCCCTCAAGCGCTGCGAGGACAGGCTGGAAGTGGTGGAAGGCCTGATCAAGGCTCTCGACCGGCTCAAGGACGTGATCGAGATGATCACCGCCGCAGCCGATGCCGCCAGCGCCCGGGCGAGCCTGCAGGTGCACCTGGATCTGAGCGAACGCCAGGCGGATGCGGTGCTGGCGATGCCCCTGCGCCGGCTCACCGGTCTCGAACAGGAAGGCCTTCGGCGGGAGGCGGACGATCTGAAAGAGGAGCGGGCCGGTCTGCGCCACCTGCTTGACGACCGCACCGCACTGCTGGACGCGATGGTGACTGAACTGAAGGCGCTGAAAAAGCGCTACGCCACCCCGCGCCGCACTCGGCTGGTGGAGGGGGGCGACGAGCTGGTGGCCCAGCGGTCCGCGGCCGTGCGACCGAATGCCGAGGCCCAGCGGCTGCAGGCGTTCGAAGCCCTGGCAGGGGACAGCCGGCTGCTGGTTCAGGATGACGGAACGGTGCGGGTGGTGACCCCCCAGGTGCTGGGGCGCCTGCACCTCGAGGAGCCCTGCGCCTTCGGCGACCATCCCGCTCCCGCCCGGCTGATCCTTCCCACCACCGGCCAGCCGGGGGTGCTGGCCTTCACCTCCGAGGGAAGGGTGGCGCTGCTGCGCTGGGAATTCTCCGCCCAGACGCCCGGAAACCTTGAGAAGTTCCTGCCGGAGAGCCTGGCGGGGGAACGGGTGGTGCAGGTGCTGCCGCTGCCGACACCGCCGCGGGGCAGCCTGGGCCTGCTGAGCAGCGACGGCCGCTTCAAGCGGCTGCCGATCGAGGAGTTTCTCGAGCTCTCGGGCCGGGCCGCCACCGTGCTCAAGCTGCGGGACGGCGTGGTGCTGCAGCGGGTGGTGGCCTGCGACGACCGGCTCGATCTGGTGGTGGCCAGCAGCACCGGGCGGCTGCTGCGGCTGGCGATGAACGAGGCGAATCTGCCGGTGATGGGCCGCGCAGCCCAGGGGCCGATGCTGCTGCGGTTGCTCCCGGGCGAGAGCGTGGTGGGAGCCGCCGCCGCCCCCGCCGACGGGCAGGTGCTGCTGGCCACCCGACGGGGCCGCGTCAAGCGACTGGCGATGGCCGGTCTGCGGCTCTGCCAGCGGGGCGACCTGGGTCAGATCGGCATCCGCTTCCTCGAGCGCGACGACCGGCTCGTCGATCTGCAGGCCGATGGAGCGACGGTGGTCGGGACGCGGGTGGTCGGGGGTAGCGGCAGCCTGCGGTTCCTGGCCGCGGATCTGGCGGTGGAGGAGGCCGACGGCACCGGCGAGGCCCTCGGGCTTCCCGATGGAACGGAACTGGCAGGGCTGGTTCCCCTGGGCACGCCATGAAGCGAGCGCAGGCCGTGATCCAACGGTGCCAGGCCGGCGTTGGGGTCGCGGCCCTTGCCACGGCCCTGGTGGTGCTGGCCAGCGACATCCCCACCCGCGCCAGCCAGGGGGTGGTGGCCGCGGCCCCGGTTCCCCTGGCGGGTGCCGAGGGTCAGGCGCTGCTGCAGCGCAGCGAAGCCCGGGCCGACTACGCCCCCCTGGTGCAGGAGTTCCTCACCCAGGCGAATCTGGCCTACTGCGGTGTGGCCAGTGCCGTGATGGCTCTCAACAGCATGGCCGTGCCGGCACCGCCGGCGGCGGGCTACGGCCGTTACCGCTTCTGGACCCAGGACAACCTCTTCCAGCCCGCCACGGCACCGTTCGTGCGGCCGGAACGGGTGGCTCGCGAAGGCATGACCCTCGAGCAGCTCGCGGGGCTGCTCGAGCGGCAGGGCCTGAAGGTGCAGTGGTGGACGGCGGATCGCTTCGACGCCGCCTCCCTGCGGGGGCTGCTGCGCCGCAGCCTCGCCGATCCCGGCGACCGTCTGCTGGTGAACTACGACCGGCCGGCGCTGGGCCAGGCCGGCGGCGGCCACATCTCGCCCCTGGCCGCCTACGACGCCCGCAGCGACCGGGTGCTGATCCTCGATGTCGCCCGTTACCGCTACCCCTCCGTATGGGTGCGGCTGGAGGATCTGCTGCGGGCGATGCGCAGCGTCGACAAGACGTCCGGGCGCAGCCGGGGGCTGGTGCGGCTCACACCGGCATCAGGGGGGCCACCGCCGCCAGGAACCGTTCCGCCACCCGGTCCCAGCTGAACGCCTGCACATGGGTGCGGCCGAAGCTGCGGCAGCGCTGCTGCAGAGCGGGATCCTCCAGCAGCTGGAGCAGGGCAGCAGCCAGGGTCGCCGGATCCCTCGGGGGCACCAGCAGCCCGGCCTGGCCATGGGGAACCACTTCCGGAATCGCGGCCGCGGTGGTGCTCACCACCGGCAGGCCGGCGGCCATCGCCTCCAGGAAGACGATGCCGAAGCCCTCCTGCTCCGACGGGAGGCAGAACACACTCGCGCGGCCGTACCAGGCGCGCACCTCGGCATCGCTGGCCAGCGCGCCCAGCAGCTCCACCTGGCCCTCCAGAGCGAGCCGACGAACCAGGGCCACCAGATCGCCATGCTCGGGACCATCACCGATCACCGTGAGCCGGGCCTGAGGCAGGCGCTGAACCACCGTGGCGAAGGCGGTGATCAGATCGGCGATGCGCTTGCGGGGGTACTGGCGGGCGACGCAGAGCACCCGGAACGGCTCCCGATCCGCAGCGGCTGCGGCGTTGTCCGCCGGCTGCCAGAGGGCGAGATCGATCCCTTCGGGCACCTGGCGCAGCCTCTCGGACGGCACGCCGTAGTGGGCGTGGATCCGCTCGCAGCAGTAGTGGCTGGTGGAGAGCACCAGATCGGCCCGGCGGGCATTGCGCCGTTCGAGCAGCGCGAGCGAGGCCAGCATCCGCCGCGGCCAGCCCCGCTCACATCGGGCCTCCTCGGCCAGCACCCCCTTGATGGAGCAGACATAGGGCACGGGGCAGGCGCCGGCGAGGCGGAAGCCATCGATATCGAAGCCCACGATCAGATCGTAGGTAGCGCTCGCGAGGCGGCGGGGCAGGGTGAGGTTGTAGGCGAGCCGACGAGCAAGCAGCGGCAGACCGGCGGCCGGTGGCGGCAGGATCCGCTCCACCCGATGGCCCCGGGCCGCCAGGGCCGCGGCCAGGCCACCGATGGCCACCGCCGTGCCGCTGCCCTCGGCCGCCTGCTGCAGCCAGGAATCGAGGAAGGCGATGCGCATCGCCGCCGGCTCAGGACCGGGCCGCCAGACCAGCGGGCTCCAGCATCAGCTTGCTGCGACGCACCTCCTCCTCCATCTCGATCGGATAGGCACCGTCGAAGCAGGCCGTGCAGAAATGGCTGGAATGGGTCTGGGCCGCTTCCACCATCCCCGCCTTGCTGAGATAAGCGAGGGAATCCACGCCCAGGTGCTGAGAGATCTCCGCCAGGGTGAGGCGGGCCGCGATCAGGTGGTCCTGGGTATCGGTGTCGATGCCGTAGAAGCAGGGATGGGTGACCGGCGGCGAGCTGATGCGCATGTGCACCTCGGTAGCCCCGGCATCCCGCAGGGCCTGCACCAGCTTGCGGCTGGTGGTGCCGCGCACGATCGAGTCGTCGATCACCACCACCCGCTTGCCGGAGAGCACGTCGGGGAGGGGGTTGAGCTTCACCCGGATGCCGGCCTCGCGCATCGCCTGGGTGGGCTGGATGAAGGTGCGGCCCACGTAGCGGTTCTTGATCAGACCGTCGCCGAAGGGAATGCCGCTGACGCCGGAATAGCCGATGGCCGCGGGGATGCCGGAATCGGGGACGCCGATCACGATGTCGGCCTCCACAGGCGTTTCGCGGGCCAGCACCTCGCCGATGCGCACGCGGTAGCTGTAGAGGGATTCGCCGAAGAAGCGGCTGTCGGGACGGGCGAAATAGATCATCTCGAACACGCACAGCTTGGCGGGCTCGTCGATCCAGCGCCGGCGGTCGGGAACCGGATCGCCCGAACGGAAATGCACCAGCTCCCCGGGCTGGACATCGCCATCGAAGCTGGCCCCGATGATGTCGAGGCCGCAGGTTTCGCTGCTCACCACCCACTGGGCCTGCTCCGGGTCGCCCATGTGGCCGAACACCAGCGGGCGGATGCCGTGGCCGTCGCGCAGGGCGAACAGGCCTTCGGGCGTGCCGATGGCCAGGCTGAAGGCCCCTCGGCAGCGGGAGGCCGCCTGCTGGATGGCGTCGCTCCAGTCGAGGCCGCCATCCACCGCCTGCTGCAGGGCGAAGGCGATCAGCTCGGAGTCGGTGGTGGAGGTGAACTCACCGGAGCGGTGGTCGAGTTCGGAGCGCAGCTCGGCCGCATTCACCAGGTTGCCGTTGTGGGCCAGGGCAAGGGGCCCCAGGCGGGTCATCAGCACCACGGGCTGGGCGTTGCAGACCCTGCTGCTGCCGGTGGTGGAATAGCGGTTGTGGCCGATCGCCAGGTCGCCGGGCATGCGCTCGAGCACGTCCTGGTCGAACACCTGGCTCACCAGGCCCATGTCCTTGTGCAGCCGCACATCGTTGCCGTCGAACACGGCGATGCCGGCCGATTCCTGTCCCCGGTGCTGGAGGGCGTAGAGACCGAAGTAGGTGAGGTTGGCCACCGCCTGCCCCGGAGCCATCACTGCGAAGACACCGCAGGCCTCCTCCGGCTTGTCGGGGCGTTCGGGGCCGGCACCGGACACGGGCAGGGAGGTCAAGGGTGCGGCCGCCGGCGGGGGAAGGTCATCCTCGCGCATGGGCTCCCTCAGTGGTCGGGCGGGGGACCGGCCGCCGCGAGCCGGCGGGGGATCGCCTGCTCGAAGCTGCCCCGCAGGGCCTCGATCGGCAGGTGCAGCAGGGTGGTGCCTGCCTGGGCAAGGGTGAGGCTGGTGCCGGCCTCCACCACCCCCAGACAGCGGGCGGGAACGGCAGGCGAGGCCCGGTCGAGGGCCTCCTGCCAGGCCGCGGTGGCCACCGGGGGCACGCTCACCAGCACCCGGGCACCGCCCTCGGCGAACAGCAGGCGGTCGGGCCGCAGGTCGGCGGAGGGGAGCTCGATGTGGGCGCCGAGCCCGGAGGCGATGCAGCATTCGGCCAGCGCCACCGCCAGGCCGCCGTCGCTGAGGTCGTGGGCGGAGGCCACCAGCCCGGCGGCGATCGACTCCCTCACGAGAGCCTGCACGGCGCGCTCGAGATCGAGATCAGGCAGGGGCGGGCGGCCGGTGAGCCGGCCGTGAACCACGGCGAGATAGCTGCTGCCGCCCAACCCCACCCGTTCGTCGTCCGCGGCCTCCAACGGCGCGCCCAGAAGCCAGATCGCATCCCCCGGCGAGCTCCAGGCCAGGCCCCGCACCTGCTCGAGATCGTGGACGAGGCCGATCATGCCCACCACCGGCGTGGGGTGGATGGGCTGCAGGCGGCCGCCTGGGAGGCGGGTTTCGTTGTACAGGGAGACGTTGCCGCCGGTGACCGGCGTGGCCAGCACGCGGCAGGCCTCTGACAGGCCGCGGCAGGCCATCGCCAGCTGCCAGTAGCCGGTGGGTGTTTCCGGGGAGGGGAAGTTGAGGTTGTCGGTGACGGCCAGGGGTTCGGCACCGGTGCAGCTGAGGTTGCGGGCCGCCTCGGCCACGGCGGCCATGCCCCCGCGCTCGGGATCGAGGGCCACCCAGCGGTTGGGACAGTCGACCACCGCCGCCACGCCACGGCGGGCCGCGACCATCGCCCCTTTCCCCTGCTGGGGCCGCAGCCGCACCACGGCCGCATCGGCACCGCCGGGCGGCACCACGGTGTTGGCCTGCACCTGGTGGTCGTACTGGCGGTACACCCAGCGCTTGGAGCCGATGGTGGGATCGTCGAGCAGGCGCAGCAGCACATCGGCCCAGGGCACGCTGCCGTCGTCGAGGGCGATGCCGGAGGGGCCGGCGGCGGGCAGTTCCTGCTCGCGCCAGTTCCAGTGCTCCCGGATCTCGGCCGGGGGCTCGGAGATGAGCTCATGGCGGTTGATCGGCGTGTCGTCCGCCAGGGCGCTGGCGGGCACCTCCGCCGCCACCTCGCCCTTCTGCAGCACCCGCACCACGTTCTCCTCCAGCACCCGGCCCACCACTGCCGCCTGCAGGCCCCAGCGGGTGAAGCGCGCCATCAGGTCGTGCTCGCGGCCGGGCTTGACCACGAACAGCATCCGCTCCTGGGATTCCGAGAGCAGGAACTCGTAGGGGGTCATGCCGGCCTCGCGGGCGGGCACGCGATCGAGATCGAGCTCGATGCCCAGACCGCCCTTGGCGGCCATCTCCGAGCAGCTGCAGGTGAGGCCGGCGGCCCCCATGTCCTGGGCGGCCACCACATCACCGCTCTGGAAGGCCTCGAGGCAAGCCTCGATCAGCCCCTTCTCCAGGAAGGGGTCGCCCACCTGCACGGCGGGGCGGTCATCGAGGGAGGCCTCGGTGAGCTCGGCGGAGGCGAAGCTGGCGCCACCCATGCCGTCGCGACCGGTGGTGCTGCCCACATAGACAACGGGATAGCCCACCCCCTCGGCGCCGGAGCAGACGATCTCCTCGGTCTCCATCAGCCCCAGGGCCATGGCGTTCACCAGCGGATTGCCGGAGTAGCTGGGGTCGAAGGCCACTTCCCCGCCCACCGTGGGCACGCCCACGCAGTTGCCGTAGTGGGCGATGCCGGCCACCACCCCCTCCATCAGGCCCACGTTGCGCTCGTCCTCGAGCGGCCCGAAGCGCAAGGCGTTCAACAGGGCGATCGGGCGGGCACCCATGGTGAAGATGTCGCGCAGGATGCCGCCCACGCCGGTGGCCGCCCCCTGGAACGGCTCCACGGCCGAGGGATGGTTATGGCTCTCGATCTTGAAGGCCAGCCGCTGGCCCTCCCCCAGGTCCACCACGCCGGCGTTCTCGCCGGGACCCACCAGGATGCGCGGGCCGGCGGTGGGGAACCCCTGCAGCAGCGGCCGCGAGTTGCGGTAGCAGCAGTGCTCCGACCACATCACCCCGAACATGCCGAGTTCGGCCCGGTTGGGAGCGCGGCCGAGGCGACGGCAGATCTCCTCGTAGTCGGCCTGGCTGAGGTTCTCCTTCTTCAGCGCCTCGGGCACCGAGTACGAGGGGGAGGCCACCACGGCGCCGCAAACACAACTGTGTTTCCAGTATCGGTTCCGGGGTGCCGACCACCCTCAGTCAAGCCCCTCAGACCCAGGGATCGTCGTCCTCGCGGCCGCGATAGCGATCGGGCGGCCGGCGCTCCGGCGCGGGGGACCGGGGTGCGGGACTGGCATCACGGTCCTCGTCGATCCAGTCGTCGTAGGCGCTGAGATCCCTCTCCGGCTCGGCGGGGTCTTCCTCCCACGGCCGGCTGTCGCTGCGTCCGCTCCGCTCCTCCCGCTCGTCCCAGGGGGGCTCCTCCAGCCAGCCCTCCAGCCGATCTTCGAGGCGCCCGCCAGCCTGCTGGAACTGGTCCCGCAGCCGGGCCGTCTCCTCGCCCATCTGATCGCGCCAGCGGCGGGAGCGGCGCAGGAATTCCTGGCGCACGCTCGCCCGGGCCAGGGGGAGGTCATCGAGACCGCGCAGGGCGCTGAACACCCGGCCGGGCTGCTGGTCGACGATGCGATCGGGAACGAGGCGCCAGCGGCTACTGCCGGGAAGGCGCGGATCACTGCGGGACACCAGGTAGTGGCGGATGCGACCGGTGCGCAGGTCCACCGCCGCATCGGCGATGCTGCCCAGGGGCTGGCCGTCGCCGCCCAGCAGCACCGCCTCCAGCAGGGTGGGCAGGCGGCGGAGAGTGTCCGGATCGGTCTCCGAAGGCTCCCCACGCACGAACACCTCAGCCTCGCTCAGCCCCTTGAGCTGATCGAGGCGCCACACCGTGCGTCGCTGGCCGAAGGAGGAGGGGCGGCTCGCCCAGCCGAGCAACCGATGCACGGGCGGGTGCATCCAGGCCATCGCACCGGGGCCGTGGTCGAGGCCCTGATCGCAGCGCACCCGGCGCCGTAGCAGATCGCTCAGCAGCAGCTGCTCGGGGAGGGCCGAAGGCACGGGCTCAGCTGCGGATCTGCACGGGCATCACCAGGTAGGTGAAGGTCTCCTCGCCATCCACCGGCACCAGCACTGCTGGGGTGGTGGGGGCGTTGGCCTGGAGGGCGACCCGCTCGGCGGCCATGGCCTTCAGCCCATCGAGCAGGTAGCGCACGTTGAATGCGATCTCCAGGTCCTCCCCCTCGATCTCGGCGGCCAGAGCTTCCGAACCACTGCCCACATCCTGAGCATCAGCCCGGATCATCACCTTGCCGGCCACAGGATCGGCAGAGAGCTTGACCACGTTGTTGTACTGATCAGCCAGCACCGCCACCCTCTCGAGGGCGGCTACAAACCCCCGCCGCTGCAGCACGATGCGGCGCTGGAACGTTGGCGGCAGCAGCTGGCGGTAGTTGGGGTAGGTGCCGTCGAGGCTGCGGCTGGTGAGCACCTGGTCGGCCGAGAGCACCACCACCTGCCCCCGCTCACAGAACAGGCTCAGGGGCTCACCCGAGGCGCGACCCGCCAGCAGACGCTCCAGCTCCCGCAGGGAACGGGCCGGCACCGTCACCGCGAACGGTTCGCTGCCCTGGCCAACGCCGTCCTGGGCCAGAGCGTGGGGCAGGCGCAGGACCGCCAGACGGTGGCCGTCGGTGGCGGCACATTCCAGCCCCTCCGAATCGACCTGCAGATGCACGCCGGTGAGCAGCTGCTTGGCCTCATCCCCGCTGCTGGCAAACAGGGTGGCCCGCAGACCGCGCACCAGCGCCTCGGCATCGAGGCGGATCGGGGTGCCGGTCTGGACCAGGGGAAGATCGGGGTAGTCATCCGCAGGCATTCCCCGCATCCGATAGCTGCCGGACTGACTGGTGAGCTCCACCTGCTCCTCCCCCTCGGGGCAGCTGAGGCTGATCGGGCTGTCGGCTGACAGCCGGGAGACGATCTCCCCGAACAGGCGGGCCGGGAGGGTGATCGCACCGCTGCTCTCCACCGCGGCGGGGAGGCTGGTCTGAATGCCGAGGCTCAGATCGAAGCCGGTGAGGCTCAGGCGTCCGGTGGCGGCATCGGCCGTGAGCAGGACGTTGGCCAGCACCGGATGGGTGGGGCGAGCGGCCACGGCCCGGCTGACGAGCTGAAGGCTGGCGTTGAGTTCGGCCTGGGAACAGACCAGCTTCATGGCAGGGGTGGGGGTGCGGAACGACGGGCGGACCGGCCCACGGTTTCACACGGTGTGCGAAAGCGCAACGGGCAGCACGTTTTCCCCTGCTCCTCTTTTCTCCCATGGATCTGGATTCAGAAAAAGAAAAACAACCCGTCGTAGAAGGCGCGGGGGAGACAGGGGAAAACCTATGAGTTTTCAATGCTGGCGCTTGTTGCTGCTCCCCGATCCCTGCGGAAACGCGGGAACGACTGTGGCTGCGTGCCAGGTTTTCCGCGCTTTCCCATGCCTGGGGAAAAACGCCGGAGTCCCGAGGCGGCGGAACCCGTTCGATTCTCCCCATCGGCAGACGGTCTTTCCCCAGGCTTCTCGCTGCGGGTGCGGCCGCGTGAGCCTGGCTGGAATGCGGTTTAGAACCCCATCACCGAGGCCACCGCATCGGTTTCCGGGGCGATGCCGGTGTGAAACCTGGCGTCGTTGTGCTCGATCGCGGTGGTGGGGTCCTTGAGGCCGTTGCCGGTGAGCACGCAGACCACTGTGGCCCCCGCAGGCACCTCCTCTCGGCGTTTGATCAGGCCCGCCACGGAGGCGGCACTGGCGGGTTCGCAGAACACCCCCTCGCCACTGCCCAGCAACTTGTAGGCCTCGATGATCTCCGCATCGGTGACGGCCATGAAGCCACCGTTGCTCTCCTCCCGGGCCCGCAGCGCGTTCTCCTTGTTCACAGGGTTACCGATGCGGATCGCGGTGGCGATCGTGTCCGGCTGCTCCACGGTGTGGCCGAGCACCAGCGGGGCGGCCCCGGCGGCCTGGAAGCCCATCATGCGCGGCAGCTTGCGGCTGTGGCCGGCGCCTTTGTACTCGTTGAAGCCCATCCAGTAGGCACTGATATTGCCGGCGTTGCCCACCGGGATGCAGAGCCAGTCCGGGGCGTCGCCCAGGGCATCCACCACCTCGAAGGCGGCCGTCTTCTGGCCCTGCAGGCGGTAGGGGTTGAGGGAGTTCACCAGGGTGACCGGATAGCGGTCGGCCACTTCGCGCACGATCGCCAGGGCCCGGTCGAAGTTGCCCTGCACCGCCAGCACCTCGGCGCCGTAGAGCAGGGCCTGGGCCAGCTTGCCCTGGGCCACGTAGCCGTCGGGGATCAGCACGAAGGCCCGCATGCCACCCCTGCGGGCGTAGGCGGCGGCGGCGGCCGAGGTGTTGCCGGTGCTGGCGCAGATCACCGCCTCCGAGCCCTCCTCCTTCGCCTTGCTGATGGCCATGGTCATGCCCCGGTCCTTGAAGGAGCCCGTGGGGTTGAGGCCGTCGTACTTGAGGAACACTTTCACCCCGCG
Source organism: Cyanobacteriota bacterium (assembly GCA_046342315.1). Taxonomy (GTDB): domain Bacteria; phylum Cyanobacteriota; class Cyanobacteriia; order PCC-6307; family Cyanobiaceae; genus Cyanobium. The sequence continues at coordinate 49,554 of JBKDPV010000030.1, forward strand.
GCCGATGCGCTCGGCGATCACCGGTGCCGGGATCAGGGGAGTGGCCCCTTCGCGCAGAGTGATCACCGGTGTTCTGGCCGACACCGGCAGCCAGGAGCGGTAGGCCTCGATCAGACCCGGCCAGTCCTGCATCGTGGGACGCTGGCCCAGTCGACGCAGAACCTCAAGCACGGTCGCGGGCAGCGGGGTACGGGCCGAATCTACGGCGTGGCGGTGGATGAGCTTTCCGGTGCCTTGGTGTCTCCCCGCAGGCCGTCGAGGGGAGACTCGGAGAAGAAGCGGGCCAGGTCGGCGATCGAGCTGGCCTTGCGCATCAGGGCGAGAAGGGCCGGCAGGTTCACCTCGAGGTTGTCGTTCGGATAGGCCTGCAGGAACGAGATCGCCGAAAGGGAGCCCTTGCCGGCATCGATGCCGAGCACCATGGCCGAGCGCATGGCGGGAATCCCCGCTTCGGGCACCTTGAGCGGATAGAAGATGCGCGCCAGGCGCTCGAGAATCGCCTCGCCGATGCGCGTGTTCAGAAGGCGGCTCACCAGGGTGATCGGCAGCGCCACCGATTGGTTGAGCAGCTTGGCCACCTCCTGGGGATCCTGCCTGCCCAGCCGCAGGGCATCACCCAGCAACCCCCGCGCTTCACCGGTGCGGGCCAGATGGTCGAGGTCCTCGACCGGAATCGACCGGCGGAAGGCGCCGCTCACAAACACCAGGTTCTCGGCGGCGCGCGCCGAAGGAACCATGGCCGGAATCCCCGTGAAGAGGCCGATGCCGAGAAGGCCTGCCAGCAATCGTTGCCTTCTGCGCACCGGGATCATCGGGAAGGAGATCCGAATCTAGGCGGCACTCCGCAGACGATCAGGCCGAGGCCAGCGGTGGAAACCCGGCACCTTCGCGGGGGAGGAGCACATCGCGCAGGAGGCGCACCACCCCGCGCTCGGCCAGTCCGCGGGCCACGTCGAAGCCCATCCGGCGCAGTTCGCTCTCCCCCAGCACGCGGGGCAGCCGCCGCAGCAGCATCGACGGTTCAAAGCCCGGCAGGTCCCGCAGGATTGCCGCCAGCTGCTGGAGCGGTTCAAGATCCAGCAACGGACCCGCCTCCAGAACCGGATCGCGTGGCCGGTCGCGCAGGCCGGGAGGCTGGAGCGCCCGTGGCAGCCGCTGGCCCAGCCGCAGCGTGGTACGCCAGGCGAGGGCATCCATCCGCTCCACCGCGGCATCCACCAGCTGGCGCCGCAGCAGGCCGCCGTTGGGGGAGAACAGGAAGTCGATCACCTGGTCGAGCAGGCCCTCCAGATCGAGCTGCTGCTGCAGGGCGGCGCTGCCGATCAGGTTCTCCAGCCGCGCCCAGCGGAAGGTGTCGCCGTCGTAGAGCATCTCCCTGAGACTGCGGCGCAGGGAGGGATCGGGATCCTCCATCAGCCGCCGGGCGAAGTAGGGATAGGCCGCGCCGAGGATCTTGAAGTTGGGATCCACGCTCAGGGCGATCCCCTCCAGGGTCACCAGCGACCGGATGATCAGGGCGTAGTAAGGAGGAACCCGGAACGGGAAGCGGTACATCACGCCGGAGAGATCATCGGTGACGGCCTTGAAGTCCATCCGGTTCACCCCCATCTCCAGGGCTTGGCCGAACACCGTCTCGAAGGCGGGCACGATCGGCTCGAGATCCACCTCTTCGCCGAGGAAGCCGAGGGCCACGAAATCCTTCGACAGCGCCCCGAAATTGCGGTTCACCAGGTGCACCACCGCCTGGATCAGGCCGGTGCGCGACTCGCGTGACACCTCGCTCATCATGCCGAAATCGAGGTAGGCCAGGCGGCCGTCCGCTAGGGCCAGCAGATTGCCGGGATGGGGGTCGGCGTGGAAGAAGCCGTGCTCCAGCAGCTGTTCCAGGCTGCAGTTCACCCCCACCTCCACCATGTCGTCGGGATCGATGCCGATCGCCCGCACGGCATCGAGGTTGGTGAGCTTGACGCCGTCGATCCATTCCATGGTGAGCACCCGCCGGGAGGTGGCCTGGTGATGGATGCGCGGAACGGCGATGCGTGGATTGTGGCGGTGCAGCTGGGCGAACTTCTCGGCATTGGCGGCTTCGTTGAGGTAGTCCATCTCCTCGAACACCCGCTTGCCCAGTTCGTCGATCAGCGCCACCAGATCGCTGCGGATCAGGCCCACATTGCGGTTGAGCCAGGCGGCGATGTTGCGCACGATGTAGAGATCGAGCGTGATCTGCTCGCGCAGACCCGGCCGTTGCACCTTCACCGCCACCTTCTGGCCGTCTTTCAGCACCCCCTTGTGCACCTGCCCCAGGGAGGCGGCAGAAATCGGTTCGCGGTCGAGCTGCTCGAAGATCGCCTCCACCGGTGCGCCGAGGTCCTCCTCGATGCAGGCCATGGCCAGGGACGAATCGAAGCCGGGCAGCTGGTCCTGAAGCTGGGCCAGCTCTTCGAGAAGCACCGGCGGAATGATGTCGGGCCGGGTGGAGAGGGCCTGGCCGGCCTTGATGAAGGCGGGGCCGAGGGAGGCCACCAGATCCGCCGCTTCCTTGGCGCGGGCCCGTGCCTGGCCATGGATCTTCAGGCGGCCCGTCAGCCAGTCGGTGCCGACGCCGAGCAGATAGAGGCCGATCGGCACCAGGGTCTGCCAGAGGCGGCGCAGCAGCCGGCGGGGATGGCCGGCGTAGATGCGGGTGATGGCGGCCGGGTCGTAGCTCAGCAGGCCGGCCGCCTCGATGAAGTCGCCCAGCTCCTGCGGGGGCGCCGCCGCCGGCGGGCCGGGAACGAGGTCCTCCACTGCCACGGCCAGCTGGGCTGCCGCAGGCTCCGCGACAGGCGGCACGTTCGTACCCTGCACGGCTTCGCGCATGGAGGACAGGGCGGTCTCGGCGGCAGTGGGCACCATCGCGGCGTCGAACCGGGTGGATCCCCTTCTAAACGAAAGACGCAGCCGCTACGGTCGGGCGGCTGACCGAACGATCCACGGAGGCGGGGGTGCTCACCGGACTGCGCCTCGAGAACATCGCCCTGATCGAACGCCTCGAGCTCTCGTTCGGGACCGGCTTCCATGTGCTCACCGGCGAGACCGGCGCCGGCAAATCGCTCCTGCTCGATGCCCTCGATGCCCTTCTCGGCGGTGCCCAGGGTGGCCAGGCGGCCCGTCTGTTGCGCCGCGGCAGCGACCGCGGCCGGATCGAGGCCGGTTTCTCCCTCAGCCCGCCGGTGCGGGCCTGGCTGCGCGACCAGGAGCTGGACAGCGACGACGACGAGTTACTGATCAGCCGCGAATGGCGGCTGGCGGAGGGGCGCCTCAGCAGCCGCCACCGGCTCGATGGCACCGCCGTGAGCCGCGCCCAGATCCTCGAGCTGCGCCCCCTGCTGCTGGATCTCACCGTGCAGGGTCAGACCCAGCAGCTGGCCCGCCCCGGCCAGCAGCGCCGCTGGCTCGACCGCTTCGCCGGCGATGGACAGATCCCTCTGCTGGAGGACGTCCGGATCGGCTTCCGCCGCTGGCGCGAGGCCCAGGCTTCCCTGACCGCCGCCCGGGCCGACCAGGAGAGGCTCGAACGGGAGCGGGAGCAGCAGCTCCAGCTTCTCGACGACCTGGAGTCCGCCGCTCTCGACGACCCGCAGGAGCGGCAGCGGCTGCAGATCGAGCAGGACCGGCTCGCCCACGGGGTTCGCCTGCAGGAGGGCGTGGGTCTGCTGCTGGGCCGGCTGGTGGAGGGGGCCGATGGTGCCCCTTCGGCCCTCGACCATCTGGCGGTCTGCGAACAGGAGTTGCAGCAGATGCAGGGCCTGGACCCTTCCCTTGAGCAACTGCGTCAGACCTGCACGGATGCGCTGGCGGGGATGCAGGATCTGGCTCGCGACCTCGAACGCTACGGCGCCGGGCTCGAGAGCGACCCCGATCACCTGGCGGAGCTGCAGGAGCGCATGGCCGAGCTGAAGGCGCTGGAGCGCCGCCATGGGCGGGATCTGGCTGAGCTGATCGACCTGCGTGATCGGCTGCGCCTGCAACTGGCCCCCGGCGGCGCCGAAGCCTCGCTGGCGGCGCTGGAACAGGCCGAGACCGCCGCCCGCCGGGATCGCGACCGGGCCTGTGGCGCCCTCACCGCGGCTCGCCAGACCGCCGCCCGGGAGCTGGAGACCCGGCTGATGGAGGCGCTCCGGCCGATGGGCCTGGCCCATGTGCGTTTCGTCGTGGCGATCGAACCGGCCGAGCCCGGCGAGGAGGGCGCCGATGCGGTGAGCTTCCGGTTCAGCGCCAACCCCGGCCAGCTCCTGGCACCGCTGGCGGAGGTGGCCTCCGGCGGTGAGATGAGCCGCTTCCTGCTGGCCCTGAAAACCTGTCTGGCGGCGGCTGATCCCCACGTCGCCCTGCTGTTCGACGAGATCGACACCGGCGTCAGCGGGCGTGTCAGTGGTGCGATGGCCGATCTGCTGCGCCGGCTTGCCGAGCACCGTCAGGTGTTCTGCGTTACCCACCAGCCCCTGGTGGCCGCCGCGGCCCCCCATCACTTCCGCGTCAGCAAGGTGGTGAAGGCGGGGCAGACCCACACCCGGGTTCACCAGCTGCGCGAGACCCACGAACGCCAGGCGGAACTGGCGGAACTGGCCGGCGGCGATTCCGGCGAGGTGCGCAGCTATGCCGCAAGCCTGCTGGAGCGCCCCGAAAGCCCAGGAGCCGAGCGGGGAGCCGCCTGAACCTGGAGCCGCGAGTGTCCCGCACGTGGGACACTCGCGCCATGGCCTGGACCACTTCCGACATTCCCGACCAGACCGGTCGCCTCGCCCTGGTCACCGGGGCCAGCAGCGGCCTGGGTCTGGAGACCGCCCGCGCCCTGGCGAGCCACGGAGCCACCGTGGTGCTGGGCTGCCGCTCCCGCGCCAGGGCCGAGGCGGCGCGCCAGGAGCTGCTGCCCACCGCCACCGGTCCGATCGACCTGCTCGATCTCGACCTGGCCGACCTGGAGAGCGTGGACCGGGCGGCGGCGGCGATGGCCGAGCGCTACGGCCGCCTCGATCTGCTGATCAACAACGCCGGCGTGATGGCCCCGCCGCGGCGGCTCACCCGCCAGGGCTTCGAGCTGCAGTTCGGCACCAACCATCTCGGTCACTTCGCCCTCACCCGCGCCCTGCTTCCCCTGTTGCAACGCCGTCCCGGGGCCCGGGTGGTCACGGTGACCTCCGGGGCCCAGTACTTCGGCCGCTTCGATTTCGACGACCTCCAGGGCGAGCGCCGTTACGACCGCTGGAAGGCCTATTCCCAGAGCAAGCTGGCCAACGTGGCCTTTGCGCTCGAGCTCCAGCAGCGCCTCGATGCCGGGTCGAGCGTCGACGCGGCCGTCGTATCCGGACGGATCCTCTCGCTGGCGGCCCACCCGGGCCTGGCCCGCACCAACCTCCAGCCCGATTCGGTGGCCGCCAACGGGTCCCGGCTCGAGGCCCTGGCCTATCGGCTGATGGATCCCCTGTTCCAGAGCGCCGCCATGGGCGCTCTGCCCCAGTTGTTCGCCGCCACCGCGCCGGAGGCGGAGGCCGGGGGCCATTACGGGCCGAACCAGTGGGGCGGCATGCGGGGCTGGCCCACGGCCGTACGCATCGCCCCGGCAGCTCTCGACCCCGAGCAACGCCAGCGCCTCTGGCAGGTCAGCGAAGACCTGGTGGCCCGTACCGTTGCCGCCGGGGGCTCCCCATAGAATCATCCGCTGCCGAACACTCTCCATGCCCCGCGCCCGCAACGGGTCCACGGCCAGATCGGCGGAGCCCGTTCAGGATCGCGGCAACGGCAGCGCCGCCGCTCTGCGCACCCTCAACGGCGGCAGCCTGGAGGACGTGATCCGGGTGCGCGGGGCGCGGCAGCACAACCTGCGCAATGTCGATCTCACCATTCCCCGCAACCGCCTGGTGGTGTTCACCGGCGTGAGCGGCAGCGGCAAGAGCTCCCTGGCGTTCGACACGATCTTCGCCGAAGGGCAGCGGCGTTACGTGGAGAGCCTCTCGGCCTACGCCCGCCAGTTTCTGGGCCAGGTGGACAAGCCGGATGTGGATGCGATCGAGGGTCTGTCGCCGGCGATCTCGATCGACCAGAAATCCACCAGCCACAACCCCCGTTCCACCGTGGGAACGGTGACGGAGATCCAGGACTACCTGCGCCTGCTGTTCGGCCGGGCCGGCGAGCCCCACTGCCCCCAGTGCGATCGCTCGATCCGCCCCCAGACCATCGACGAGATGGTGGATCAGATCCTCACCCTGCCGGAGGGCACCCGCTACCAGCTGCTGGCGCCGGTGGTGCGGGGCAAAAAGGGCACCCATGTGAAGCTGCTCTCCGGCCTGGTGGCCGAGGGTTTCGCCCGCGTGCGCATCAACGGCGAGGTGCGCGAACTTGCCGACAACATCGAGCTCGACAAGAACCACGCCCACAACATCGAGGTGGTGGTGGATCGCCTGGTGGCGCGGGAGGGCATCCAGGAGCGCCTCACCGATTCCCTGGGCACCGCCCTGAAGCGCGGCGAGGGCCTGGCCCTGGTGGAGGTGGTGCCCAAGACCGGCGAGGAGATGCCGGAGGGGGTGGAGCGCGAACGGCTCTATTCCGAGAACTTCGCCTGTCCGGTCCACGGGGCGGTGATGGAGGAACTCTCGCCGCGCCTGTTCTCCTTCAACAGCCCCTACGGGGCCTGCTCCGACTGCCATGGCATCGGCCATCTGCGTAAGTTCACCAGCGAGCGGGTGATCCCGGATCCCTCCCTGCCGGTGTACGCGGCGATCGCCCCCTGGAGCGACAAGGACAACAGCTACTACTTCTCGCTGCTGTATTCGGTGGGCGAGGCCTTCGGCTTCGAGATCAAGACCCCCTGGAACCAGCTCACGGCCGAGCAGCAGGACGTGCTGATCAATGGTTCCCAGGAGCCGATCGCCATCCAGGCCGACAGCCGCTACCGCAAGGCGCAGACCTACCTGCGGCCCTTCGAGGGGATCCTGCCGATTCTGGAGCGGCAGCTGCGCGATGCCAGCGGCGAGTCGATGCGCCAGAAGCTGGAGAAGTTTCTTGAGCTGGTGCCGTGTGCCAGCTGCCATGGCCTGCGGCTGCGGCCCGAGGCCCTGGCTGTGCGGGTGGGGCCCTACCGGATTCATGAGCTCACCAGCACCAGCGTGGGCGATAGCCTGCGCCGGATCGAGCAGCTGATGGGGGTGGGCGCCAGCGAGGGTGCCGAGCCGTTGCTGAATGCCCGCCAGATTCAGATCGGTGATCTGGTGCTGCGCGAGATCCGCCTGCGGCTGCGCTTCCTGCTGGATGTGG